>NZ_QGGB01000005.1:0-300000 GCF_003150675.1 Rhodohalobacter mucosus | reverse complement strand
TATCTTAGTGAAGCGGAAGATGAGGACTGATTTGTCATTGCGACAGGTGATTGATAGTGGCTGATTGCCGATGGCGGGAAAAATGGTTTTTTTATCAGTTTATAATCAATTTTATTAGCACCTTATGAGGTTTTAAAAACAACAAACAACAAACAACAAACAACCAGCAATATGCCAGATTCCTTTATCATCGACGCCATTCGAACTCCCATCGGTAATTTTCGTGGCACGCTTTCGCCGGTTCGAACGGATGACCTGGCTGCTCATGTGATCCGTGAACTGATGAAAAGGAACCATGCACTGGAGCCGGAGCTCATAAACGATGTAATTATGGGATGCGCGAACCAGGCGGGCGAAGACAACCGGAATGTGGCGCGTATGGCGCTGCTCCTTGCCGGCCTGCCCTTTACGGTACCGGGCGAAACGGTAAACCGCTTATGCGCATCGGGGATGTCGGCCGTGATTCATGCACACCGCGCCATAGCAGCGGGCGACGGCGACCTGTTTATCAGCGGCGGTGTGGAGCACATGACCCGCGGACCCTGGGTTATTTCCAAGGTATCCAGGCCGTTTGGCAACGATGCTGAGATGCACGACTCCAGCTTTGGATGGCGGTTTATCAACCCGAAAATGGAGGAGCTCTATGGAACCGAGGGCATGGGCAACACGGCCGAAAACCTTGTGGAGCTGTACGGAATTTCCAGGGAGGATCAGGACAAATTTGCGGCATGGTCGCAGAAAAAAGCGGCCGCTGCGCGAGAATCCGGACGGCTTGGGGAAGAGATCGCAGCAGTTGAAATACCGCAGCGGAAAAAAGATCCGGTTGTTTTTGACATGGATGAATTTATTCGTGCAGGAACCACGACCGATGTGCTGGCCGGACTGCGTCCCGCTTTCAAAAAAGACGGAAGCGTAACCGCGGGCAACTCTTCCGGACTGAACGACGGTGCCGCTGCCATGCTGATTGCATCCGAGAAGGGAGTCAAAGACAACCAATTGAAACCCCTCGCGCGCATCGTGGCTTCGGGAGTAGCAGGCGTAGAACCACGCATTATGGGTATTGGTCCGGTTTTCGCCTCAGAAATCGCGCTCAATAAGGCAGGGCTATCGCTTGACGATATGGATATCATCGAGCTGAACGAAGCTTTTGCTGCACAGGCACTGGCCTGCACCCGCAAAATGGGGCTTCAGGACAATGATATGCGTATCAACCCGAACGGCGGCGCCATTGCACTCGGCCACCCCCTTGGTATGAGCGGCACGCGCATCCTGCAGACAGCTGCCATTGAACTGCATAAACAGAAGAAAAAATACGCACTGGTCACCCTCTGCATCGGAGTGGGCCAGGGATATGCCACCATTATTGAGCGGGTCTGATGAAGACCGTGTATTGACGTTCAGAAATCAGTTATTCGAACCGTTGATACCATACCAATCGGATGAATTCTAACGTTTCAAAAAAAATCTTGCATGATCCGATAAAAGAATCGTATTATTTGATCAATGAAAAATCCGGTCACATATTATTCAATTCCCTGCTGTAGCTGTTGTATGTGTTTGTACACATAACAATGAGGGTGTGACCATTTTTCATAAAGATAGTTGAAGCCCTCAGGAATGCTGCAGGGCTTTTTTCATGTTCGGTAACCGAACACGTTCTTTGTTTTTAATGAACTCTTATCCAGAAAGGTGGAGGGACAGGCCCTGTGAAACCTTAGCAACCGCCCCGAATGCGTTCGGGGGTCAGGTGCTAAATCCTGCCCGCTTTGATAAAACCATACGTTTATCAAAGCAGGGAAAGATGAGAGATCAGGCACCTCTGCTGTTTTTTTACAGCAACCGACAAGCCTCTTCTGAAAATCTTTCCCGCCACGGATTCCCGGATTTTCGGAAGAGGCTTTTTTTTTGCGCCGTCCCCTCTCCAGAGGGGACAGAATTGAGAAAGCGCATGCAGTGCGTCTTCCGAAACACAGGGGTGTGTTTCCGGAGCGTTGAGTTGGTTCTGATGAACAATCACCCACCTTAGCCCCACACTACACACCCCTCGTTCAACAAAACAGGCTGCGCCTTTTTGTTTTCACCTGTCCCCTCTCCAGAGGGGACTTTTAAATCCAAACCATTTTTAACAATAAAACCCTAATCGACCTCCAAATTCTTTAAAAAGTTCTCCCTCTCTACCCGTAGAGAGGGGGACAGGGGGTGAGTCAAAACCACACAACAACACCATGAGCACAAACGGACAACCAAAGACCTACAAATTCGAAACCCTGCAGCTTCATGCAGGACAGGAACCCGATCCCACCACCGGCTCGCGGGCGGTGCCGATCTATCAAACCACCTCATATCAGTTCGACGATACCGATCACGCTGCCACACTCTTTGCACTGAAAGAATTCGGCAACATCTACACACGGATCATGAATCCCACAACCGACGTTTTTGAAAAGCGCATTGCAGCTCTGGAGGGAGGTGCAGCGGCCGTAGGCACCGCGTCGGGTCAGTCCGCACAGTTCCTGGCCATGATCACCCTGGCCCAGTCGGGAGACAATATTGTATCCACGCCCAACCTCTACGGTGGCACCTACAACCAGTTTAAGGTGACCCTGCCGCGCCTGGGCATTGATGTGCGATTTGTGGGCGAAGATGATAACCCGGAGGATTTTGAGGCCGCCATCGACGACAAAACGCGCGCAATTTATGTTGAGAGCATCGGAAACCCGAAAGGAAATGTGCCCGACTTTGAAAAGATCTCAGCCATCGCCAAAAAACACGGCGTAGCCCTGGTGGTCGACAACACCTTCGGAGCCGGCGGTGCCATCGCGCGGCCCATCGACCACGGTGCCAACGTAGTGGTGGAATCAGCAACCAAGTGGATCGGCGGACATGGTACCAGCATCGGAGGCGTGATTGTGGACGCAGGCAACTTCAACTGGGGCAACGGACGCTATCCGCTCTTTACAGATCCATCTCCTGCTTACCATGGGCTCAATTTCTGGGAAGTCTTCGGTGAAGAAGGTCCGTTTGGAAACATCGCGTTTGCCATTCGTGCGCGCGTAGAGGGCCTGCGGGACGTGGGTCCGGCTCAGTCGCCCTTCAACAGCTTTCTGCTGCTGCAGGGACTGGAAACCCTCTCGCTGCGGGCCGAGCGTCACGCCGAAAATGCACTGAAACTGGCTCAGTGGCTCGATGGCCGTGATGAGGTGGCCTGGGTCAACTACACGGGGCTTTCTTCCCACCCGCACCACGAAAATGGGAAGAAGTATCTGCGCGGGGGACGATTCGGTGCGGTGCTCACCTTTGGTGTGGAAGGTGGTTATGAGGCGGCCCGCGGGTTCATCGAAGGCGTAGAACTGGCCAGCCACCTGGCCAACGTGGGCGACGCCAAAACACTGGTGATTCACCCGGCATCCACCACGCATCAGCAGCTTACGGAAGAGGAGCAGGCCTCCAGCGGGGTGAAGGAGGACCTGATCCGCGTCTCCGTCGGAAT
Organism: Rhodohalobacter mucosus; assembly: GCF_003150675.1. Lineage (NCBI taxonomy): Bacteria > Pseudomonadati > Balneolota > Balneolia > Balneolales > Balneolaceae > Rhodohalobacter > Rhodohalobacter mucosus. The sequence continues at coordinate 296,510 of NZ_QGGB01000005.1, read as the reverse complement.
CGAACATATCGACGATATCATCGGTGACTTCGAGCAGGCTTTTAAGAAGATTAAAATAGAGGCTTAACATGAAAGTTATCACCGCAGAGACGCGGAGAAGAGTAGCCACGGAAGCACGGAAAAGAAAGTTATTCCGTCAATGGCGACTACACTCCCCTCCTTTTTAAGGAGGGGCCGGGGGTGGTTCAAGACATGTAAATCATCCACCCCTTAATCCCCTTCTTGAGAAGAAGGGGAGAAAATAGTCACAGATTATAAAGCTTCCGTTTCCGTGCCTCTGTGGCAAAATAATTTTTACTCCGCGTCTCCGCGGTGAAAAAAAATCAGTTAATGACTATGAACCAGGGAATTACCATTACAACACTTAATAAGCCCTTCATCACCGAGTCGGGGCACCGGTTTAAGCGGGCGGAGGCCGCGTACAAAACGTGGGGCGAGCTCAACGAGAGCGCCGACAATGCGGTGGTGATCTGCCATGCGCTGACGGGTCATGCAGCGGCCGACGAATGGTTTCCGGGACTGATCGGTCCGGGCTGTGCCGCCGATCCGGAGGAGGATTTCATCGTCTGCATAAACGTGCCGGGCAGCTGCTACGGGTCGCTGGGGCCATGGTCCGTGAACCCCGAAAGCGGTGAGCCCTGGCGCGGCGGCTTTCCGGAGATCACCATACGCGACATGGTGCGGTTCCAGATGCAGCTGCTCGATCAGCTGGGAGTCAAGGGAATCAAACGCGTTCTGGGCGGATCACTGGGCGGTATGCAGGCACTGGAGTTCTGCATTCTGGACGAACGGGTGCGGTCGGCCATACTGATGGCCATGGGCAAGGCGCACACCCCCTGGGCGATCGGGATCAGCCATGCACAGCGCGCGGCCATTATGGGCGACGCCGACTGGAAAGGCGGTTTTTATGACCGGGAAAAGGGTCCGGCGGGAGGCATCGCGGCCGCGAGAATGATGGCGATGATCACATACCGCACGCCTGAGGACTACAACCGAAAGTTCGGACGCAAGCTGCAGAACGAGGACGGACAGTTCCAGGTGGAGTCATACCTGAACTACCAGGGGCAAAAACTGGCCAAACGGTTCGACGCGCTCTCCTACATCATCCTCACCAAAGCGATGGATACACACGATGTATCGCGCAATCGCGGCTCGTTTGAGGAAGTGCTGGGCCGGGTAAAGATCCCCGTGCAGGTGATCGGAATCGACTCCGATCACCTCTATCCCGTTCCCGAACAGAAAGAACTTGCATCCCTCCTGCCAAACGGACGCTTCTCCAAAATCACCTCCGATTTCGGCCACGACGCGTTCCTGATCGAGTGGGAGCAGATGAATGAGGTGATTCGGGAGTTTAAGGAATCGCTTAAATCAGCACCAATTAATGCAAAGTAACATTAATCGAGTTAGAAATTCGGCTAAGGAATCTCCCCTCCTTACAAAGGAGGGGACTTTTCACTTTCAGTCCTTATTGCAACTCACATTTAGATAAACATCACACAATCATGAGCCCATCCGAGGCAATCGCTTATTCAACAGAGATCGCAAGAATCCCCCAACCAGCCAAATACATTTTTGTGGCGGGCGTAGGCGCTGTCGGTGAGACGTTTCTACGGCAAGTGGCCGGCAACGCGTCATGCCGCGTAATCGGCCTGTGCAACTCACGACATGTTCGGTGGCTCAACCCGGAGGAAGAGCCATATGACGACCGCTCCGGGGATCTTAACCTCTGGAAGGGAGAACAGAAGAACTGGAACGACATTATCCGGAAACTGGCAAACTATGAAGCAGGATGCGTGATCTTTGTGGATACATCCGGAAGCCGTGAGGTTGCGGAGCTCTACGCCACCCTCCTTTCCCTCGGCATTCATGTGGTAACACCCAGTAAGATCGCCAACACCCGCAGCCAAGGGCAGTTCGACGAGCTGCACGAACTGGCGCGCAGAAACGACACAGAGTTCCGATATGAAACCAACGTGGGCGCCGGACTGCCCGTGATCCGAACGGTGAAAAGCCTTATTGAGTCGGGTGACGAAATCCTGGAGATCACCGGCGTTCTTTCAGGCACGATGACCTATCTCTTTTCACAGCTCGACAAGGGCGAGCCGTTCAGCAAGGCCGTAATCAAGGCACGGTCGCTCGGCTATGCGGAGCCCGACCCGCGTGATGACCTCTCGGGCGAGGATGTGGCCCGCAAGTTTTTGATCCTGGCCCGCATCTGCGGACTCCGGCTGGAGAGCAGCGACATCAAGGTGGAATCGCTCATCCCCCCTTCACTAAAGGATGTGGATGCTTCCGACTTTCTGGAACGCCTGCATGAAGCGGATGAGGAGTGGAAAGAGCGCATGGAGCCGGTTCTAAGCCGCGGAAGCACCCTGCGCTATGAGGGTGTTCTGAAAAACGGAACCGTGCGCGTAGGTTTGGTGGAAGTGCCCAAGGGATCACCCATTGGCCTGCTCACCGGCACCACCAATCTCATTCAGATCAAAAGCCGGCGGTATAAGGATCAGCCCCTCATTATTCAGGGACCCGGAGCCGGCAAGGAGGTGACCGCCGCGGGGGTGCTGGCGGATGTATTGAAAATCCGTTGAGTTATTGCAGGAACCGGGATAGGATCGTTTTTGGAAGCAGGATTCCACTTGGCTGCGTGATTATAATACTCTCTATCTGCCCAATCGTGCTGCTATCGAATTGGCTTTATATCTTAAAATATGTGAGTATCTCATCCCCATTATCGTCATATGTATTTGATGGCTGCCATCCCAGATGTCTGTAAAAGCCATATGCTCTGATTTGTGGGTCAGATGAAGCCGCAAGCCACAGTTCAGAGAGTCCTGCAGAAAATAACTCTTCCATAACTTTGGACAACAAATGACGCCCCAAACCAGCACCTTCGTACTTTGGAAGCAAAGCCAAAACCAGGATCTCCCCTGTTTGCGTATCACCGAAACAATAACCAACGATTTCTCCCTTTTCTTCGGCAACTACACCGATATATTCACCCTTCTCTAGTTTTATAGCCCATGCTTCTTCCGTAACTCCGATTGCTATTAGTGTCGCTCTGTCAATCGGATTATCCCGTGTTAACCCGCGGATTTCGGTACACCGATTGAGGTCTTTAGGTACAGCCTTTCTGATGTTATTGTTCATTTTTTTCATCACTTGATATCACCTTGTTAACATGTTTTCCTCTGCTTCACAACGAGATGTCGGCTGCGGGGTGCCGGCGGATATCCTATCCAATGGGTTACCCGTTTTTTAATTTAGTTATTCTTTAGCATAAGTCCGGCAAGCGGGTGCAGTATCTCCTGCCTGAAATCTTCATTGTAATCGCAGTTGGCTAACAGTACCAATCCTGTCTCTTCTTCCGGTATCATCAGCAGGTAGCTCCTGTACCCCTTATCGCCCCCATAGTGGCCAATGGTTGCCCGGGATTCCAGGGTGCCCAATTGAAATCCCAAACCAATGTACGGATAGGCACGAAAATCCGGCTGGGTCATCTGTGTAAACACGTTCTCACCGTTATTTGCAATCATCGATTCCATGAACGAAATCATCCACTTGCTCAAATCCGATGCTGATGAATTCAGCGTACTGCTTGCGCCGTGCTCTCTGGTATAGGGATATGTTTTCCGAACATAAACATTTCCGGTGAGCCAATTTTTTGAGTGAGGAGATGTTCTCAGCGAGTCGGGAATCAGATAATATCTGAAATCACTGCCGCTCATTCCATTCGGGTCAAGAATATGTTCTTTCACATAGAGTTCAAATGACGTTCCGGTTACTCTTTCGATAACATAGCCCAGGATGTTGTATGCCAGATTACTGTAGTGATATTGAGAGGAAGGGTCCATTTCGGGTTTCAGGTTCAGGCTCAGAACATACTGCTCCAGACTCCGGTCGGACTGATGATTATTTCCCCACTCATAGCTGGAAACATCGGGCAGCCCCGAGGTGTGGTTCAGCAGCTGCCGGATCGTTATCTCTTCCACCCGTTTGTCACTGTACCTCAAATTGGGAACCCGTGCCGGCAACCGATCATCCAGGGAAATCCTATTCTCTTCAACCAGCATCATGATGGCCTGCGCCGTAATCAGCTTGCTGATGGATGCCGTATGAAAATTTGAAAATTCCGTCACCGGAAGCGTATCCTGAATCGTTTTTATTCCATACCCCTTTGCGTACCTGATTGAATCGCCGGATACCAGTCCAATGGCAAGCCCCGGAATGTTATACCGGTTCATTGTACTGATGACCAGTGAGTCAACACGATCCGTAAAGTCATTATTGGATGGACTTCTTTCAATATGCTGCTCAAATCCCTGGCACGATACCATGATCCAGCTCAGGAGTGACAGAACGATAATGAATGAGTACTGTCTGTTCATCGGTTATCAGGTAAGCCGTTTATGGAATGGCAGGTTTACGGAAAGATCACCATAATCCACACGACAACAACCTACAAAGACGTAATGGCAGTAGTAAAAAAACAGGTAAGCACTGAAATGGATGGAATCATGCATTGTCGACTGTTTATTCTATTTCTATGCCTCTCTCCTGTTTCCCAGTGCTTTCATGACAGAATAAAGTGTGGTTAAAAGCCCCCAGACGAACAGGAATATAAACCACTGGACCACTTGTGTTGTGCGAATAATCGCACTGCTTTGTCCCTGCGGATAATCAAGCAGCTGTTCGTTCGACTGGATTTCATGTATGGTTTCAGGAAAACCAAATGTATGCAATGAAGGCGTTGAGGGGAGCATAAACCACAGTACGATGGATAGAAAGCCGATCAAAACGATATTGATCTTAAGCTCGGATATTGCTTTTTCCAGTTCACTCTCTTTCCTGCCTTCCCAAAACCTGAACCCCATTGCAAGAATGATCGCAACGAGCAGGGCCGGTCCGAATATGTAATAGAAATCAGAATCCAAAAACATGATGGCTGGGTTTAGAGTTGCTAAGTTATGGACGCCTGACATTCCCGTACCGGCTCTTACGCCACTTATTGTGTCTCCATAATAATTTATAGATGCATGCAAGGCAAGCAGATTCAATATTTTGCCGTTAGAAAAGAGGGATCACATGGATTGATGGCCCATTCGCCTGAAGGCACCGTTTACTCGGTTCAGATTAAATGAATAGTCTTAAAAGAGAATACTAAAATTTGACTGCACTTTGGGTGGTTATTCAATAGAAAAAATTACTTGAGGTTAGAAGACCTTCTTACACACGGCTCTATGAGGATATTCACTATCACAAGACATCATTTTATATCTTAAAGATCTTAGATTAAGTACAATAACATATAATTATACAATTTCGGAATTTCGGAAAACCGTATAAACCAGTTAAATAAAAGTTTAGAATGCCTTTAATGGCAAACAAGATCGGGTTTTGGTTACATAAAATGACTGCAGGACAGATAAAAGAGTTAAATAAAATATCCTCAGGTTCGTCTATTCGTAATTGAAATCAACCCATCTACTCACTTCACCTCGCCCAATAATCCACCACCAGTACATCCTCCAGGTGCGGGCTCAGGATCTCCACAAAGGCCTGGTGAGCGGGGTGCGGCAGGTAGATGTCCCGTCCCTCCTCACTGTCGAAGGTCACGATAAAGCAGTGGGTAAAGCCTTGATCGAGCCCTTCGGGACTGTTGTTGATTCCCCATTCAAAATCCCGGATCACGTCAATCTGCGAAGGCAGGGCTGCAAAGGCCTCTTCGATGCGCTCAATATCTTCAGTAGTTGATGTTTCGGTGAATTCAAAAAGAACCACATGCCGCAGCTGCCGGGTTTCTTCGATGACGGTATTGATTTCTTCAGTTGAATCGGTTTCTGCGGAACCTGACCCGGAATTACAGCTCAGGAGTATGAAAGACGACAGAATCAGTAGGTGAGTGGTGGGTTTCATAACGATTATTTAAAGTGTTGGGGTGTTTGGGTTGCCGGTATTTGGGAATACATTGATGGGTTGAGCCATAAAATTATGTTGGATGGAGAGATGGCTGGGTGTTATGATTTAAATATGTCAAAAACGGCCTGCATCCCACCCTCTGCGAAGTTGACTGCAACGAAAGGAACCAATCCTCCAATCACCAATCCCCAGAAAAGGGAAAAAACAAGCGGATTTTCCGCTTTCTCTTTCGAGGGCCAGAATGAATTTGTATAGGAAGCCAGAATCAATGCAACCATGGTTAGCAGTGCGACATAATATCCAAATACAGGAGAGGCCTGTGAGCCCAAATACGCAGTGATCGCGATCAGAAGCGTAAACAGTAAGGATGCCTTTTTTGGTTTTACCGGTTTTTTAAACATTTGTACCGTATTAAAGTGCTTATGTGTTTACTTGTCAATGTGTTGGATTGAGGGCATTTGGCAATCGGATGAAGGCACGGGTTCAAAATGAATCTTTCCGTCGGGAGTGTTTGGTTGCTGGGTGTTTTGAGCTGAAAATGTCAAAGGCGGCCATCATACCTCCACCTGCTCAGTTAACCGGGGAGAAAGGCCCCACCTTTCGATCACCAAACCTCAGAATAGTAAAAATCTCCCGCTTTTCTGTGCATAAATGTATGCACCTGATTTTTCGTATTCGGGATTCCAAAACCAATTTTCCGGGGATTTTCACTTCTTTAATGAGTTTTTGGTGCTCTCATCCTTCTGTTTCAGGGAAGCTTGGCAGCGGACATACAGCCTCACGCTGCTCTTTTAAACAGATCTGTGGGTAAGGTTGAACTGCTCCTGTAACAAACATGTCGTCGTCTCGTACCATGACGCGTTACAGGATCCAGATTATGATTTAAATTCAATAGTACTCACATGACGTTTACCAGGAATCTCCTCTCTTTGGCCCTGCTGCTGGGCGCACTCTTTACCCTTCAGGCCTGCAGCAGCAACGGAAACACTGAAGACAACACGGAAGATGACATTCCGATTATCCCGGTTGAGGTATCATCCGTTAGCCGGGGCGACATCTCAGCCTACTACTCCAATACCGCTACGCTCGACGCCGAGCAGGAAGCCACGGTGGTTTCAAAAGTCCGCGGCATCATCGAAACGCTTCATGTGGAAGAGGGCGACCGGGTTCAGGCCGGACAGGTTATCGCCAAAATCGAAGATGATCAGTATCAGATAGAGGTCAATCGAGCCAAAGCCACCCTCGACCGGCTTGAAAGCGAGTATCAGCGAAACAAGAGCCTGTTTGAACGCGAGCTGATTGCTGCAGAGGTATATCAAAACGCTAAGTTTGAATATGAGTCGCAGAAAGCGACCTACGACCTTGCCGTCCTCAACCTTGAGCATACCTCAGTACGTTCTCCCATCTCTGGCGTCATCTCCATGCGATACGTAAAAAGTGGGAATATGGTGACGATTGACCAGCAGCTCTATCGCGTATCCGACTTTAGTCCGCTGCAGGCAATTCTTCACGTTCCCGAACATGAGATGTCAAAAATTAAGAAAGATCAGCGGGTGGAGCTCCGTGCCGACGCTATCCCGGGCGAAACATTTGTTGGCCATGTGGAGCGGACCAGCCCGGTTGTGGATTCAGAAACCGGTACGTTTAAAGTGACCATCTATGTTGACGAGACACAGGGTCAGCTGCGGCCCGGCATGTTTGCACGGGTTAAGATTGTGTACGACACGCGCCAAAACACCCGGATGATCCCCAAATCGGCCGTCATATCGGAGGATCTCTCAAACAGTGTATTTGTGATACGGGATTCGCTCGCGTTTAAAAAATCGATCCAGACCGGGTACACCAACGGATCGAACGTGGAAGTAATCGGGGGACTGGATGACGGTGAGATGGTTGTAACCATCGGCCAGACAAGCCTGCAGGACAGCTCCAGAGTCAGCGTTATTGATCGTATATAGGAAGCGGATAACTTATGAAACTCATTGACATATCCATCCGCCGGAAAGTAACCATTGCTATGTTCACCGTGGGCGTCATCCTGTTTGGGATGGTTTCCCTCTCCCGCCTGAACGTTAACCTTCTTCCCGAGCTCAGCTACCCTACCCTTACCGTCCGAACCGATTTTGAGGGTGCCGCTCCCGTTGAAGTTGAAAACCTGATTACCAAACCCATTGAGGAGGCTGTGGGTGTGGTAAAAGGCGTTCAGCAGGTTCGATCCATCTCACGCGCCGGTCAGTCGGATGTGGTGCTTGAGTTTGCCTGGGGGACGGACATGAGCTTCGCCAATCTGGACGTAATGGCCAAGCTGGATGCGGTTAACCTTCCGCTTGACGCTGAGAAGCCGGTTACACTCCGGTTTGATCCCACGCTCGAGCCGATTCTGCGCTACGCTCTCTACTATGACAATGATTTTCCTGAGGAAGAAGAGCAGGTATCCCCATTTGATTTTGCTTCACAGCAGGACCTTTCAAGTCCCGATGCCATATCGCGTCTGAAGGGTCTGCGGGTACTGGGTGATGAAGAGCTGAAGAAAAACCTGGAATCCGCTCAGGGCGTCGCCTCTGTAAAGATAAGCGGGGGACTCGAAGAGGAGATTCAGGTGAATATCGATCAGCAGAGGCTCTCCTACCTGAATATTCCGATTGAGTCTGTCGCACAGATTCTCTCGGCCGAGAATGTGAACCTCTCGGGAGGTCGGCTGGAGGAGGGCGCACAACAGTACCTGGTTCGAACGCTGAATGAATTTCAAACGGTAGATCAGATTCGAAATGTGGTTGTCGCGAGCGATTCCGGTAACGTGATCTATTTGAAAGATGTAGCGGATGTGGTTCAATCCTATAAAGAGAGGGAGGCGATCACACGACTGAACGGTGCCGAAGCCGTAGAGATCGCCATCTATAAAGAGGGCGATGCCAATACCGTAGCCGTTGCCAACGCGGTAAATGAACGCATGGCAGCCATTCAATCCATTCTGCCCGCCGGCATGAAGCTCGTAAAGGTGTATGATCAATCCGTATTTATCTCATCGGCGGTGAATGAGGTAAGGAATGCAGGGATCATCGGGGGTATACTGGCCGTGCTGGTTCTCTATTTTTTCCTCCGCAATTTCTGGACCACCGTCATTATATCGGTCTCCATTCCGGTATCCATCATCGCCACTTTCAACCTGATGTACGGCAACGACATCTCGCTGAATATCATGTCGCTTGGCGGTATCGCGCTGGGCATCGGGATGCTGGTGGATAACTCCATCGTGGTACTTGAAAATATTGCGCGCCACCGTGAACAGGGCAAGGGCATCGTGGAAGCGGCCCGCGAGGGAGCCGGTGAAGTGGGTATGGCCGTGATTGCATCCACTCTGACCACCATCGCTGTCTTTTTTCCGCTTGTTTTTGTTCAGGGAATTGCGGGTCAGCTTTTCCGGGATCAGGCGCTCACTGTGACATTCTCACTTCTGGCATCCCTGGTTGTCGCCATCACCCTGATCCCCATGCTCTCATCCATCGGCGGGGACAAAAAAACGCTTGATCCGCTGGACCTGAAAGAACCCCGGACACGGTTGGGGCGCGGCCTGCGGGCAGTGAGGATGTTTCTGTTTTACACCGTGCCCACAGCGTTTACAAAACTGTTTAAATTTATCGCACGATGGGTATCGACCATCACTCGTACCCTTTTTTCGCCATTTGTGTATGCTTTCGACAAGAGTTACAAATTCACCGAGAAGCGGTACACCTCGCTGCTGAACTGGTCATTGAATCACAAAGCCGTTGTTTTAACCTCCGCTCTGATCATCTTTGCCGGTTCCATTGCCCTGGTGCCCCGGATCGGCGTTGAGCTCATTCCGCAGCTATCCCAGGGAGAATTCTCCGTGGAGTTCCAGCTCCCTCCCGGCACCCCGATCGAGCAGACCGATCGTGCACTCAGAACCGTTCAGGAATCTGTCAGGTCGTATGACGACGTTCGCACCACGTTCGCTGTTGCAGGAACCGGGAACCGGATGGACGCCAACCCGAACCAGGGCGGCGAAAACTGGGGACAGTTAAATGTGACGCTCGCTTCCGGTGCAACCTCCGCCGAGGAAGAGCATACCATGGAGAAGATGCGTGCTTCCCTGGGTCAGATACCGGGCCTTCAGTACAAGTTTGGCCGGCCTGAACTCTTCAGCTTCAAGACACCGATTGAAATTGAGATCAGCGGTTTTGACCTGAATGACCTCAAACGAGCCAGCGATGCCGTTGCTGCCCGGCTGTCGGCCAACGACCGCTTCGCGGATGTAAAAAACACCATGGAAACGGGAAGTCCCGAACTTCAGATCCATTTTGATCGTGACCGGGCCGCTGCTTTCGGGCTGCAGGTGCACGAAGTGGCAGACCGTGTGGTGAGTAATGTGCGCGGTGATGTAGCCACCCGGTACTCCTGGAGAGACCGGAAAATCGATGTGCTCGTCCGGGCCCGGGAGTCAGACCGTGCATCCATCGACGAAATCACACGGTTGATTGTAAATCCCGGAAGCGACAGACCAATCCCGCTCAGTGCCATTGCAAGCGTTGAAATTGCAAACGGGCCGGGCGAAATCAGACGTGTTTCCCAGCAGCGTGTTGCCGTTGTGTCTGCCAACCTGAGCTATGGCGATCTGGGTGAGGCTGCCGGTGAGGTACAGAGCATCTTATCGGAAACAGCCATGCCGGCCGGTGTATTTGCGGATATTGGCGGACAGAACGAGGAGATGTCCGACTCGTTCCGTTCCCTGCTTTTTGCTCTCTCCCTGGCCATCTTCCTGGTGTACCTGGTGATGGCGTCCCAGTTCGAATCCCTGCTGCACCCGTTCATTATTCTGTTCTCTATCCCGCTGGCGCTGGTCGGAGCGATTCTCGCTCTCTATGTTACCGGCAGTACAATCAGCGTTGTGGTCTTTATCGGGCTGATTCTGCTGGCCGGTATCGTTGTTAACAACGCCATCGTCCTGATCGACCTGATCAACCAGATGAGAAGGAAGGGAACCGAAAAGATTGAAGCCATTATGGAGGGCGGGAAGTCAAGGCTGCGTCCCATTTTAATGACCACCCTCACGACAACGCTTGGCCTGCTGCCGCTGGCGATCGGCTTTGGCGATGGTGCCGAATTGCGTGCACCCATGGGTATCACGGTCATCGGCGGATTGCTGGTATCGACACTGCTCACGCTGGTTGTTATTCCGGTGATGTACGCCATCGTGGATCGCAAGCAGTATCCTACGGGTACGGACACCGATACTGTAAACGGAACGGAAACAGCCTAGGAAGGGCACCATGCACATAACAGATCTTTCGCTGCGCCGCCCCGTCACCACCCTCATGGTATTCGTGAGCCTGGTGGTGGTAGGCATTATTGCGACACGGCTGGTGCCACTCGAGTTTATGCCCAATATTACGTTTCCGGGGGCTTTTATTGATCTTCCATACCCAAACTCCACGCCTACCGAGACCAATGAAACCATTGCACGGCCCATTGAGGAGGTTCTTGCCACATTGAGCGGTGTTGACCGCATCAATTCAAACTCAGGGGAGGACAATGCGGGTGTGGTTGTCATTTTCAAGCAGGGAACCGACATCAACCTGAAGGCCATTGAGATAAAAGAGAAGATCGAGAGCATTAGAAACCAGCTGCCTGATGATTTCGAGTACTATTCAATCAATAAATTTCAGGATGGCGATGCCCCTACCCTTCAGCTGCGGATCTCCAGCGACCGGGACCTGTCGAATGCGTATGAACTCCTCAACCGCAATCTCAAACAGCGTATTGAACGTATTCCGGGTGTTGGCCAGGTAACGCTGTATGGTGTTGAGAAACGGGAGATACGGGTTGAACTGGATCCGGCCCGCATCACCGCATACGGCATCAACCTCAATGAGCTCAGCAGTACAATCAGCCAGGCTAACTTCTCTGTGTCAGCAGGAAAAATTACCGATGCTGGACTCCGATATATGGTGCGTCCGATGGGTGATCTGCAGGGCGTAGAAGATATCGAGAATATTATTATTGCCGATAACAATATCCGGGTAAAAGATGTTGCGACCGTAACCTACACCACTCCGGAACGGAATTATGCCCGGCACCTTGACCGGAAATATGCGGTGGGCCTTGACATTACCAAAGAGTCCACGGCCAATACGGTTGAGGTAGTGGATCTTGTTCTTGCCGAAATCGATGAAATTGGTGACCGGCCGGAAATGCAGGGTATTGAGATCTATCAGATGTTTAACCAGGCAGACGGTATTCTGAGCTCTCTTCGCGAACTCTTCAATGCGGGCATGATCGGCGCCCTCTTCTCGCTCCTCGTTCTCTACATCTTTTTGAGACACGCCGGCACGACCATGATCGTCGCCACTGCCGTGCCGTTTTCAATCATCGTTACACTGGGATTCTTCTTTTTCCTGGATATCAGCCTCAACATTCTGTCCATGACGGGCCTGATGCTGGCCATCGGTATGCTGGTGGATAATGCCGTTGTGGTCACGGAGAATATCCATCGCTATCAGCGGCAGCTGAAGGATCCCAAAAAAGCAGCCGCCCTCGGAACAAAACAGGTGGCCGTTGCCGTCACCGCCGGTACGCTTACGTCCATCATCGTGTTCCTTCCAAATGTGGTGAATGAGAGCTTTGTTTCCCAGCACATGTACTATATCGGTATGGCGATCATCATTTCGCTGATTGCGTCCCTTGTGATCTCCCTTACGGTGATCCCGCTTCTTACATCAAATATTAAACCTCCCAAAAAGTCTGAAAAGCAGACTGCCATCGACAACATGTCGGATAAATATTCCGCTTTGCTGGGATGGCTGCTCGAGCGAAGAAAACTCTCCGTTGTACTGATCACGCTGCTCTTTTTCAGCGGTGCGATTCCGCTTTCCATGATGAGTGTTGATATGTTCCCGCGCGTTGAGGAGCGGAAACTGGAGCTGCAGTATAACCTGAATTCAGCCTACACCCTTGAAACGGTCAAAGAGTCCGTTGATCGCATTGAGGGGTACCTTTACAGCAACCAGGAAAAGTTTGAGATTGAATCCGTTTATACCTACTACCAGCCTGAATACGCGAATTCGTCCATCAACCTGATAGCGGACGATGATGCCGAAAAGTCTGTCACCCGGATCAAGGAGGAGATTGAAGCAAATCTTCCGGAAATCGCCATTGGCGAGCCCGCTTTTGAGTATATCAACCGTAGCGGCGGTGAACAGGTCCGGGTATTTGTGCAGGGTGAGTCGATGGATGTGCTGGAAGAACTTGCAGAGCAGGTAGAGTGGCGTCTTGGCCAGATGGAAGGTTTTGCGGATGTTAGGTCGGAAGCCGAATCAGGCAGCGATGAAGTGCGGCTCACCGTGGATCATAACCGGGCACGGAATTTCGGGCTCACATCGGGAGCCGTTGCCAATATGGTATCGGGCGCCATGCGGGGGCAGACGGTTCAGCGAATCCGCGGACCGGAAAGTGAAATTGACGTGGTTCTGGCGTTTCAGGATGTAAACCGGCAGACGCTGGATGATCTCAAAGATCTGCCCATATCCGTGGGTGACGACCAGACCGTAAAACTGGCCACGCTGGCCACTTTTGAGCAGAGTCCCGGATCAGGGCGCATCTTCCGTGAAAACCGCAAAACCTCGCTGGGTATTGCCATCAACCTGGAAGGGATCACCTCCGATGAGGCGAGGGGAAAAATTTCCGGAGTGATGGACCAAATGGTCTATCCCGCCGGGTACTCATGGAGCTACGGACGCAGTTTTGGCAACGACCTGGAAGCAATGAACGTGATGCTTTTCAATATTGCTATCGCTTTTTTTCTGATCTATCTGATCATGGCATCGCTCTTTGAATCCCTTTTGTACCCCACGAGTGTATTGTCCTGCATTCTATTTGGTGTGGTGGGCATCTTCTGGTTTTTCTTTATTACCGGCACTAATTTTGACTTGATGGCCTTTATCGGAATTCTGATTCTGATGGGAATTGTGGTGAATAACGGCATCGTATTGATCGACCATATCAACCACCTGCGGGGTGAAGGCCTGTCCAGACGCGATGCGGTGATTCAGGGCGGAAAAGACCGGATGCGTCCCATTCTGATGACGGCTGCGACGACCGTTCTTGGCCTGATCCCCCTCTGCCTGGGCACCACCCAAATCGGTGGTGAAGGCCCCCCCTACTTTCCGATGGCCAGGGCCATTGTTGGCGGTCTCACATTTTCTACAGTTGTGACGCTGATTGTTCTGCCCTCTATCTATGTTATTCTGGATGATATCAGTATTTGGGCGAGACGGATTATTCGGGCCGCGTAGGTGCAGGGTGCAGGGTATTCCGAAGGATCGGGACTGCGCTCCGAGCCGAAGGCGATTCCCAAGAAGTGAACTGCACGCAGCAGTCAACTACGCTATCTACTACGCTGAAGCTTTGTAGATCAGGAAAGCTTCATTGACCAAGGGGTGCAGTATTGGAAATTTCTCTGAGATCGACAATCAACAATCTCCAATCAGAGATCACTCACCCGTCTCACGTTTAACGTCTGATGTCTTAATACTCACTACTCTTAACTCATCACCCATCGTCCATCACAAATCATTCCCGGAACCCCCTCGATACACATCCAGGCTTTGATCAACATCAGGGCTCGGGGTTGGAATATTGGCACATACACACCCCGGGTTTTACCCGGGTCTATAAATATTCAATACCTCCGGTGTTGGGTTCAAGATTTGCCCTCCTGCCCTCTCGGCGCCGGATAATCGAATGAACTACACCTGATTTTATGCACCGCCACTGACTTTCCTCACGCATTGTCATCCCGACCGAAGTCGAGGGATCTCCAATTACCAAACCGGGATGGATCTTCAACAAACCCTAATGCCGCAAGACTTCTAGCTTCACATCGCTCATCACTCATCGCCCATCATCCATCATAAATCATTCCCGGAACCCCCTCGATACACATCCAGGCTTTGATCAACATCAGGGCTCGGGGTTGGAATATTGGCACATACACACCCCGGGTTTTACCCGGGGCTATAAATATTCAACACCTCCGGTGTTGGGTTCAAGATTTGCCCTCCTGCCCTCTCGGCGCCGGATAATCGAATGAACTAGACCTGATTTTATGCACCGCCACTGACTTTCCTCTCGCATTGTCATCCCGAGCGAAATCGACGGATCTCCAATTACCAAACCGGGATGGATCTTCAACAAACCCTGATGCCGCAGGCTTCAGGCTACGTATCGCTCATCGCCCATCGTCCATCGTCCATCACTCATCGCTCATCGCAAGCCTTTCCCTCCCACTACTCCCCACCGTTCACCCACTTTGTCAAAAAATTCTCTTCAATAGGGCTTTAAAGCACTTTTTAGACACTTTTATGCAACATAAATAAATCGCATTTAAAAATTTATTTGCATTCCTTGCATTTTTTCTTGACATATATGGGAACAATAACCTACTTTGTGGGACGATGTGGGGAGTAGTGGGGAATTAATTAGCAAGATTCCCGACCATTCAACGAACCAACAGCTCCCGGGAAGTTTTAGCAATCACAGACCAGGATCAACTAATCCGTGCCAAGTTTTAAAGGGGAATATGAACACAGCGTAGACAACAAGGGCCGCGTTGCTTTTCCGGCCAAGTTGCGTAAAGCTGTCAGCGCCGACGCCCAGGAGCGTTTTACCCTGCTCCGCGGCCAGGATTCCTGTCTCCATCTCTATCCCCAGGATGAATGGGAAAAGGTAGAGGAACGCCTGGACGAACTGAACAGCTTCTCCCGCAAAGGCCGGCTCATCAAACGAAATTTATTACGCTATGCCGAGGATATCACCCTCGACAAGCAAAACCGCATCTCCCTGCCGGGCCACCTGAAAGAGTGGTCGGGTATCTCCGAGACGGCCATTTTTATTGGCAGCGGTGAGCTGATTGAGATCTGGGCTCCTGAAAAACTCACGATGCAGGATGACGAACAGGATTTTGAATCGTACCTGGATGTTATGGAACAGGTAATGGGTGACGGAGATGCTGAAGGAGATTAAGATGACCACATATCATCCCCATATCCCCGTTCTGCTCCAGGCGTCAGTCGATCACCTGGTTACGGACACCAGCGGTATTTATATAGACGGCACCCTTGGCGGCGGCGGACACAGCAAGGAAATTTTGTTGCGCCTCGACGGCAATGGCGTATTATATGGTGTGGATCAGGACAGCGAAGCCCATGAGGCGGCTGCCCTGAATATCGGCGATGATGATCGTTTTGTACCGGTAACGGGAAACTTCGGTTATCTCTCAACACTTATTCCGGCTGAGCATCATGGTAAGATTGACGGCATCCTGCTCGATCTGGGCGTTTCAACCCACCAGATCAGGGATCCCGAACGCGGGTTCAGTTTTCAGCACGATGGTCCGCTCGATATGCGCATGAGCGATATGAGCGGCGTTTCCGCCTATCAGGTAGTGAACGACTATCCGTACGAAAAACTGCGCGACGTTATTTTTCACTACGGTGAGGAACGGCTGAGCCGTGAAATTGCTCGCGAAATCATTGCGCAGCGTCCCATTGAAACCACCGGTGAGCTGCGAAACGCCATTGAGAATGTTGTTTACGGCCGGCATACCATCAAATCGGTAGCCCGCGTATTTCAGGGCATTCGCATTGAGGTGAACAGAGAGCTGGACGTGCTGAAGCAGGTACTGAAAGCTTCGCTCGAACTGCTCAGACCCGGCGGACGCATCGTTGCGATCTCCTACCACTCCCTGGAAGACCGTCTGGTGAAGAATTTCTTCAGAAGCGGAAATTTTGAGGGTAAGGTTGAAAAAGACTTTTACGGCAACCCGTTGTCGCCCATACGGATGATCACCCGGCACATCATTGTGCCTTCCGAGGAAGAGATTGAGCGGAATCCGGCGGCCAGAAGCGCCAAAATGAGGGTTGCGGAGAAAACCGGGGAGGATACAGCATAATGCTCGTAACCTCTCCACAGACAAAGAAACAGGTAAAACCCAATCGCAGGGTGTTGTCGGGCGGAACGCCGGCACAGCGCAAGCGAAAAACCATTTTTCAAAAAGGACCTATTACAGGCGGCTCTTCCCCAACGCATGGAAGACGCATACATCAGGATACCCCTAAAAAGAAAAGGACCCTTCCGGCTTTTACCCCCTGGAAGGTAATTCTCGCAAGCTTCTTGATCGGAGTTTGCGGGATTCTCTATATCGGTCACGTTTTCAGTACACAGCAGACCTTGCTGGAAGTACAGAAGCTCGAAGCCGATTACAACAAAGCCATGCGCCTCTACAACGAGCAGCGTCTGGCTTACGACCGCCTGGTAGGTCCCAAAGAGATCTACCAGAAAGCGCAGGAAAAGGGATTCGTAAACGCGGGTCCCGCCGACCAGATCATTCACCTTAAACCGTAAATTTTGAATGAACGAACGCACAGTGATGATGGGGCGTATGTTTTTTATGCTGGGGCTTCTCCTGCTGCTCCCCACTGCCATTCTTGTGCAAATTTTACGGCTTAACGTACTCGAAGGGGATGAACTGCAGGAACTCTGGAGCTCCCAGGCTATCGAAACCATCTCCATTCCCGCCCAGCGCGGTAATATTTATGATGCAAACGGCTCCCTCCTCGCAACAAATCAGGTTATTTATAAGGTAGCTGTCGACCCCTATGCACCCGGAACAACCCGCGATCAACTGAAGCAGGTTGCCGATGTGCTCAGCGATCATACCGGCCGCCCTGCTTCATGGTACAGCAACCGAATCCGCCAGGCAACACCCGGCAACCGCTACATCGTACTCGAGCGAAGCGTTGGGGTAAGTGCGTATGAAGACCTTCGCGAACTGAGCGTTCGGGGAGTGATCCTGGAAGAGGAATACAAGCGCAGCTACAACTTCGGATCGCTGTCTGCCCATATCCTGGGTTTCGTAAACCACAATATTGAAGGGATGACCGGTCTTGAATCGAGCTACAACGACATCCTGAAGGGCCAGAACGGCCTTCAGCAGGTACGAAAAGACCGCAGCAACCGTATTTTCGCCTATGTTGGCGCACCCCGCAAGCTGCCCAGGCAGGGGCATTCGCTCCATACCACCATGGACGCGTATATACAGGCGATTGCCGAAGAAGAACTGGAATCAGGGATTGAACGGCATATGGCCAATTACGGCTCCGTAATCGTGATGGACCCAAAAACAGGCGCTGTCAAGGCGATGGCCAATTATCCCACCTACGACCCCAACTCTCCCGCCGGTGAATCCAGTATCAACCGCAGAAATTTTGCCGTTTCCGATCTGATTGAACCCGGATCCACCTTTAAGCTGGTAACCGCTGTTGCAGCTGTTGAGCAGGACATATTTGACAGCGATGAGATCTTCGAAACGCCGGAAAACGGACGTAAAATAATCAATGGGCAGATGATGCGTGATCATGATCCGCTGGGTAACCTTGACTTCACCGGAGTGATCGCCAAATCATCGAATATAGCTACATCCGAGCTTGCAATGCGCCTGGAACCGAACCTGTTTTATCAGTATGCCAGGAACATGGGTTTCGGCACGCCAACCAATATCGACCTTCCCAACGAACCGGGAGGAAAACTCCAGCGTCCGTTCGAATGGAGCGGTGTTACGCTTCCCTGGATGTCGATCGGTTATGAGGTACAGGTAACCCCCATGCAGCTTGCACAGGCCTATGCCGCTTTTGCAAATGAAGGTATAATGATGCGGCCTTATATTGTTGATAAAATCACAGATGAGTACGGAAATATAGTCAGGCAGACGAAACCTGATCCTGTCCGCACAATTGCCAAAAAAGAGACCATAGAAAAACTGCTGCCCGTGTTCCGCGAGGTGGTCAGCGACTCCGGAACCGCAGAATGGGCCTCCGTACAGGGTCTGGATATCGCAGGCAAAACCGGGACGGCACAGAAACTGATCGACGGCCGCTACCAGGCAAAATACAGGGCCTCTTTTGCAGGATTTTTCCCGGCAGAGGATCCGGCCTACGTTATCCTGGTGATTCTGGACGAACCCAGAACCAGCATTTACGGAGGGTTTACAGCAGGATCCATTTTCCGTGAGATTTCTACGCGTATTGCGGGTCTCGATAACAGACTTTACAGAAGGTTGCCCGGCAACCGGATAACACTGAACCGTGAGCAAACCGTTGTTCCCAATATCACCTGGCTGCAGGCTGACCATGCAAAAGAGTTGCTTCGGGATTCCGGTATACCGGCAAGGGTATCGGGCAGCGGATCCTATGTTGTGGAACAATCGCCCGCCGCCGGTGAAAAAATTGACGGAAACACATTGTTGAATCTGAAGTTGGGAGAAGTAGCCCCGGATTCCATACCGGACGGGTATGCCATGATTCCCAACCTGAGAGGCATGAACATGAGGCAGGCTACAACCCTCCTGCTGAGTTCCGGGCTCGATATTGAAACAATAGGTTCAGGAACCATTTACTCACAGTTTCCCCGGGAAGGCGATCTTATGCGGCAGGGGCGAACTGTAACCGTAAGGGGGCTGGCAAAGCCAATGACGGAAGCCGCAACCATTGCATCGAATTAATCAGTAAGATGACCTATAGCGAACTCATATCATTCTGCAACCCCATGTCGGTTCAGGGCCGTGCCCCTGAAACCCTTGGGAATCTGCGAAATGATTCGCGCAGTGTGAAGCAGGGCGATATTTTTATTGCAATTCGCGGTCTTCAGGTCGACGGCCACTCCTACCTGGAGGATGCGCTGGAGCGGGGAGCCTCCGTTCTGATCACTGAAGAGGAATTTGATGTGCAGAAGGAGAATGTAGCGGTGATTGTAGTTCAAAACACCCGAAATCTTCTGTCGCCGCTGGCTCAGAAAATGGCCGGTGATCCCGCTAAAAAACTCAGAATCATTGGAATTACGGGAACTAACGGGAAAACTACCGTTGCAACGCTCGTGTGGCAAGCACTGCGCTATCTGAATCAACCGGCTGCGCTGCTGGGCACCGTATCCAAACGAATCAATGACGAAGAGATGGAGAGCCGGCTTACCACGGCGGATCCCATTGAGCTAGCCGACGATATGAATAAAATGGTGAAAGCCGGCTGCACCTACCTGGTTATGGAAGTATCCTCCCATGCACTTCACCAGGGACGCGTTATCGGCATAGACTTTGAAGTGGCTGCCTTTACAAATCTTTCGCACGATCACCTCGATTACCACTCTTCCATGGAAGAGTATGCGGCTACAAAAAAAATACTTTTTGATAATCTGAGCGATACCAGCTGGGCGGTTATCAACGCAGACGACCGATATGCGGGTTTTATGGTTGATGATACGCAGGCCAAGGTGCTGGACATCTCTCTGAGGGGAAGTGCGCTGATCAATGCAATTGTCGAGGAAGCATCGGCAGAAGTGACCATTGTCGGCGTTGAAGGCGTTAAGATCCACTCTCCCCTGGTCGGCCAGTTTAATGCGTCAAATATTGTACAGGCGCTCATTATCTGCACCTCACTGGGATTTGACGGCAGAACCGTCGCCGAACAGCTGAGCAAATGCAAGGGTGCCGAAGGCAGAATGGAGAGAGTTTCCATAAATGGCGATGATCCCGACCTGCCCATCATCTTTGTGGATTATGCACATACTCCCGATGCACTCGAAAATGTGGCTTCCACACTGGCAGGACTTAAAAGTTCAGACCAGCAACTTACCGTAATCTTTGGCTGCGGCGGCGACCGCGACCGGACCAAGCGTCCCAAAATGGCCGCCGTTGCCGAAAAATATGCAGACCACGTTACGGTTACTTCGGATAACCCCAGATCAGAGGATCCCGATGCCATTATACATGAGGTTGTTACCGGCTTCTCGGACGGATATAGCTACAACACCGTAACATCACGGAAAGACGCCATTCACACGGTGATATCCGATTCGGACGGCAATGACATTATCCTGATTGCGGGCAAAGGCCATGAAACCTACCAGGAGATCAACGGAAACCGCGTTCATTTTGATGACCGGGAAGAAGCAAGCACTGCACTCTCCTGGAAACGGGGTCAGATTAAAAACAGCGAGGTATATTGATGCTGTATCATCTGATGAACTGGCTTGACGAGATGTACGACCTGCCCGGGTTCGGGGCCGTCGATTTTATTACCACCCGTACGGCCTTTGCCGCCGCCACGGCCCTGATTATCAGCCTCATTATCGGCAAGAATATCATCAACTGGCTTAAAAGAATGCAGCTTGGTGAGGTGATTCGGGAAGATATCGGCCTGGATACCCATCTCAGCAAAGCGAATACTCCCACAATGGGCGGAGTGATCATCATCCTCGCCATTGTGATACCCGCCCTTCTCTGGATGAATCTTTACAGCATCTATACGTGGATGATCGTTTTCGTAACGCTAATTCTGGGTATCGTGGGTTTTGTAGATGACTATATTAAAGTAGTAAAACGGGATAAATCCGGCCTTCACGGGTGGCTGAAAATTGGCGGACAGGTCTTTGTAGGACTTGTGCTTGGTGCAACGCTCTACTTCTGGCCTGATTTTCAGGAGTTTAACACGTTATCGACGGTTCCCTTTCTGAAAAATGTAAATATCGACTACGCCTTTCTGGGCGAATCGATCGGATGGCTGATCTATATCCCCCTTGTCATTTTTATTATCACTGCAGTAAGTAACTCGGCTAATCTTACGGACGGACTTGACGGACTGTTATCCGGAACATCTGCCATAGCAGGCCTTATTCTTGGAATTTTTGCCTACGTATCCGGCCGCGTTGACTTTTCCGGGTTTCTGAATATCATGTATCTGCCCGGCTCCGGCGAGCTCACTATTTTTGCCGCCTCCATGGTAGGCGGTTGCCTCGGTTTTCTATGGTATAACTCCCATCCCGCGTCCGTTTTTATGGGCGATACGGGTTCATTGGCCCTGGGAGGCGCACTGGGTGCATTGGCGCTCATGATCCACAAAGAGCTTCTGCTGCCCATTATTTGCGGAATTTTTATGGTCGAGACACTGTCGGTCATCATACAGACAACCTGGTTCAGATATACCAGAACCAAAACAGGCATTGGCAGGCGCATCTTTCTTATGACGCCCATCCACCATCATTTTGAGAAACAGGGTTGGCCCGAATCCAAAATCGTTGTACGGTTCTGGATCGTTGCCATTCTGCTTGGAATCATCAGCCTCTTAACCCTCAAACTGCGATGATGGATGTAGCTGGAAAACATATCGTTATTGCCGGAGCTGCCAGAAGCGGTGTGGCCGTGTCCATTTTGCTAAAGAACCATGGTGCTGAACCCTTTCTGACCGATTACGCCGACATTGATCACTCCGTAATTGAACGGCTTGAACGTGAGAACATCCCCTTCGAATCGGGAGTTCACAGTGAGAAAGCGATGCAGGGTGAATTTCTGGTACTGAGTCCCGGCGTCCCCTCCCAGTCTCCCATAGCCAATAGCTATCGCGAAAAGAACAGGGATATTTTTTCTGAAATTGAGGTTGCAAGCTGGTTTAACCGTTCCCCGATTGTGGCCGTTACCGGAACCAACGGAAAAACATCCGTTACCAGCTGGATGGCACACACCTGGAAAACAGCCGGGCTTGACTATGTACTTGCCGGCAATATTGGCCGCGCATTCTCGGAAGAAGTTGAAAAGACGTCTCCCGACCGGTATGCACTGCTTGAGGTGAGCAGTTTTCAGCTCGACCACATCGATACATTTCATCCGGATGTGAGCATGATTTTGAATATCACTCCGGATCACCTGGACCGGTACCAGAAATCATTTGACCTCTACGCGGCCTCCAAATTTTCCATTACAAAAAACCAAACCAGAAAAAACTGGTTCATCTACAATCACGACGACCCGGTACTCAGAAAATTCGCCCGACAACTTTCAGAGCGGGATAACGCGCCCAAAATGCTTGGATTTTCTGCGATATCAGAACTGCCGGCCGGTGCCTGGATTAAAGACGGACACCTGATACTTAAAATCAACAATCAGACGGATAACCTCATGCAGATACAGGATCTAGCACTTCCCGGAAAACACAATTTATACAACAGCATGGCTACTGCGCTGGCGGCACGCGCATCTGAAATCAGCAATGAATATATCCGTGAAAGCCTGATGAGCTTTGAAGGCGTTGCCCACAGGCTGGAAGCCGTTCGAACACTCGACGGTGTACGCTACATCAATGACAGCAAGGCAACCAATATCAATGCGGCCTGGTATGCGCTCGACAGCTTTCACGAACCGATGACACTGATTTTGGGCGGCCGCGATAAAGGCAATAATTATAAAGAACTGGAATCACAGGTCCGCGAAAAGGTCCACACCATTATCTCTATCGGTGAGGCCAGAGAGGCTATCCGGTCACAGCTTGGCCAGGCGGTGCCCAACCTGGTAGAGGCAGACAGCATGAAAGAAGCGGTTAAGCTGGCACGTAAAAGCGCAAAACGGGGCGAAATCGTGCTTCTGAGCCCTGCATGTGCGTCATTCGACATGTTTGAAAATTATGAACACCGCGGAGACGTGTTTAAGGAAGCCGTACTTGAATTATAAGTGAAAAGGCGAAAGACAGATTTGAGACGCCAGACAACAGACAACCAACCACTGACAACTAACAACTAAACTTGCACTATACCACACCAAATAGCAAAGTAGGGTCCATCTTCGGCACGACGAAGGAAGAGCTGGATACTCCCGTGCAGGGCAGCGACCGCGTAATCCTGGTATGCGTTTTTGTGCTGATGATGTTCGGTGCCATGGCGGTCTACTCATCGATTGCGTACTTCGCGCAGATGCACGGAACCACAGCTGGTGCACTGGTAGCAGGTCACATGGTGAAGCTTGCAATTGCGTTTATCGCCATGATACTGGTATCGAAAATGAGCTACACCGTTCTTGCACGGTTCAGCCGTATCGCCGTGATATTCAGCTGGCTTCTGCTTTTTGCGGTTATGATATACGGTGATCTTGTTTTTGGAGCTAGGCGGGCACTGTCGATTGGTGGCTTTTCCTTTCAACCGTCCTCTTTTGCAGCCGTGGCACTGATCATACATGTAGCCGTTCTTCTGCACGAGAAGCAGGGTTACATCAAGGATTTCAAGCGCGCATTTCTTCCCATACTGATCTGGGTAGGCGCCACCTGTCTGCTCATCGGTCTGGAAGATCTGAGCAGTGCAGCACTTCTGATGGGAATCTGTATTTTTATGATGTTTGTGGGTCGAATAAGCACAATACAAATTGCCGGGTTGGCTTTGATCGGCGTTATCGGGGCATCCTCCCTGATTATGAGTTCACCGGAGCGTCAGAGCCGCATTACGCAGTATGTCTCCCAAATCACCGAGATCAACAGCACTGAACTCGAGTCGGCTGAAGGCTATCAGGCCCAGCAGGCGCACATCGCCATTGCCCGCGGACAGCTGATGGGGGTTGGAATCGGGAAGAGTACGCAGCGTGATTTTCTGCCCGCACCCTATAACGACTTTATTTTTGCCATCATCGCGGAAGAGTACGGCATGATCGGATCGTTTGGCCTGATGATCATTTTTGTGGTGATCCTCATACGCGGCGTCGCGTTTATTGCGCGTCAGGCTCCGGATGCGCTCGGTACCCTTATGGCCCTGGGCGCCACCCTCATGATTACACTGTATGGATTTGTGAATGCAGCCGTTGCGACAGGACTTTTTCCAGTAACAGGCCTCCCGATGCCCTTTATCTCCTATGGAGGCACCAGCATGCTTTTTGCCGGCGTAATGGTTGGCATTCTGCTCAACATTTCGAAGTACAACCGCCAGATTCAAAACAGATTTTATAACGGCTGACCGTAACCTATGACAACAGCTGCAATGGACATATCATCTACAGACACCCTCACCGCTGCCGGCACTCCCATTCGGGTATTGCTGGCAGCCGGTGGCACGGGTGGTCATGTATACCCTGCTATCGCCATTGCGGATGCCGTTAAGAAAATGCATCCCTCCGCAGAAATTCTTTTTGTTGGAACGCGCGACCGCATGGAGTGGCAAACCGTTCCAAAAGCGGGTTACGAGATCAGAAGCATCTGGATCAGTGCTTTTCACAGAAGGCTGACACCTCAAAATCTTCTTTTCCCGGTAAAGCTTTCGGTAAGCCTGATTCAAAGTTATTCGATACTGAATTCGTTTGCACCGGATGTGGTAGTGGCGTGCGGCGGTTTTGCATCAGGCCCGATTGGGTGGGTTGCATCCAAAATGAATATACCGGTTGTGCTTCAGGAGCAGAACAGTTACCCCGGTGTTACGAACAGAATGCTGGCCAAACACGCTGCAGCCATCTTTACCGCTTTTGAACAGGCTGAAGAGCATCTTCCGGGTGACAAAGTAATTCTTTCAGGCAATCCCGTTCGAAAACGGCTCTCGGCCGTCAGCAAAGAGGAGTCGCTTGAAATGTTTGGATTTTCAGGCAGCAAAAAAGTGCTGCTTGTCCTGGGAGGAAGCGGTGGTGCTCGGGCCATCAACAGTGCCATGAAAGAAAATCTTGAAGAGCTTCACGACTGCCTCGATTTGCAGATTATCTGGCAGTGCGGCGAAAAATACCACAGTGAACTCAGCAGTGAATTGGAGAACAAAGATTATCCCAACCTCAGGCTCCTGCCCTACATTGATAATATGCCCGCTGCCTACGGTTCAGCCGATCTTGTGCTGACCCGCGCCGGCGCAAGCACATGCAGTGAACTGATGCTTTTGGGGATGCCTGCTATACTGGTGCCCTCACCCAATGTAGCGGGAAATCATCAGGCAAAAAATGCAAGCGCCATGGTACAGGCCGGGGCCGCTGAAGAGCTCAGAGAGGAGAATTTGTCAGAAAATCTGAGTCAGGTCATCAAAAAAAGAATCTTTGATGACGAGGCACTTACAGAAATGAGGAAGGCCATGAAATCTCTGGCCAGGCCTGATGCGGCAAAGGTCATAGCAAAAGAAATTTTCACACTAGCCGGTAAGGAAACGCAATGAGCAATAAAATTCAGACACAACCCGTATTTGGCCGCACCCGACAGATCCACATGGTAGGGATCGGCGGGATCGGTATGAGCGGGATCGCGGAAATACTGCTTTTAAGAGGATACAGCGTAACGGGTTCCGACAGCAGCCTGAGTGAGACCACCGCACGGCTTGAAGAACTGGGAGCCAAAATTTTCAGGGGGCATGATGCATCCCATATTGAAGGTGCCGATGTGGTTGTTTACACAAGCGCTGTTAAAGCCGACGAAAATGAGGAAACCCGCGCCGCGCTTGAAAAGCAGATTCCCGTCATCAAGCGTTCCGAAATGCTTGCCGAACTGATGCGTATGAAGTACGGCATCGGGGTTGCAGGCACCCATGGCAAAACCACTACCACTACTCTTGCAGGACACGTTGTTCAGGACGGCAATTACGATCCCACCATTGTCGTTGGCGGACGCGTGCACAGCTTTGACAAAACCAACGCGGTAGTAGGCAAAGGTGACATCATTATTGTAGAAGCGGATGAATTTGACCGCACCTTTCTGCGCCTATCTCCCTCAATGGCTGTGATCACCAACATCGAAGCTGAGCACCTCGATATTTACAAGGATCTTGAAGATGTCTGCAATGCATTCATCCAGTTTGCCAATAAGGTACCCTTTTACGGAGTGGTTATTGTTTGCCTCGACAACCCCACGGTTCGCAGCATACTGCCCGAAATCAAACGACGCACCATCAGTTACGGATTTACCCCGCAGGCACAGGTGCGCGCCATCAATGTGCGACAGGACGGGTTCAACAGCCGGTTTACAGTGCTTTTTGAAGACAACGTTCTGGGAGAAGTAGAGCTGAAAGCTCCCGGTGAACACAACATCAAAAATTCGCTGGCGGCCATTGCTATCGGACTGGAACTGGGAATGGATTTCAGTGATATAAGGTCCGGCCTGGAGCGTTTTCGGGGAGTTTTCAGAAGATTTCAGCAGAAAATGGACGACCGGGGAGTATTGGTAATTGACGACTACGCCCACCATCCCACCGAAGTTCAGGCCACTATTGCAGCAGCCCGGGACGGGTGGAAAGACCGTAGAATTGTAGCCGTATTTCAGCCTCACCTCTACTCCCGCACGCAGCAGATGTACCAGGAGTTCGGGCTCTCTTTCTTTGATGCCGAGGTTCTTGTTGTTACGGATGTGTATCCCTCCAGGGAGAAACCCATCGAAGGCGTAAACGGAAAGCTGATTGCCGATACGGCCAAAACCTACGGCCATAGGGATGTTCATTATGTACAGGATAAAACCGGACTCCCGACGAAACTGAAAGAGATTGTAAAAGAAGGTGATATCGTGATAACCATGGGTGCCGGCGATATCTATACGTACGGTGAAGAATTTGTAAAACAGATGAAAGAAAGTACATCGTGACCGCAAAAAAATCACATAGTGCTAAACAACGATCCCTGCCGCTCAACCTGATGAGCTGGTTGGCTGCGGTGTGCTTTATTGCGGGCCTTGCGGTAATTGCGGGCTTCTACCTGGAACAGAATACCCGGATCCATGCAGTTGATTTCAGCGGCAACTACTACACGGATTCCGAAGACCTTGCTGATGCCATCGAGCCGGTTTCACCGGTGAACGAACTCGCCGACAGTGTAGACTATACAATTTTGTTTGACACCATCCGGCCTCTCCCCTACGTAAATGAAATCAGTGTAAGCATGAATTTCAGGGGCAGGCTCACCTTTATTATCAATGAATATGAGCCCATGGGCCTTATTGTGGACGGCTCCGAGAGGATGTATGTATCGGAAGATGGAATTTTGCTGCCCGTTGTTCCGGGCAAGGCAAAAGACGTTCCACTGGTATACGGTTTTCGCACATCCACCCCCGGCGACTCACTGAGCGGTAAAGCATGGAATGAGATGGAGTCATTTCTGACTGAAGCGAAAAAAAGTACGGTAAACTGGTCAACCCTGAGCGAACTGGCCTGGAATGAGAATGAAGGCGTTGTTGCGCTGAGCCATGAAAACGGGGTGAAACTTGTATTTGGACACGAACAATTTTCTGAGCGCCTGGCACACTGGGAGCTCTTTTATACAGACGTCATTACACATGAAGGAATCGACAGTTTCAGACTGATTGACCTGCGGTTCCGCAACCAAATTGTTACACAGCAATCGTAAACAAACATTGATATTTAGCAATCAATATTAGCAGAAGGTGGTACTATGGAAATGGAAAATGAAAATGAACGCATCGTAGTTGGGCTCGATATCGGTACGACAAAAGTTTGTGCCGTAGTCGCATCGATTGATGACCGCGACCGCATCCATATTCTGGGCGTTGGCAAGGCAGCCAGTGAAGGCCTGAACCGAGGGGTTGTTGTAAATATCGATAAAACGGTGAATGCCATTAAAACGGCCGTTGAGCAGGCACAGCTTGCCTCCGGCATAGAGGTGAACTCCGTCAATGTGGGGATTGCGGGCGACCATATTCGAAGCATCCGAAGCAAGGGTGTGATCACCATCAACAACCGGGATAAAGAGATTACGGTTCAGGATGTGGAACGTCTTCTGGAAGACTGCCAGCGCATCATGCTGCCGCCCGACCAGCAGATTCTTCACGTCATTCCGCAGGAATTTGTGGTGGACGGACAGGACGGCATCAGCGACCCCGTTGGCATGAGCGGTATGAGAATGGAAGCCGAGGTGCATATCATTACCGGACTGGTATCCGCCGCCAAGAATCTCTATCGGTGCGTGGAAAGGGCCGGTTTCCAGGTTGCAGATATTATCCTGGAACCGCTGGCAAGCTCCTACGCCGTTCTCGACGATGAAGAGAAGGAGGCCGGCGTGGTACTCGTCGATATCGGCGGCGGCACAACAGACCTGGCTGTTTTTCAGGACAACACCATCCGTCACACAGCCGTGATCGCCATAGCCGGAAAAAAAGTGACCGATGATATACGGATGGGGCTCAGCGTGCTCGACGACCAAGCCGAAAAACTGAAACAGCAGCATGGTGAATGCTTCGTCGATATGATAGAGGAAGACGAGTCGATCACCATTCCCGGAATTGCGGGCAGACCCCCCAAAGAGATTACCAAGAGCATACTGGCAAAGATAATTCAGGCCCGCATGGAAGAGATCCTTGAAATTATTGCCATCGAGGTGAAACGCAGCGGCTATGCGGATTCACTCAGTGCCGGTATCGTTCTGACGGGTGGCGGATCCCTGATCAGAAACATCTGTCCCCTGGCCAATGAAGTACTCGGCATGGATGCCAAGATCGGCAAACCGCTGGGCCTGGCGGGCGGACTCACCGAAGAAGTGAATAACCCCATGTACGCAACCAGTGTCGGTTTGGTTCTTCACGCGCTGAAGACGGGTGGTATGGAAAGCCAGGCTATGGTTCCATCCTCATCGAAAGGCTCGGGTGTGGAGAAGGTGATGAATAACATCACCGACCGGATGAAAAGCTGGTTCAAGGAACTTTAGCAATGATTTTCTCCGGAAAATATATCAATAACAAACACAGCAATCTGCAGACAATAACTATTAGCAATCAAAACAGGTAATATTATGGACTACGCAAATACACGCTTTAGCTTTGACGAAAAAGGTCAGGATAATGCGAAAATAAAAGTGATCGGTGTTGGAGGCGGCGGCGGAAATGCCGTTAACAACATGATTAGGAAAGGCCTCGACAGTGTTGAGTATATCGCTCTCAATACAGACGCACAGGCCCTTAAAAACAATATGGCCGATATCACCGTACAGGTGGGCTCTAACCTCACATCGGGCCTTGGTGCGGGCGCACGCCCGGAGATAGGCAGGGAAGCCGTGGAGGAGAACCGGCACGACCTGGATGAAGCGGTTGATTCGGCAGATATGATATTTATTACAGCCGGAATGGGCGGCGGTACAGGCACCGGCGGCGCTCCCGTTGTTGCAGGTATTGCCAAACGCAAAGGCATCCTTACGGTGGGCATCGTTACCACTCCATTCCACTGCGAGGGCAAAGTACGCATGAAATATGCATTGGAAGGCATCACCGAGCTGAAGAAAAACTGTGATACCGTAATCGTGATTCCAAATGAGAGGCTTCTCGATATCGCGGATGAAAATACCTCCCTGATGGAGGCTTTCGAGCAGGCAAATGAAGTACTTTACAATGCCACTCGAGGTATCTCCGACCTGATCCTGATGCCGGGCCTCATCAACCTTGACTTCGCCGATGTGCGAACGACCATGATGGACGGAGGGGCCGCAATTATGGGATCGGCTACTGCAAACGGGCCGGACCGTGCGGAAATCGCTGCCCGGGAGGCGATCAACTCCCCCCTGCTCGACGGTGTGAGCATCCGCGGTGCCCGTAACGTACTGGTGAACATATCAGCGGGCTCCAATCTGGGTATGCGTGAAACCACCACGGCTACCAGCATTATTCAGCAGGAAGCAGGTGACGATGCCGAGATCATCCTGGGTACGGTGCTGGATGAGTCGTTTGATGAGGAACTCCGCGTAACGGTGATTGCCACCGGTTTTGAGCTGAGCAAGGATCAAAACCAGGCAAAAGTTGCTCCAAACCGGATCAATAAGCCAACAAGCAAACCCAAAAGTACGGAACTGCCGCGCGCAAGTGAAATTGCGAGACGTCACAGCGTAAGTGACGGACCGTTCTATAAGGGTGAAAAAAATCTCAAAAACCTGGATTCACCGGCTATCCATCGCCGCGACCTGAAATACATGCGGACTGAAGAGGAAGTACAGGCCGATGATGATTTCAGCGAATCGATACATCAGGAGCGCAGAAAAGCAAGCAATGATGACTCTGTGCTTAATAACCGCCCTGAAAGAATCGATAAGCGGGATACCGAGCAGCCGGCTTTCCTCAGAAAAATTATGGATTAACGGTCTGCATGTCAGTCTGCAGCAGACGGTGCACTGTGTGAAGCCCGTCTGTCTGATTGCTCTTACACACACATAGGCAGATACTCCCGTGTCTGCTCTATAGATTGCTAAATCAAAAAGGAGTCTCTTTGACCGGAGGCTCCTTTTCTTTTATGTAAATCTCAGGTTATTTATTCAGTTGTTGATGGACGAAAAACGATGAGCGATGAATGATGTGAGAAGTTTTTGGAATCATGAGTGTCGTCTTCAATTGACCCTGCAGCTTGCGGCTGAGTCCTGCAGCATGAACCATGAACTATGAACCATGAAGATATCCCCTGGAGATATAATCTATCTGATCTCAGAAGGATTGGGCCAATTTGAAATATTCATAATGTTTCTTCCCAACACCGTAGGTGTTGAATATTGGCAGCACTGATCTTTCCTGCATCGCGAGTGACACGGGAACGCCCCCATGCGCTGAGGGCGCGCAATCACCAGATAACCGATTCCATTCTCGAAGATCGATTCGACTCATCTCCATAAACTCATTAAACAGACTGAAAACCCATTCAGTGTCTGATTATCATTATATTCGAATTGTGTGCCTGTTTAACCGGATATCCAGAAATTCAATGGCTAACAAATGAAACCGTACCTCCGTCTCAAAGAGCGATTCAATTTTTTCCTGGAAAGGCAATTTGTAAAGGGTACACATGTACAGCTACTGTTCATCGCTGCATTGCTTGGGCTCATCTCCATCCTTGGCGCACTTCTGGTACTCCCTTCAGATGATGCGGTAACCTTCGAAGACAGCCTTTGGTGGGCTTTTCTGAGGCTATCAGACACCGGCTACCTGGGGGATGATGAAGGCATCTGGCGACGGGTCGTTTCCACGTTCCTCACCATCGCAGGCAACGTTGTTTTTGTCGGCTCGCTTATAGCTATTATCGCAACCTGGCTCAACCGAAAAATCAGAAGCCTGGAACAAGGACTCACCCGTGTCACCGCATCGAGACACGTGGTTATCCTTGGGTGGACAAACCGTTCCATTCATATCGCCGCCGAATTGCATCACTCTGCAGCAAGGGTTAAAAAGTTTCTGAAACGGCACGGTGCCCGCTCATTGAAACTTATTATACTATCCGACGACGTAACTCCCGAACGTCATCAGGACCTCAGAGATCATGAACTAATCGGACGGCAGGCCAGCCAGATTATTCTGCGTTCCGGGGAGGCCATCGACAGGGAGCACCTTAAGCGGGTGGATTGTGCCAATGCTGCAGCCATCATCATACCCAGCCAATCCTATGAAGACAGAGAACTGATTACACCCGATGTAGAGACCATAAAGACCCTGCTCTCCATCAATGCTGAAGTTGAAAGCGGGCAAGCAATGCATATGCCCTATGTGGTCGCTGAACTGCAGAATGAAAATAAACTGAGTGCTGCGAAACGGGCCTACTCGGGGCCTATGGAAATCATATCCAGCGACACAATCATCAGCAGGCTGATTGCACAGAACATCAGACATTACGGCCTGTCTGTCATTTATAACGAACTCTTATCGCACAGTGCAAACAATAATTTATACGCCCGTGAATTTGATGAGACGGCCAACAAACCCTTTCAGGAAGTAAGCCGTCATTTCACAAAATCCATCCTGCTTGGAGTAGTGCGTCCGCAGAATGGCACATATGAACCGATTTTAAACCCTTCGGCTGATTTTGTGATACAAGATAACGACAGACTTATTTTACTTTCCAAAAATCTGGACGAATCGGAATGGACATATAAGGCCACACCTTCAAGTGAATCGAGCATCCGGGTCCGAACTGAAGATACTATTTCATCACCTGAGCCCGGGGATACCGGCAGGGAAACCAACCTGCTCATTCTGGGCTGGAACCATCATCTGCCAGCTTTGGTAAAAGAACTCGGCACGTACAAAGAGGAGGCATTCAACATAACCATTGCCTCTGTTCGGCCGGTAGAAGAAAGGGAGCGGGAAATTGCTCTGGTTGAAGCAGGTTCAGACAAAGTGAGTTGCAAACAGGTAAAAGCCGATTATATTCGTGAAATGGAGCTCAGAAACCTGCAGCCTGAAAAATTTGATAATATTCTTCTTGTTAGCAGTGATAAACTCTCTGCAGATGAAGAAGCCGATGCAAGAACCATTGTTGGGTACACCCTTCTTGAAGAGATCCTTGAAAAGGCAGAACGGCGTCCGCGTATGATCCTGGAGCTTGTTGACCCCAACAATGAAATTCTGATCCGAAAATTCAGGGCTGAAATGATTGTAGGTCCGCTGATACTGAGTAACCTTCTGGCAACCATAGCCATGCGACGTGAATTGAATACAGTATACAGTGAACTATTTACAGCCGGAGGAGCTGAAATTATATTCAGAAACCCCGAAGATTACGGTATGAAAGACGCCACAACCACTTTTTCAGAGATTCAGCAGACTGCAGGCGCACACAATGAAATAGCCCTGGGCTTATTCACCGGCAGCCGATCATCCACAAATTCACGCATCCTTTCCATGAACCCGGAACGCAGTCAATCATTTCAACTGACAAACTCTTCCAGGCTGGTTGTACTGAGTTCTGTCTGAAAGCTCTGATGCACGGAAAATTTCACAATTTCGTACTCCGAAAATCGGCACACATTTATTACTTTAGAGATCCGAATCAGTACTGCTTTTATACCCCTTCATGTTGCAACTTAAGGCCTCATGAATGCTCATAAAACTGCTGACTAGCTATATTTTGAATGACTTACTGAAGTAAAGCATGCCAGGTCAAAACGGTTCCAATTCTCAGCGACAATCTGCAGGTCAGTCTCCGCACGACGGCGGCCGTGTGCCTCCCCAGGCGGTTGAAATTGAAGAGGCCGTTCTGGGTTCCATGCTTATCGAGCATGAAGCGGCTACAATCGCCCTTCAGATGCTGAAATCTGAAGATTTCTACAAGCCGGCCCATCGCCATATTTTTGAGACGCTCTATGATCTGTACGAGCGCGACAATCCCCTGGATCTGATTACCGTTGAAAACGAGCTTCGCGATAAAAACCTGCTTGATGCGGTAGGCGGCGGAGGTTACCTGGCAGATCTCACTCGTTCGGTCAGCTCAGCAGCCAGCATTGAGTACCACGCTCAGATTATCGCAGAGAAAGCGATCAAGCGGAATCTGATCCTGAACTGCAACGACATCATTAAAGACGCCTACGACACCACCACAGAGGCATTTGACGTGCTGGATCATGCGGAACAGCGAATTTTCGATATTTCCAATACCAAGTCGCGCGCAAACGCCACCAAGATCGGGGATGTACTGAAAGACACCCTGGCCTATCTGGAAGATCTCAGGGGAAAACCATCCGGTGTTACAGGCGTCCCCGCCGGTCTCGATGTAGACGACTACACCTCCGGGTGGCAGCCTGGCGACCTGATCATTATTGCTGCACGTCCCTCAATGGGTAAAACAGCATTTACGCTTACGGCTGCACGCAATGCGGCACTTCATCCGGACGAAAACATGCAGACCAATGTGGCCATTTTCAGCCTTGAAATGTCGGCCCAGCAGCTCGTTCAGCGGTTCCTTACCATGGAGGCGCGCATTGATGCACAATCTGCCAGGACCGGCCGGCTGAAAGATGAGGATTTTAAGCGGCTGATTGACGCTGCAAGCCGTCTTTTTACAGCAAACATTTTCATTGACGATACGCCCAGCCTGAGCGTAATGGAGATGCGCACCAAATGCAGACGCCTGAAAAGTGAGCACAACATCGGTCTGATTGTAGTTGATTATCTGCAGCTGATGACTGCCAGTTCAAAGGATTTCGGAAATCGTGAACAGGAAATCGCCACCATCTCGAGGGGCCTCAAGGCACTGGCCAAAGAACTGAATGTACCGGTGATTGCGCTTTCACAGCTTAGCCGACAGGTTGAGCAGCGTGGCGGCGATAAGCGACCTCAGCTGAGCGACCTGCGTGAATCCGGATCGATTGAGCAGGATGCCGATGTGGTCTGCTTCCTCTATCGTCCGGAGTACTACGGCATTACCACAACAGCGGAGGGCGAATCCACGAACGGCCTTGCGGAATTGATTATTGGGAAACAGCGTAACGGACCCGTGGGCAACACCCGAATGTACTTTGTGAAACAGTACGCACGATTCGAAAAACTTTCACGCGTCGAAACAGACCCGATGAACAATCCCGGGCAGGACGGCTATCTCGATGAATCCGGTTCCGCACCTCCCCTCCCGCCATTCAATCCCGGCGAAGGTGATGACGAGGCGCCTTTTTAGGACTCGTTCATGTCCCCTCTCTGCAGGCATATGGGGGAACTCCTAACCCAAATTTCCCAAAGACCTTAGGATCTTGCCGTTATCCGATTGCGAAGTTCCCCCTCTTTGCGATTCGCCAGCCGGCGGAAAGCAGAGAAGTGTACAGGGGTGAGTCAATCAGTCAAAAAGCCGCTACACTTTCCTCTTTCTGAAGTTCATCAAAAAGGTCATCGTACCGGTCAATCATGCGGCTCCTGTCAAGGTGCTTGTTGATATTTTGAAGCGACGACTTTGGCAGTGGTTTCGACTTGCCCGTCAAAAGATCTTTCATGATTCGAAACAGATCATCTTCGGTGTCATAAAGAACGGGAGCGTGAAGAAGGGGCTTATGCAGGCTTTTTGGAATCAATTCCGGATAGTGCAGCCTGTTGGGTACGAGGGGATGACAGCCGCAATAAACAGCTTCCATGATAGCAACGCAGAAGAATTCGTAGGTGGCGGTTGAGACAACAATATCCCCTGAATGAAGCAATTTACTGTAGCTTTCAACATTGTCCACATACCCGAAATGTGTGATTTGATCTCCAAACCTCTTCCACGCTTTTTCAAACTCCTCCGGTTTCTGGTGCTGTGAATCACCTGCCAGAATGAGATCGAATTCAAGGTCAATATCATTTAACCGGTTCAGTACTTTAAAAAACATGGCCGGGTTCCGGTCGAACTGCCACCGCTGATTCCAAACAATAACGGGGCGTTTGTTTTGTGCACGGGTATCGGGTTGCTCATCGAACACGCTCAGGTCAAGGCCCGGATACATGACCATGCTTTTTGCACGGATCTTATCGATGGTGTTGTAGGATTTATCATTCGGAAAATTTTCCAAAAATACGGGGAGTGCCTCCAGAAGATCCTTCATGTGGAACTCTGAAGAGAAGAGCAGCTTGTCGGCCGTAAGCATGCTCAGATAGTTGATATAACAGTATGTGAGGTCTCTCTCCTCTCCTTCAGGCAGCGGCTGCGTTAACTGGTTTTCATGCATCACCATAGCCTTCGGTGTGTGAGCAAAACGGGGATTGGTAAGCGCCAAAAAAGCGGGCAGATTGGTCATACTGCTGATTAGCAGCAGGTCAACAGGTTCACTGACATGACTTGTCATCTCAGCCAGTTTCACAGAATCGCCATGCATTCTCCACTTCCACCTCTTGTAGTCAAGGTTGATCGGAATTATGGTATGGCGCGAATGCTCCTTTAAACCCGTCAGAAAGGCTTTATGCGAACCGCTGTAAAAAGGTTCTACTGCAAGAATATTCAATGATCTGTCACTCTATTTTTTCTGAAACAGGAAGTAAGGGAGTATGCCGGTCAGAATCAAATATGAGTTGCCTGAAGACAATAAAAAAAGGCCTCCCGCCATGAAGCGGAAGACCTTTAAATTATGCGTTGCATTGTATACCGTTGACGGCTACTTGACGAACAGCATTTCCCGATAGATGGGCAGCGGCCAGTAATCATCCGCCGTATATCTTTCAAGGAAATCAACTGCATCCCTCACTTTTGTCATTGCAGGTATCACGTAGTCACGATACTCCTTGCACTGATCAATGATGTCTCCGCCTTTCAGTTTTTCCTGGGTTTTCTTCAGGTTGTCCAGCGCGTCGCTAAGATCATTGAGGGCAGAGTTAACGGTTTTCAGCATTTTCTCAGATCCGCTGTTTTTCATTTTCAGCGATTTTGTCTCTTTAACCGCTGCAGCCAGTTCATTCAGATACCTGACAGCTGCCGGAAACACCATGGTTCTGGCCATCGCTTCCGTTGTATCCACCTCAATTGTCAGGTTGGTTACATACTGCTCCGCCCAAATTTCGAGGCGCGAGTGTACCTCCCTGTCATTCAGCACTTTGTATTTCTCAAAGAGCTTCACATTTTTCTTGCTGGTGAGAGTGGGAAGGGCGTCAGCTGTAGTTTTGAGGTTCAGCAGACCCCGCTTCTTGGCCTCTTTTTGCCAGTCGTCTGAGTACCCGTCTCCGTTAAAAACAATGTCATGTGTTTCCTTCAGAGATTCTACCAGAACTTCTTTCAGAGACATTTCCAGTTTCTTCTTCTTCATTTTCTTCTCAAGACTCTCGCAAAGCTCATCTATTGCTTCAGCAACAATCGTGTTGAGAACAACAATCGGGAATGAAACGGATTGGCTGGATCCTACCGCGCGGAACTCAAACTTATTTCCGGTGAACGCAAAGGGTGAAGTCCGGTTACGGTCGCCTGCATGCTTCGGAAGCGTGGGGAGAACAGGGGTTCCGAGTCCCATCAGGCCGCTCTTCATCGACTTTTTGAGGCCGCCGTTCAACAGCTGATTGATAATATCCTCAAGCTGCTCTCCTACATATGCCGAGATAATGGCGGGCGGGGCTTCGTTTGCACCCAGCCTGTGGTCATTGCCGGCGTGTGCGATCGAGACCCTCAGAAGATCCTGATGTTTGTACACCGCACGAAGAACCGCTGAAAAGAAGAAGAGGAACTGCATGTTTTCATGCGGACTGTCACCCGGTTCCAGCAGGTTCAGTCCTTCCTTGGTGCTCATTGACCAGTTCAGGTGCTTGCCGCTTCCGTTCAGTCCGTCGAATGGTTTTTCGTGCAGCAGGCACTCAAAACCGTAATTCTTGGCAATTTTTTTGAGAACGATCATGGTAAGCTGCTGATGGTCGGCCGCAATGTTGCAGTTTTCAAACATCGGCGCTATTTCAAACTGACCCGGTGCAACCTCATTGTGTCTTGTCTTGACCGGAATACCCAGCTTGTACAGCTCTGTTTCCGCTTCAAGCATGAACGAAAGCACCCTGTCGGGTATCGACCCGAAATAGTGGTCATCCAGCTCCTGGCCCCTTGGAGGTTTCGCACCCATCAGGGTACGTCCGGAGGTCATCAGGTCCGGGCGCCGATAAAAGAACTCCTGATCAATCAGAAAATACTCCTGCTCGCAACCAACGGTTGAGGTAACTCTCTTACTGTCTACACCGAATAGTGCAAGTGCGCGCTTTGCCTGCTTGTCGAGGGCTTCGATTGAACGAAGCAGCGGTGTCTTGTGATCGAGCGCTTCTCCGGTCCAAGATGCAAATGCGGTGGGTATACAGAGATACTTGCCATTCTGATTTTCGATCAGAAATACCGGGGAGGTCGGATCCCATGCCGTGTATCCCCGCGCTTCAAATGTGGGACGAAGACCGCCGCTGGGGAAACTGGATGCATCCGGCTCGCCCTGAATCAGGTCTTTACCCGAAAACTCGGAAATTGCTCCTCCACCCTGGTTTGGTGTAATAAAACTGTCGTGTTTTTCAGCAGTGGCCCCCGTTAGCGGCTGGAACCAGTGCGTGAAGTGGGAAGCTCCCATTTCGGTAGCCCACTCCTTCATCGCCAGAGCCACAGCATCGGCAACTGACGGGTTAAGCTGTTGCCCGTCTTCAATCGTATTCTTTAGCTCCTTCCATACAGTTTTGGGAAGCCTCTCTTTGAGTCCGTCAAGATTAAGGGTGAATTCACCGAATACCTCGGTTACATGTGCTTGTTTGAAATCTCCGTTGATAACCGGTTTGTATGACCGGGCTGCTGCCAATGTATCGTATCGGCGTATTGTCTGTGACATGGATCTGTGAACGTTGTTTAACATTTCTGGTTTATGAACAGAGCAAAGATATCAGGACTCCTGATGAATTAAAACATTTAAGAGAAAAAATTATTAACAGTTAATTAAATCTATAAAAAGTCTTATTTGGTTTAATTTTTTTACTTAAAAGCGCTACCAACTGCTCCCAACCCTAATCTCTTTCTGTATATTTAACTATCTGCTGAACTTTTTAAGGAGAACACATATTCAGTATCTTCAGAGCTTCAAGGTTACCCACACAAATTCACCTTTTTTTCTTTTGAACAGACAAAAAATTCTCAACTGGCTGCGCGCAGCTCGTCCGCAGACCCTCGCGGCAGCATTGGTACCGGTCATGACCGGATCCGCCCTGGCCTTCAGTGACGGTCTGTTCAGGTGGGATACAAGCCTGGTTGCACTCTTCTGTGCATTCGGTATTCAGATAGGAACCAACTTCGCCAACGACTACTTCGACTTCATCAAAGGTGCCGACACACCCGACCGCATCGGTTTTGAAAGAGCTACATCTGCAGGTCTTATTCAGCCCAAACAGATGCTTCGGGCAGTCATCCTGGTTATGCTGGTCTCATTTGTTGCAGGCCTCTATCTGGTATGGATTGGAGGCTGGATCATCCTGGTTGTCGGCCTGCTTTCACTGCTCTTCGGCATTCTCTACACCGGCGGACCCTATCCTCTCGGATACAATGGGCTGGGTGATATCTTTGTTTTTATCTTTTTCGGCCTCGTGGCCGTAACCGCTACATATTATGTTAATGCCCTTCAGTGGAGCTCTGATTCACTCATTGCATCCATTCCGATAGGGGCGCTCTGCGTTAATATCCTGGTTGTGAATAATCTGAGAGATGTGGAGCAGGACAAAATCAGCGGAAAACGAACCCTGGGAGTGCTTTTAGGTGAGAACTGGCTCAAATCTGAATATATTCTCATGGCCGGCTTTGCATACCTCGCTCCTTTGGTTATGTATTATTTCTACGGCTACACGGCAACCATATTTCTGCCGGTACTCAGCCTTCCGTTTGCGGCACTGCTCATCCGGCAGGTGCTTTTTAATGAGGATAAGCGGTTGCTTAACAAAACACTGGAGCGTACATCCCAGCTGATGATACTATACGGGGTACTGTTCGCTGCCGGTATTCTCCTGTAAGGTAATGAAATTCGCCCCATGCTTACGTTCTACCGATACCGTTTACCTTTTCACAAACCGTTTGTAACTCCCGGGGGCACATTCACCGATCGTGAGGGAGTGCTCCTTCAGCTGGAAACCGACTCCTTTACAGGACTCTCAGAGGCCTCTCCCCTTCCCGGTTTCTCCGACGAATCACTTGATAAAACGATACAGCAGCTGATCGATCAGAAAGAAACCCTCGAAGCACTCCTGTCAACCCCATTCACATTAACCGGGTTAGACAACCTGCTTCGCGAGATCCCGCTCCCGGCTTCTGCCAAATTCGCGCTCAGCAGCCTGGGTGCATCCACCCTCCTTAAATCAGGGCTTGCAGCTCGTGATGAACTGTTTGCGCAGCCGTTCCGTCATCAGGTTAAGGTGAATGCAGTGACCGGAATCGGAGAGTACGATGATATCATCTCAGACATTGCTGCTCACCATGCCAGGGGATTCCGGACCGTTAAAATAAAATCCACTCCCGATCCGGAGACTCTTGCTTCCGCTTTAAGGGAAGCAGTGAAAAAGTATCCGTCAATGACGTTCCGCATTGATGCCAATCAAAGCTGGCCGGTTTCGGATGCGCTCTCCATAACCGGCCTCTTTACAGATTTGAATGTAGAGTATATCGAAGAGCCCATCTCCGTAGAATCGGCAAACGATTACCGTGAACTGGTTCAAAAATCACCCATACCCATTGCACTGGACGAAAGCCTGTCAGATATGGCAACGCTGGAAACCGCTCTTAAAGCCCTTCCCGGTATTGTTTTGATTATTAAACCGACCCTTCTGGGTAATATTTTCAGGATCTCTGAAACAATTTCTGCAAACAGAGGTCCTCTACATAGAGTGGTTGTAACCACAGCACTCGAATCGGCAGTTGGCCGGTCCATGGTTCAATCCATGGCAGCAATAACGGGAGACCCCGGCCTGGCACACGGACTTGACACGGGCAGGCTTTTTGAAAAGGATCTGTTTCCTTTACGTGAAGCCGAAAACGGCATCCTGAACCTTTCATCTCCGTTCAACCCCTGTACACTGGCGGATATCGACCCAAATTTGATCCATAAAACAGATTGACATGAACGGGAAATCACAACCTCTTCCCGAGTATCACCCGCCCGACCCCGACCTTCACTTCATGGCTTCGGAACACCGGATCTATGACTATACCCATCTCTTTCACTTTGCCCTGCGTCTTCGCGAGCGTCTTGCAGATGTTGAGGTCAGTGAAAAAAGGCCTGTTTTACTGTTCGCTGACAGCTCGGACAGACTGGTTTTCAGCATTGCCTCCCTCTTTCTGTTAAATATTCCGTACCTGGTTCTCAGAAGGGATATGCCCTCCAAAGACCTGGACCGGGTACTGGAGCATATCAAACCGGCCTGTATTCTTGAAACCGGAGACTCCGCATCCACTCTATCCGGCACACACGGCCTGGACGTGGTTCAAACAGAAACTACATGGATGGAGCGGGAGGCATACTGGACCCCCGAAAAATTTACCCTTGCTGATCCGGGAGATATTGCAGGCTATTTTCTGACATCCGGCACCACCGGATCCCCGAAAATTGTACCCCTGAAACGAAGACAAGTACTGTTTGCAGCCTTTGCGTCCGAATCGAACGTAAAACCTTCTCCCAATGCCTACTGGCTTCTCTGCCTTCCCCTGAACCACATTGGTGGAATCTCCATCATCTACCGCACGCTTTTATACCATTCCGCACTGTTCCGGATGGATCGGTTTGATGCTGATGCGGTTCGAACCTTTTTGTCTGAAAACCCACTCTTTGAGGCTGCTTCGCTGGTTCCCACCATGCTGATGCGATTAATGGAAGATCACCTCTTTACAACCCATGCTGATTTTAAAGCAATTCTGTTGGGAGGCGGACGCATACCGCCTGCTTTCATAGATGCTGCAGTAACCCGCGGCATACCGGTCGTATCAAGCTATGGCATGACGGAAACGTGCGCACAAATTGCTGCAAACCCGATTCTGAGGCCAAGCGGTACCTACTATCCCAAGTCGAGTGTGGGCGATATTTTTCCGCCCAATCAGATCGAAATCAGAAATGAAGAAGGAAAGGTTCTTCCCGCGATTGAAGAAGGAGTTATCTGGCTGATCGGACCGCAGGTTTTTGACGGGTACACGGATGAGTCACTGAATGCCGGAGTTTTTGACGATGATGGCTGGTTTTGTACCGGCGATTACGGACACCTTAACAGATACAAACAGCTATTTATCGGATCCCGACGCACCGACTTGATCGTTACGG
This sequence comes from Rhodohalobacter mucosus, assembly GCF_003150675.1. NCBI lineage: Bacteria > Pseudomonadati > Balneolota > Balneolia > Balneolales > Balneolaceae > Rhodohalobacter > Rhodohalobacter mucosus. The sequence goes on along the minus strand of NZ_QGGB01000005.1, from coordinate 254,326 downwards.
GCGGTGAAAACGTAAATCCCTTTTATGTTGAGTCGGTTCTGAACGGGCTCAAGGGAGTTGCCGAATCGGCCGTTATTGGAGTACCGGACCCTGAATGGGGGCAGCGCGTGATCGCAATGGTTACGGGAGATAAAGAGTTAACAGATCCAGCATCACTAAAAAAAGAACTGGGCAGAAAATTATATGATTTTCAGGTGCCGAAAGAGATTCATATTGTTAAGGAGCTTCCAAAAACGGATCTGGGCAAGATCAAGCGATCCGAGCTCCAGGGCATTTATACGTCACTTGTGCAAGGAGAATATTGAACTTAAATGACGTATCTTCATTATAAAAGCTTAATTGGCTATGCCAGTTCCTTTTTTCGATTTTAGCGTTATAAAGTCACAGAAAGTGAAAACAGAGGCCCTGACCGGTCTTTTCACCACTACCCCATGATCAGGAAATTACTGCTTGCAGCCTTTTTATTGATTGGCTGCACCGGCTTATTGCATGCCCAGGATGATAGGCAGGTGAATATTAACGTCACCGCTATTGTGAACGGTGCTGTTGAGACCATCACCATCCAGACCATCGATTTTGATAACATCGAGAGGGAAAACTCTGTTGTTACGGTAAATCCCGTTACAAGTCCGCGAGCGGGAAAAATGATTGCACGGGGCACACCGAATGCCGAATTTCAAATCGATTACCTGCAGGAACGGGTGTTGGATAATGCAAACGGACCGGGAACCATTATCTTTACCTATACTGTAGCGGGCAACATTGTCGATGTTCAGGATACAGCTGAAATCCTCTCACAGGAGGTCAGAGACCTTACATTTAACAATGACGGCGAGTATTTTATCTGGGTAGGCGGCTTTGCCGATCTGTCAACTGCAGAACCCGGCACGTACATGGGTGAGTTTACGATAGAAATCGAGTACATTTAGGTCAGCCGCGTCAGGCTTTTTTAAGATCAAACCAGGATCACCACACATTTGCAGCAACAAGAGAAACATACCCGAACACAACCCCGCCGCATCAACTCCCGGCTTCAGGCTCTCTTTGCGGCAACTCTCAGGCCGAATCTGCGGTGGATTGCGGGCCTGCTGCTTTTTTTGGGCACTGCTGCAGAATCCTTTTCACAGGAGATTGAATTCGGGCGTTTTGGCAATTATACCATCACGATCGAGAACATTTCACTGGGTGACCTTACATTTGAAGATCCGGTACTTTCAAACGGTGGCATCTACCAGGTTGAGCTGATTGACTCCTACGTGCTCTCCATCATCGGCGTCAAATATCTGGATGTTGGTGTGGAACTGATAGGTGACGGAGAACTGCTTCTTGACGGCGATCCAGCCAACTCCGGCGATCCGCAGCGCAGCATCCCTTTCACCCTTCGGGCAGCCTATGCCAACAACGGGCAAAATAACATCTCTGATGCCGTTTTCATCCCTGTTTCGGGAAGCAATATCGGAAACGCCAGGTTCCCCATTCTTACCCGGCAGTCGCAGCCACCGGGTCCGCCACCCACACCCCCTACCGGCCAGTTTGATCAAAGCCTTGTGGAAGAATCAGCATACCTGTACCTCTATGGTGATATTGACGTAGGCAATGTACTCGCAGGGTTCTATACGGGAAACATTACCATAACCGTGGAATACCAGTAATCCATCACCATTGAAACACCCTTTTAAATCCATATCCATCCTTGTAGTTCTGTTCCTGATAATTGCAGGTAACAGTGCGGCACAGTCTTTCACAATTGAGCTGGATGTGGAACCGCGGGTGGAGACTACAGTGAATCGGTCTCTTGACTTCGGACAGATCGTTGCAGGCACCGGTTTTCAGCAAATACCGCTTGGTTCACCCACCATGGGTGTGTTCCAGATACGTACGCTTAACGCACAAAATTTGATTATTTCACTTGATCCTTCAAGCGAGCTTGTACATCAGGAATTGGGCAGAATGGCTTCAATTCCGCTCAATTTACAGGTTAACTACACCCAAAATGGCGTGGATGATTACCGGCAGAGCGTACCTTTAACGGGTTTTGAGCGGTATATTACGCTGGATCCGCCGCCCCAAAACCCGCAGTCTGCATGGACCAGCGTATTCCTTTATGTATATGGAAGTATTGAACTTGGCATGGTTCCCTCGGGGGTATATACGGGTGAGGTTGTGCTTAGCGTTGTGTATGAATAAGTTAGAGGGCCTTAATTAAAACCTTTTAACTTGTAACACTACCGGGTCTGAATGTATCTTTATCACACATTCAGAAAAAAAAGAATGAATGTGAAATACCCCATTATTGCTAACGGCTTTTACTAACTCAACACAATAAAACAATGAAAAAATTAGGAATCATCTTCACAGCACTTCTCCTTTTCGGAGTCGGAAATATTTATGCTCAAACTTCAACCAGCGCCGATGTCGCAGTTAGCGCTACGATTGAAGGTAGTTTAACCATTGCTAATCAAAACGACCTTGCTTTCGGTACAGTTAGTGCGGGAGCAACTGCAACCGTAGATCAAACAACTTCTGTTGACGCAGGTAAACTTGCATTACAAGGTACAGCAGGTCAAACCGTAGTTGTGACTGCACCGGCATCTCTGACGCTTACAGGAGCCGGCGACGATATCACAGCGAGTCTGGCTTATGTAGGTAATGATGCAGATGATCAGGGAACAGCCGCAGAAGGTAACCTTGGCGGTGGTGGTGGAAACGTCACACTTGATGCAACAACCGGAGAGTACTTTATTTGGGTTGGCGGTAGCTTTACAACACCCATCACGCAAGCTAATGGTGTCTACAGTGCAACACTTACAGTAGCTATTGAATACCTGTAAGTTAAAAACAGATTGATTATTCAAAGCCCCATTATTTCATGGGGCTTTTTTTATTATTATACTCTCCTATCATCGTTAATCAACAGACAGGTTAATGAAACCACTCAAAGTTTCTCTGCTGACCGCAATTTTTGCTATTGCGGCCTTTACGACCCAGGCTCAGGTTACCATATCGCCAACCGCAGTTTTTCTCGATAAAAACAGCAAGGTGGGCTCTTTCTATGTTTCCAATCCATCTGCCAGCGCAGTGGAGGTGCGCCTCTCTTTCGAATTTGCCTACCCGGCTACGGATGAAACCGGCAGGGTTTATCTCAATTACGAGGATGCTGCTGCTGAAGAACTCTACTCCCTGGTGCCCTACCTGAGGGCCTTCCCAACCACGTTTGTACTGCAGCCCGACCAGCGTCAGACCATCAGGCTGGTTGGCCGTGTACCTCAGAACTCCGACCCGGGTATGTACTGGACCCGTATGAGGGTCTCCTCAAACCAGCTTACGCCTCCTATCGGCGATGTGGAAGAGGGACAGGTTTCCGCACAGGTTTCCTTCCAGATCGATCAGGTAACCTCCGTACTCGTACAGCACGGTGATGTAAGCACGGGTTTGACTATCAATGATATCACAACATCTATTGAAGACGGTCAGCTCATCATACTTACCGATGTGGAACGTACCGGAAATGCTCCCTTTATCGGCAGCGTCAATACCCGGATTTTAAATTCCAGGGGAGAAGAGGTCAATTCACGGCGATCCTCTACATCCGTATATTTTAATACCATGCAGCGAGTGGAGTTTGATATCACTGCGCTTCCCGCAGGTGAATACACCATCAACACCACATTTGAGTCGTCCAGAAACGATATTGCATCACAAAACCTCATTCAGATACCCGACGTCAGCGAAACAACCTCCTTTACGATTGAGTGAACAAAAAATGCATCCTGATACTGCTCCTAATATCTCTCTGTGCATTGCTGCCGCCCCCCGGGAAACTATCGGCGCAAACAGCAGATCAGGAAGTTTTTCTGCAATTTCGCCACGAAGGCGTTGTTAACACCTTTGTATCCTCCATTTATTACCAGGACCGGTTCTACCTTTCGGTATCCGATCTGTTTTCTGCACTCTCCATCGACCTGAATGTGGACACCGGCCGGATGCAGCTTTCCGGCAATTTTATCGGTCGCGGACAATACCTCATTCAGCTCGACAGCCGCACCCGCACTGCAGAGTTCAATGACCGTACCCTGCAGCTAACGGCCGACGACTACATTATGTCGGATCTTGGGTACTATCTGAGCCCTGAAATCTTTTATGAACTTTTTGATATGGAGTTTATGATCGATTTCAATAATCTGGTGCTCACTCTTGAATCAGATGATACCATGCCGGTTGTTGCTCAGCTTGAAAGGGAAAGACGGCGTGAACGCATGCTCAGGACTCAGCGGGAACTTCGGCGTGATTTTTTTCCCCTTCAGTTCGGCCGAAACAAACAGAGCTTTTACGGCGGTTATTTTGATTACAACCTGACCGGAAGCTACAACGACCTTGGAAGCAGTTTTCTATATAATACCAGCCTGGGAACGGAGCTTATTGGGGGTGACTTACAGGGAACCATTTTTGGCAACGTGTCCGAAAACACCACAGCCATCCGGTCCAGCGGGCTAAGATGGCGTTACGGCATACTGGACAATGAGTTGATCAGCTCCGTTACCGCGGGTCAGACCACCTCACTTGGCCTGCTGCCTGTTTCCTACACCGGGGTAAAACTGACCAATGAGCCTCTGGAGCCCCGTTTTCTCTATGGTGAAACCGCATTTAACGGCATCGTGGAACCCGGTTCGGAGGTAGAACTCTACCGCAACAATTCACTGGTCGATTATGTAATGGCGGATGAAACAGGACAGTACAGGTTCATGGTACCCATCACCTACGGAGCCTCCAACTACAGCATACGTGTTTATAACCCTACCGGGCAGGTATCCACCCGCGATGTAAGGCTGCAGGTGCCCTTCAATTTTTTGCCTCCGGGAGAGATAAACTACACCGTAGATGCAGGACGGCTTGACAATCCCATTGCGGGATCCACAGACCGCGGGTTCATGTCGAGAGCGGATGTCACCGCCGGCCTCACCAACCGTTTCTCAGCTCTTGCAGGCGTGGAGTATTTTGAGGATTTTCATGACGGTTTGCCCACCCTCAAGGCCGGACTCTCTTCCCGTCTGTTTGACAATTATCTCATTTCGGTTGAGGCAGCCAGCCAGGCTTTTTACAGGGCCTCCGGCAGCGTGATCTACCCTTCCAATGCGAGCATCAGCCTCGATTATACGCGGTTCAACAGAGACGGAGGCATCTACAATCCGGCACGGAATAATTCCGCCTGGAGAACCAACCTGTTTGTACCGTTCGAAATAAGAAACCTTCCGCTCTTTGTCCGCTTCAACCTTTCGAACGAGAACAGGGAACTCTCATCCGTATCACGCTACAGGGTAGACCTGAACACCCGCGTGGGCAGGGCGAATCTGCGCCTGGGCTACCGCGACACGCAGGTGGGCAGTTTCAGCTTCAGCAGTTCACCTGTTGCAAGGGTTACAGCATCGGCCACCTACAACGTGTCGAGAAGCCGTACGGTACCCACCCTTTTGCGGGGTGTTTTTTTGAGGGCACAAACCAACTATCTGCCTGCTTTTTCACAGATTGAGGACGCGGAAATACAGATCAGCCGGAATATACGTCAGACGGGAAGGCTGCAAATTTCAATGGGACGAAATTTTACGGGAGACTTTAACCTTTTCAGGTTTGGCTTTACGGTTGATTTCAGCTCCATCCGTTCGGTTACCACCGTTCGCTCAACACGTACAGCATCCGCATTTACGCAAAGCCTTCGCGGATCCATTGGATACGATCCGTCAAACAAAAATACACTGTTTACCAACAGACAACAGGTAGGCCGGTCGGGAACGGCCGTGCGCCTGTTTGTTGATCACAATAACAGCGGTACGTTTGAGCCCGATTCTGATGAACTGATACCCCAGAATGCCGTCCGTATTGATCGGGCAGGCGGCATCCCCGTTTCAAAAGACAGCATACACTATCTGTCACAGCTGCAGCCCTACAGGCAGTATAATCTGACGATCAATAAATCTGTGATTACCAATCCGCTGCTGGTCCCCGAGCTTGAAAACTTTTCCATCATCACGGATCCGAACCAGTATAAAGTGATTGATGTACCTTTCTACACCTCCGGAATCGTGGAAGGAGTCATTAATCGAACTCTTGATAACGGCACGCAAACGGGATTGGGCGGGCTTCGGCTGTTTATGCGTCAGGTGAATGTACCGGAAGGAGTTGAACCGTACGAACAGGAGCTGCGCACATTTTCGGATGGGAGCTTCTACGCTTATGAAATTCCGCCGGGCGACTATGTTATAGAACCGGATTCAACCCAGCTGGCTTTTCTGGATGCAGAACCGGATATCGGTCAGCTCGAGTTTACGGTACAGCCACTCTCGCAGGGTGATTTTGTTGAAGGGCTTGCCATCAACGTAACACCCGAAGGTTACCGGGAACCGGATGAAACTGCACCGTTCATTCTGGCTTCACTGACTGAGCGTCCCGCCGGCAGCATGGATCTGACGGGCCTATTCGGCCAGAACGGTCCATTTATGCTGCAGGCTGCCTCCTTCATGGAGTTTGGGGATGCGCTTCGATTTGCCGAACAAGCGGAAACGGTAACGGGTATCCCGTTTGATATTGCCTACAATTCAAGAAATGAACTATACATCATTCGCGCTTCGGAGATGCTGCCCGCAGAATCCATATCGGCTGCCCTGAGAGGTCTGTCCGAGCTTTCTGCACTCGCTCCTGCAGTAATCAGGGACATGGACCCGGATACACTGAACGTATCAGCCGGGGCAGAACCGTACATTCAGCTGGGTGTCTTTAGTTCACTGGAAGAAGCTGACACGTTTATTGATACCCGTGACCTGGCGCTGCCCTACGATCTTATGGTTTACGCCGATCCTCAGGAGAGCGTGTTCAGGGTGCTGAACGGCGCATATGGAAATGACACGGAGCTATTCGATTCCCTTCAGCGGATAACGCTGGCCGGCAGTCCCGATGAGGTCGAACCCGAACCCGGTCTTCCCGCATATACGTTCGAGCCTGATTACAGATTTTCACTGTCACTGGGAGAATTCAGCAATGCAGATAGCGCACGTGCCTTTATCGACCGTTACAGCGACCAGATCAACGTTACGCTGACCATGGTTCAACTGGATAACGGCTCTTTCGAAGTGAATACGGAGGAGCAAACCGGCGACTGGGCCGGGCTGCTCAACCTGGGTACTGACATCTCATCCATCACAAATATGCCTCCTCCGGTTGCCCGCATTCTGCCAACCCTTCCAGCCAGTGAGATGGATGAGGGTGCAGAAGAGGATGACCGTATAGAACGGCAAAGGGTTGATACAACGCGTTTCAGGCCCGTGGAACTCGACCTTGCAGAGCTCCCTGCCGATACCCTGATTGCCTCCGGGCTTGACACCCTCGTAATCAGAAATTCAGGTACACCGGTTATTGAAATTCTCGAAGAAGAGGAGTTTATTGTTCAGCCTGCAGATACTGCAACAGCAGCCGATCCGGAGATACGGATCACCGGGCCTGCTGACCTTCCAAACCTCGAACAATGCACATTCCCGGTTCAGGTCGGCAGTTTTGGCGGAAATCGTTTCGCACGGGAAATCGCAGACTCCATTTCAGAGCGAATCGGAACGGATATTACCCTTTATTACAACCAGGTTACGGATCTTTTTGCCCTGAGAACCGAAGGGTATGAAACTCTGAACGATGCAGCTGAAATGCTGAACCGTTTCAGGGACACAGACCCCTACAATCAATATGCAATCGTGGGACAGTGTGTTCCGGAAGGATCGGAATCCGATTACAAACCGGTTCAATATCTGATAGATCTGGGCCGTTTCAGCAATACTGAGCAGGCTGAAGCTTTTATCGGAACGCTACCTTCGGAGCTTCAGCAAAATACTTTCTTGCGGAGTGACGGTGAAGATGGAGCTGAAACTGTTTATTCAGGTCCCTTTGAAAGATATTCGGCTGCTGAGGAAGTCCGTGATGCATTGATCAGGTCTGGAGTTGCGGATAGTATATCCATAATTATGGACCCGGACACCAGGAACCGGTTTAGTCTGCAGTTCAGGGTGTTCCTGGGCACCTATGGACCTGAAAATCCACTTGAGGAAATAGCAGATCGGCTTGAGCAGGTAACAGGCCGCAGGGTTACCATCAGAATGGATAACGTGGATACCGCCTATCTTTTTGAAGAAAACGTATACGGCCTCTGGAGTCGGTTTCTTGAGGAACTTGACATGATTTCAGGAAGAACCTCTTCATCAGACTCTGCCGAAATATTTATAATTGATGAATAAAAAAAAGATGAACCCGGGTCAGAGGTTCATCTTTATGGGATTACAGGTACTCAATTATTAGGGATTGAGTACCCCTGTGTAGGCCTTTACTACGACTAACAAACTTTTCACTTGTATTAAGACCGAGTACAATTGTACCGTTTGACTGTTCTTTAACCGCCAATTCACTTTTCATTGTCCAGATTTCATCTTTACACCTCATTTCAACATCCTTTTGTGCGCGTATCAACATCTCTGTTCCACGTGCAGATCGCAGTGAGAAAACACCGTATGGCACACTGCTGTTTTGTAATAAAATACGTCCGCTGCTCTCCGCAGCCTGAACAGTCAGTCCGTCAACCACTTCCACACGCACATTCATTACGCTGGAATTGTGCTTTTGAGCACTGCTTGGTTCCGTGATGAATAGTTCCAAAGTTGTCAAGATGATTACTATTGATATGAGTTTAACCATATTACAATCAACCTCTCTCTCTTTTGTATGCGTAACTGCTGACGGCCTTCATCTTCAAACCAACAGGCCGCTTAACCGTCTGATTAAAAGTATTAGATTTTCTTAATATTATAAAGGTTCAAACTCAAAATAGGCGTTCCTGCCTATACCGAAACGGCACGTATTTTGGTAAAAGCCGGTTTTTACAATCATTAGAGTTTCAGCCTTATCAAACCCAAAAATGAGATCGGTAAAAAGGCGTACGGCTTATAGGTAGAAAAGCGTACCCCTTAATTACCGGTTTATGAACTGATGAATAGTGCAGTATTTATTCAAAAAATTATCCGGGGCGGGAATAGGTTCAGTGCAGGGGTTTGCTCAAGACGGGTAGTTAAATGGTTATCATTTAGAATCTCTCTGGCTGATTATAAGTACAGGCACATTATGATATGCGATTGGCAAAATTCGATCTCTGATCTCTGAAGGAATGGGCCAATTTGAATTGTGCCGCCTGCTTCAGGTCAACAGAGGTATTATCTAAACAAAAAACCCCGGACAGAGCCGGGGCTGATTTTGATATCCAATTCAGTGGGTCGTTTTGCTATAGCAGCATAGAGAGCGGATTCTCCAGCATTTGCCGTACCGTGTTCAGAAATTGTGCGGCTTTTGCACCATCTACAATTCTGTGATCGCTGGAAAGCGTTACTTTCATGCGCTTACCGGGTACAACCTCCCCGTTTTTCACTACAGGTACGTCTCGTATGGCTCCCACGGCCAGAATACAGGCGTTGGGCGGGTTTATGATTGCAGTAAACTCTTCAATGCCGAACATACCCAGATTGCTGATGGTGAACGTGCTGCCTTCCATCTGCTCCGGTTGCAGTTTTCTGTTGCGTGCAAGCTCCGCAAGTTCCCTGGTTTCGGATGAGATTTGCCGCAGATTCTTCTTGTCACAATGGTTGATAACCGGAGTCATAAGTCCTTCATCAATGGCAACGGCTACGGCTACATTCACATCGCCGTGTCTGCGTATCACATCATCCATCCATGACGAATTGACGTCGGGATGGCGGCGCAGTGCATGTGCACAGGCTTTCACAATAATATCATTGAAGCTGATTTTTACCTCGCTCACTTCATTCAGGGAGGCACGCGCCTTCATTGCGGCTTCCATATCGATATCAATCGTCTCATAGAAGTGGGGACTGCTGAATTTGCTTTCCGACAGCCGCCGCGCAATCGCTTTACGCATTTGAGAAATTTTCACCTCTTCCGACTCTTCGGAGGCGTAGGATGGCGCTTCGGCTGCAACAGTACCGGCACTCTCCTTATACTCTTCAATATCTTTTTTGATAATACGGCCTTCAGGTCCTGAACCTGATACAGATGAAAGGTCAATTCCTTTATCCTCAGCCATTTTTCTGGCTAATGGTGAGGCCTTGATTCGTCCGTTTTCATCGCTCTGAGTTGATGGTGCAGTCCCGGATGTTCCTCCGGTTTTTGAAGAGCTGTCTTTACCGTTTACATCCCCCAGAATCGGGTCAAAATCCCCGGATGAGCCTTTGGATTCAGATTTCTCCTTTTTCGCTTCTTTCTCTTTCTTCTGCTCCTCTTTTCCGGACTCTTTTTCTCCGTTCTCCTCAAGCAGGCCGGTTATGTCTTCACCCTCTTCACCCACAATGGCCATCGCACCGCCCAGAGGCACGGCATCCCCTTCATCCACCAAAATCTTCAGTATGGTGCCGGCATCAAAAACCTCAACCTCCATGGTTGCCTTGTCGGTCTCCACTTCAGCGATTACATCGCCGGATTCCACTTTGTCCCCTTCTTTCACATTCCACTTGGCGATCACTCCTTCTTCCATTGTGTCGCTAAGCTTGGGCATCTCTATTTTTTCAGCCATCGTATTTCTTCAGTTGAAATATATATCGGTTATAATTTTACAAAAGTACATTAGCAAGTGAAAATGCAAAAGGCAATGCTGAAATGAGCATCTGCCTATGCCTGCATACTCATCCTGAAAGACGCTATCCATTCACGGAATCAGCCCCTGTAGGTTACTGAATTCACGGCCTGGATTACCTGCTTTGCATCAGGCAGCCACAGATCAAAGAGTGATTTTGAGAACGGTGCACTTACATCGGGCAGCGTTACTCTTCTTACGGGTGCGTCCAGGTAGTCGAAAGCGTCACGCTGAATCAAAAATCCGGCTTCAGCCGCCAACCCTCCAAATGGGTGAGCTTCATCAACAATCACACACCTATTCGTTTTCTTTACGGATTCAATAATGGTTTCAATGTCGAGAGGCTTTATTGTTCTGGGATCGATGATCTCCGCTTCCACACCGTCTTTCTCAAGCTGATCAGCGGCTTGTTTTGCGATATGATACATTTTACCCGATGCCACAATCGTCACATCGTCACCTTCTCTTTTTACTTTCGCTTTGCCGATCGGTATGATGTAATCTTCCTCCTCGGAAACCTCGCCTTTCATACCGTACATTTGCTCCGATTCCATAAACAGAACCGTGTCATTGTTTCGGATTGCTGATTTCAGCAGGCCTTTTGCATCATCCGGCTCAGAGGGATAGATAACGCTCATCCCCGGAAACTGGGCATACATGGAGTCGTAAGCTACCGAGTGGGTTGCTCCCAGCTGCCCTGCAGAAGCATTGGGACCCCGGAATACGATGGGGATGTCGAGCTGTCCGCCCAGCATATACCTGGCTTTTGACGCATGATTGATAATCTGGTCGGCAGCGAGAACGGCAAAGTTGAAGGTCATAAACTCAACGATGGGTCGAAGGCCATTCATGGCGGCACCCACACCGATGCCTGCGAATCCAAGCTCTGAAATCGGTGTATCGATCACCCGCCTGAAACCGTATTTGTCGAGCATGCCCTCTGTAACCTTATAGGCTCCGTTGTATTCAGCAACTTCTTCACCCATGATAAAAACGCGTTCGTCGCGGTCCATCTCCTCATCGATCGCCTCGCGTATTGCTTCTCTAAATTGTAATTCAGCCATTATATCGGATAGTATTGTGTTGAAAGTCTTTGTTTGAAGGAGTGTGCACGGATCCTAAAACCCTTTGAAGTCATCGCGGTCATGAAAATGGGGTTCATCCGCGTACATATCTTCAAAGAGAGCCTCATTTTCCGGGAAGGGAGAATCCTCCGCATAGTCTATAGCTTCGAGCACCTCTTCTTCGATTCTTTCTTCGATTTCCTCAATCTTTTTCTTGCCGGCTACCTTTTTGTCGATAATATACTTCTTGAGCCGTTCAACAGGATCTGTTTTCTGGTACTCCTCCAGCTCCTCTTTGCTTCGATACTTTTGAGGGTCCGACATGGAATGTCCCCTGTATCGGTAGGTACGGATCTCCACAAACCACGGCTTGGAATCCTTGCGAACCTCTTCAGCTATTTTCCGCATATTTTCGTACACGGTGAACACATCCATCCCGTTGAAAACAGCACTTTTCATTCCGTAACCTTTCGATCGTTCGTGAATTTCATTAACGGTATGCCTCCGGGCAGACGTACCCATGGAATACCCGTTATTCTCTACCACGTAGATGCATGGAAGGCTCCAGAGCTGACTCATGTTGAGTGTTTCGTGAAGTGCTCCCTGGTCAACCGCGCCATCGCCAAAAAAGCAGGCGGTAACGCGATCATTTTCCTGATACTTATTTGCAAAAGCAATTCCCCCGCCAATCGGTATGTGTCCGCCTACTATTCCGTAGCCGCCCCAGAAGTGATTTTCAACCTTTGCAAAGTGCATCGAGCCGCCCTTTCCTTTCGAGCACCCGGTTTCTTTGCCAAACAGCTCAGCCATTCCTTCTTTGGGTGTGACACCCCGGACGAGTCCCCAGCCATGGTCGCGATAGGCTGTAATGATATCATCATCATCATTCAGTGCAAATACTGTACCCGTAGAAACGGCCTCCTGACCAATGTAGAGATGTAGAAATCCGCCAAATTTACCTTTTTGATACATTTGCATGGCGCGTTCCTCGAACCGTCGCTGCAGATACATCTGTTCATACATCGACAGCACATCATCATCCGACAAGTCGAGATCCTTATGGGATTTTTCAGTGGGTTCCGGGAGATCAACAGACTTTTCAACCTTGCCGTTGGTACTGTTTTCTAACCCAATAGGAGTAAAAAAAGCTTCTTGTTGTTTTTTCGCCATACTCAGGTTTAGTCCTAAAAATTCATATTCAGATTAGTCGATTAATATACCCAATATTTGAAAGATTTCAGAAAGCAATCCGCGTTTTATGACAGCTGTTCCTTTATCCAGCCGGCTACAGCATCCATTGCTTCCTGCAGTTTATCGGGAAACCTGCCTCCTGCCGTGGCCAGATTGGGCTGGCCACCGCCGCCTCCGCCCACAATCTTTCCAAGATTTGAAACCAGTGCACCGGCTTTTATTCCTCTGCCAACGAGATCGTCCGTCAGAGCAGCCATCAGATACACTTTCCCTGACTCCTCATCCACAGAACCCAGCACAATAACACTCCGCTCCTTTGTTTTTTGAATGGCTTCGTATCCGAGCTGTTTCAGCGTATCCATTTCTGCGTGTGGCACGGTTCCGGTGTATAGCTGTACTCCTTCCACCTCTGCCGCGCTTGCCAGTACCGTATCCAGGGCATCCCCCGCTTCAGCCTGTTTCAGCTGCTGCAGCTCTTTCTCGAGTTCTTTGTTCTTTGCCATAAGCTCCTCGATGCCGGCAACCACATCTTTTTGAGCCCCCAGCAGAGTTTGTACCCGTTCCACGAGGAGCTTTTCCTGTCTCAGTTCCGAATCCGCTGCTTCACCTGCTACGGCTTCAACCCGCCGGATTCCGGATGCAACCGATGTTTCGCCCGTAAAACGGAAATATCCGATGCTTCCGCTTGCATTGACGTGCGTGCCTCCGCAAAGCTCAACCGAAAAGCCAGGATCGAACGTGATGACACGCACCCGATCGCCGTATTTTTCACCAAAAAGCATCATTGCACCCCTTTTTCTGGCCTCTCCGACCGGGACGTCCCGTTCCTCTATAAGCGGAATATTCTCGCGCACTTTTTTATTAACCAATGCCTCAATTTCATTGAGCTCGTTTTCCTTCAGAGCATCATAGTGTGAAAAATCGAACCGGAGCCTGTCGGGGGCTACAAGCGATCCCTTCTGTGATACGTGCTCACCAAGCACCTCACGCAGTGCTGCATGCATCAGGTGAGTGGCAGAGTGATGCTTTTCAATCTCTGCACGGCGCTTTCCGTGCACCGAAGCCAGCCATGTCCCGGACGGGTCATCCGGCAGTGCGTCCACTTCATGAACATGGCCATCGGCTGATTTCTGAACATCCACAACATGGATGGTTTTGCCATTCTGTACAAGAGTCCCGGTGTCTGCAACCTGCCCGCCCGATTCGGCATAAAACGGAGTACGGTCAAGGATCAGAAAATGCTTTTTCTTTTCGGTTGCATAAGCAATGATGCAGCACTCCGTTTCTAGTTCATCGTATCCCACAAATTGTGACCCTTCATCGCTTACCACCGTCCACTCTATCTCGCTTTTTGCCGATGCCATAAACTTGCCGGATGAGCGTGCGCGCTCTTTCTGCTCGTTCATCAGTTCTTCAAATCGCTCCGTATCCACTTCCACTCCTTTTTCCCTGGCCATGAGCTGGGTTAGATCGATCGGAAATCCGTATGTATCGTGTAATTTGAAAGCATCATCACCTGAAATCTTATTGGAATCAGTGATCACGGATTCAAACAGTTCAATGCCCTGGCCCAGTGTCTTCAGAAAGCTTTTCTCTTCCGCCCTGATAACGTTTTGCACAAACTCAAGCTGAGAGTGCAGTTCCGGAAACACATCCGTAAACTGTGCAGCCAGTACGGGTACCAGTCTGAACATAAACGGTTCCCGTAATCCGAGACTGTCCCATCCGTATCGAACGGCCCGACGCAAAATACGCCGGATCACGTATCCCCTGCCTTCATTGGAGGGAGAAGCGCCGTCTGCAATCGAAAAGCTGACCGCTCGTATATGGTCTGCGATCACTCTCATCGCAATATCGGTAGACTCGTCCGTACCGTACGACTTGCCCGCTATCGATCCGATATTCTGTATAATCGGCTGAAATACGTCAGAGTCGTAGTTGGAGGTTTTACCCTGCAGAACAGCACTGATCCGTTCAAAACCCATACCGGTATCCACGTGCTGTGCGGGCAGTTTATTCAGCGAACCGCCCTGCTGCCTGTTAAACTGAATGAATACCAGATTCCAGATTTCCATAACCCGCGGGTCGTCCCTGTTTACAAGCTCCGCACCGGGTATTTTTTTGCGATCCTCTTCACTGCGCAGGTCGATGTGGATTTCCGAACACGGTCCGCATGGGCCGGTTTCACCCATCTCCCAGAAATTGTCCGCCCGGCCGAACCTGAGAATATGATCCGGATTAATATTCGTTTTTGACCGCCAGAGCTCTTCAGCTTGCGTATCAACCGGTAGTCCATCATCAGAATCACCACCGAATACCGTAGCATACAATCGGTCGGGTTCAAGTCCCCAGCGATCTACAAGAAGCTCCCAGGCCCACTCGATAGCCTCTTCCTTAAAATAATCTCCGAACGACCAGTTTCCCAGCATCTCAAATAGGGTGTGATGGTAGGTATCGTGGCCCACCTCCTCCAGGTCGTTATGCTTGCCGCTCACACGGATGCACTTTTGGGTATCCGCTGCCCGCTGCCATAGTTTGCCATTGCGTCTGAGCCCCTCCTTTTCACCGAGAAATATTGGCTTGAACTGGTTCATTCCCGCATTTGTAAACAACAGGGAAGGATCATTTTGAGGCACAACGGGTGCACTGTCAACAATCAGATGGCCTTTTTCCTTAAAAAAATCGAGAAATTCCCGGCGTATTTCAGCCGAAGTCTTAACTGGCATGGATTTCAATTAGAGCGTTGTAAATATGACTGTATCAAGCTTGTTAAAATAGAAAAAAAAGTGCTGAACCTCATCTGCTGATTGCTGCCTCAAACAAGTTGCTCCAACCTGGCTCTAATGAGGGCTTTCCCATTCTGTGCTTCATTTTATGTAACTTTCAGCCGGCACGCACTCTATCATACCGTGCCCGTAAACCCTTATAGTACAACTTCAATGAAAACATTTTTCAATTACTTCCTTCGGGGACTTCTATTCATCTTTCCGATTTTTGCAACCTTCTATGTTGTGCTGCAATTGATCAACTGGATTGATAATGCTTTTTCTTCCCTTTTTGATCAATGGCTTCCTATAAATATACCCGGCCTGGGCGTTGTAACGGCGCTCATTGCTATTGCGCTGCTTGGTTTTATTGTGAGCCGTGCCATTTCCAGGCCCCTCTTTACCTATTTTGATCAGCTTCTGGCGCGCATACCGCTGGTAAAAATTATCTATACCGCCCTTAAAGACTTTATTGAAGCCTTTGTTGGTGACAAAAAGAAGTTTAACCGGCCTGTTATTGTTACACTTACCGATGGCATTGATCGCCTGGGTTTTATAACGGAAAAAGATCTTTCCTTTCTGGGCCTGCCCGACAGGGTTGCAGTTTACTGCCCCCACTCCTATAACTTTTCCGGAAACCTGTTTTTGGTTGAGCCGTCCCGCATCAAACCGGTAAACATAAATCCGGCTGATGCCATGAAGTTTGCAGTGAGCGCCGGAGTCACACAAATTGAACAAACCGCTGAATAAGATGATTGAAGCATCCACAGAAATGGATTTTAAACAGAATGTGCGAAGCTGGTTTCCCCACACGCAAACAGGTCATATCTATCTGAATCACGCTGCCATATCCCCGATATCCGTTCGTGTGAAGGATGCGATTGATTCGTTTATCCTCGAAAGGCAATCCGGTCCAATCGACAACCTGGAAAAGTGCATGAAGATCAGCGAAGAGACCCGCAAACTGGCTGCTGATTATCTGAATGCAGACTCCCCGTCAGCCATCACGTTTACCGGGAATACCTCTGACGGAATATCCGCTGTTGCGGAAGGGTTACAGCTGGAAGCCGGTGACGAAATATTGCTCAACAGCATGGAGTTTCCAACCAATGTGCAGCCCTACCGTGCGCTTGCATCGCGGGGGGTTAAAACGCGCGTGCTCGACACTCCCCAGAATGAAATAACCGCATCTATGATTGAGAAGCGGATCAACCCGAAAACAAAGGTAGTTTCCATCAGCGCAGTTCAGTTTCTCAGCGGATATCATGCCGATCTGGAGGCGATTGGCAAGCTCTGTGAAGAACGCGGTGTGTGGTTTGTGGTCGACGCCATTCAGTGTCTGGGTGCGTTTCCGATTGATGTTCAGGCTTGCCGCATCAGCGCTCTCGCAAGCGGCAGCCACAAATGGCTGATGAGCCCAATGGGAACCGGTATTCTCTACACGGCTCCGTCACTCGCCGAAAAACTGCAGCCCAGTAAAACCGGATGGCTGTCGGTTGAAGAACCCTGGGATCTGTTTCAGTATGAACAGGACTGGCTGCCCTATTCGCAACATCTTGAAACAGGAACGCCCAACATGATTGGACTTGCGGGACTGGGTGCCTCTCTTAAAATGTTTAAGGAGATTGGCTATGAAAGGATCAGCCGGAATGTATTAACCCTCTCGGGATACCTGACCCGCCGGCTGGAGGGGCTTAGCGGTGTGAAGGTGATCTCTCCGGCAGATGATGCACATCGCGCAGGTATCGTAAGTTTCACAATCGATCGTATTGAAAATGTACAGGCGCTTACGGATGAACTCAAAAAGAAGAAGATTACCATCTCGTCCAGAGAAGGAGTATTGCGTATTGCCCCTCATTTTTATAACACCACAGCCGAACTGGATGCCTGCCTCGAGTCACTCCCGCTATAGTGTGTGCCTATGATACAAAAGATTAAATACCTGGTTGCAGAAACCATTCGGAAAGCCGGACAGGATGATATTATCACCCAGGGGGCTGCCATTGCATTCTATACCATCTTCTCCTTCGCACCGCTCTTTATCCTGATTGTAGCTCTTGGAAACCTGTTCCTGAGTCAGCAGATGTTTGAGGCACAGATCAAGGAGTTTCTGCCCCGCCTGCTTGATCCGGATACCGTGGACCTTCTTACCTCCTATATGGAGAGCAAAGCAACGGAAGGAGAAGGCCTGCTCACTACCATTTTTGCCTTGGTAATTGTGGTTTTTGGTGCAACTGCGGTGATTGGGCAGCTAAAATCAACGCTGAACCGGATCTGGAATGTATCGGAAGTACGAATTCATTCTGTATGGAATTTTCTTCTGAACCGGCTTCTCTCATTTGGAATCATTATCCTTATCAGCCTGCTGCTGATCTTCTCTCTGCTTGCTGAAGCTGCATTTGCGGTGGTTGCAGAATTTTTTGTGGGACTTGTGCCCGACCTTGAATTGGCTCTTTTTCGGGTTTCAGCACAGCTGGGAACAATTGGTTTTTCCACTATTTTCTTTCTGCTGATTTTTAAAATCCTTCCGGATGTGAACGCTCCATGGAAAGATCTGCTGATCGGCTCGCTTGTCACAACGTTCCTTTTCCTGATAGGCAAATATATCATCGGCTTTTATTTTACCAGCACCGACATCGAAGCCGCTTACCGTGCAGCCGGATCCCTGGTAATCCTGATTCTCTGGGTATACTACAATGTGCAGACTATTCTGCTCGGTGCCGTCTTCACCCAGGTGTATACGAAGAAGTACGGGGGCACTATACAGCCCTACCGCTATGTATCGCTTGGCGGGCGTGCTGACCGGCCTGATTCGAACGGATCAGAGAATTAAGCTATTTTTTCATTGGAAATTCCAGCTGATCGTCAAACAGTTCGCTCAGGTTTTCGGCCGAGTGCGACGACATGAAGATAAGGGCTCCCCTCCCGCGAGCTTCACCGATCATTCGGGTTACCACTCCACGGGTGGTCTGATCCAGCCCCCGCAGTGGTTCATCCATTATCAGCACATCGGGTTTCACTATGAAAGCAGCGGCAATTTGCGCTTTCTTTTTCATTCCTGTGGAGTAGGTACCCATTGGGTCATGATATTCGGGTAGGCTCAGACGATCAAAAATTTCTTGAATTTTCCCTGAACCGCCGTTATCCCACAGCTTCCTCTTCCTGAGAATCCACTCCAGAAGCTCCCCGGCTGTTAGATGCAGCGGCAGGCTCTCTTCATCGTGAACCAGCCCCAGATGGCCCAGATATTTTCCGGGCTCCTCATGAATATTGATACCGTTGTACAAGACCGTACCGGATGTGGGAAAGGAGTTTACCGACAATATCCTGAGGAACGTGGTCTTGCCTGAGCCATTGGGACCAAATATCCCGATGCACCTTCCTGACTCAAACGTCTCGGAAATTCCTTTAAAAACAGGTTTTCCCGCTTTGTACTGCTTGGTAAGATTTTCTACAGAAATCATGTGGCTAATTTAGACTATTGAACAGATCTTTTCATCCGGAAGACTCCCGCTGCCGAGAGCAGTGCACCGCTCAGCAGGTAGAAAACCATCACCGTCAGTTGGTCCGGTAATTTTGGATATCCAAACACAAACAGCTGCGCGTTCATGCTGACAAAAAGGGGTACGAGCCATCGCAGCTGCATCCAAAACCGAATCAAAAACCAATTGAAAGGCGAATCGATCCATCGCAGCAGCCAGTTCGGGGCCATGCTTTTCTGCATGGTAAGAAGAATAAAAAGGTGATGAACTACACTGAAAATAATCCACAATACAGTGATGAATTCTTCACCCGGCCTCTGGTAGGCTACAAACCATATTAAAAAGTGTCCCGCCAGCACGGCACGGCCTGCAGGTATCTTCCGGTCAATCTGCTGAAGAAACTGCCAAACCCCTGCCCTTAATTCGAACGGCACCCACCATAACTGATCTGCCTTTCTGCGTTCCACTGTTGATTCATCCCCGCTCCCGGAGTTAAAAAATTCATTATAAAATGCGTTTGTGGCATAGTAGTGCAGGGCGGTTTGCACCCTCAATTTAACAAATGAAATCAGTCCTAAAATCAAGACAGCTGCAGCGGTCAGCAGTTCAACCGTACTGCCATACATTTCACCCAGGAAAGCGCCTGCCACAACGGCCATCATACCCGTAACGGAAACCGCAATGGTATTTATCATACTGGGAATGGATCCCGGGTCGAGCGGATACTTCATGTAATCGGCAACCTGCTTTCTGATTCGAAGACCCTTTTCCGATTCCTGCCAGAATTGTGAGTCTGACCCGCTGCGCAAGTACCTTGAAAGCGAAATTAAATTCAATCCTACGAATAGAAACACTCCATAAAATGCATACAGCAATTTGTTTGAAAATTCACTGAACGGAGCCTGTGTATCGCCCAGAATAATACTGGCGATGAGCAACAGCAGGGGCCACTGCCACGTGATGTAACGGGATACGATGTATTTTATCAGCCGTCCCTTTGTGAGATTTGCAAGCTGAACAAGAGTCACTCCGGGATCGGGGAAAAGCAGGTAGGGCGTTATAAATGCGATGAGTCCGGAAAGGGCAAAAAGCAGATAGCGAAGCGTAACAACCCTTTCATCAAAAGAGTAGTCGCCCGCCCATATCAAACCGGCGAATGTCGCCAGCAGAATCAGTGCCGCATTGCGTGTTATTGACCTGTTTCGAATCAAGGTTTCAGTAGACAATTCCAGTTTCCTTCAGAACTGCCCTGAATATAACGGAAATGGGAAACTCTCTAACCAATGATTTTTCTCAGATCTTCCAGGCGTATCGGCTTTACCAGGTAGGCCTCATAGCCGGTTCCTTCCGCTTTGGTCCGGTATCCGGGATCCGCATTTCCAGTAACAAAAATAATTCGCGGTTTGGACAGCTCTTCCCTGATTCTGAAGGCGGCTTCAACCCCGTCCATCTCACCTGCCAGGCGGATGTCCATCAGAATAATATCGGGTTTATTGTTGAGTGCCGTTTCAACCGCTTTTTCACCGGTATCCACAACTTTAAGAACTTCCAGGCCCAGACGCTGAATCATCTTCTCGGCTGAAAGAGCGATGATCAGATCATCCTCTACAATTAATACTTTTTTCACTAAAGCTTATCGGTTAAGTCAACATTTTTTCACTCCTAGACGGCATCACTCTACAGACAAGAGTAACGTAGCCCCAATTCGTTGCAAGTTAATTTGATAATAAATGTAAAATTACACTAATTATTGATTTTAATTTATTTATCAATTAAATACTATTTTGATTACTGATAGTATTTTGGGTTACGCCCTGACCGAGGAATCAAAAGAGCACATTGCGAACCTATTCACGAGCCCACTGTTCAATTCAAGCATGCTATGAAATTCGTTCTGATCGCCGGATCTGCTTGCCGGTGACCGGAATGAGAGGGGTTGCTCTCCTGTTGATGCAATCAGGAATGCAGATAAGTTTTTTATTTCTCGTTTCGTATATTTCAGAAATGCCAAAAAAGCGGTTTCATCGTTGAATCTAAATCAAATCATCAAGCATGAAATTCTACGTTTGTATTAAACAGGTACCCGACGTCAACGCTCCCCTGCAGATCAAAGAGGGACATCTTATACAGGATTCCGACCGTAACATTTTGAATGCCTATGATGCTTCAGCCGTGGAAGAAGCACTTGTTTTAACGGAAAAACACGGCGGAGAGGTTGAAGTGGTTCTGATAGGATCCGAAAAAGCCAAAGAGACGCTGCGAAAAGCCCTCGCAATGGGAGCTCACAAAGGCACACACATCTTGTCTGACGCTGACGAAACGTATGATTCGTACGGTTACGCGCAGATTCTGGCTGCCTTTTTTAAAGACAAAGAGTATGATTACATATCGTGCGGCAAACAGAGCCAGGATACCGATGCCGGTTTAACCGGATCCATGCTGGCAGAAATGCTGAATCTGCCATATACCACAAACGCGGTGGGTCTGGTAGCGAACGGAGAATCCCTGGTTGTTAAACGACAGGGCGATACAGGACAGGAGATGATTGAACTGCCATCACCCGGACTTGTTACCTGCTCGAACGACATGAACGATCCCCGAATTCCCAGTCTTAAGGGTATTATGCAGTCTAAAAGAAAGCCTGTGGATACCATTGCCATATCCGATCTCAGCGGATCTGCCTCTGAAGCAGGTGCCAAAACCACTATTCTGGCATATGAAGAAAAACCAGAACGGGAGCCCGGCAAAAAGTTTGAAGGGGAACCTGAAGATATCGCACGGGAAGTAGCCCGTCTGCTGGATACCGAAGCCAACGTAATCTGATTTCAGCAATAACATTCGAATAACCATACCATACCTGAAAAAGAATTTTCATGAGTACTCAACTGCTTACCTACATCTCTGTAAACGACGGAAAAATTAAACGTTCATCGCTTGAGGTTTTATCGCGCTGCAACCAGCTTGCAGAAAAGCATGGCGGCACATCTGCTGCCATTGTAATCTCAGATTCCGTCTCCGGAATCGCCGATGAACTTAAACAATACGGACCATCCGCGATCTACACGATCGAAGACCCCATATTTAAAAACCACCTGAACACTCCTCTCCTGAGGGCCATGTCGAAAGCGGTGGAAGAAATCCAGCCCAGCGTTGTCGCTTTTGCATCGACGGAAGGGTCGAAAGACATTCTGGGAGCTCTCGCTGCGAATAAGAAGGCAGCAGCTCTTCCCGACATGTCAGAATTTGAACTTTCTGATGGGGGTGTAAAGGGCAAGCGTCCCGTAATGGCATCCAAAATCATTTCCGCCGTAGAAGCTACCGGAAGCCCTGTTTTTATCTCCGTGCGATCGGGCTCTTACGATGTTGCTGAGAATGAAACAAATCCGGAAATTACCTCCATCCCCTTTTCGTTCAGTGACGATGATCTTAAAATTACGCTGCGCGAAATTATCTCCGCGTCATCCGATCGTATTGACCTGAATGAAGCTGAAGCCGTTGTTGCCGCCGGACGCGGTGTAAAAGACGAAGAGGGCCGTGAACTGATTTCCGAGCTGGCTTCGGTTCTGAATGCCGGAATCGGAGCATCAAGAGCTCTTACCGAGGCCGGTGCGTACGATCCAAGCCTCCAGATCGGTCAGACCGGAAAGGTGGTATCCCCGCAGCTTTATATCGGCGTAGGCATTTCAGGCGCTATCCAGCATGTGGCGGGTATGGCAAACAGCAAGGTTGTCGTAGCCATCAATAAAGATCCGGATGCTCCCATTTTTGACATTGCGGACTACGGATTGGTGGGTGATCTCTACAAGGTACTCCCTCCCTTTATTGAAGAATTGAAGAAAGTGAAAAGTGAAAAGTGAGAAGCTTTTTGCCTTTTACTCCCGGGGAATCGGGACCTTTTGCCTTTTAAATAAATAACTGTTTATGGACGAAAAGTTTGACTGTATTATCGTAGGAGCAGGTGTAGCCGGTTTGGCTGCAGCAATGGTTCTGGCACGCAGCAATATGAAATTTCTGCTGATTGAACGCGGCGAATTTGCAGGCTCCAAGAACGTTTCGGGTGGTGTGCTGTGGGGGCATGACCTCGCTAAACTGGTTCCGGACTACTGGGAGGAGAAAGAGGCCGGCTGGGAGCGCTTTATCAACCACAGGCGGCTGACCTTCATGGATGAAGAGTCAACTTTTTCACTGGATTTCAAATCCTCTCATTTTAATGAGCCCCCCTACTCCGGAGTTGTGGTTCTGCGCTCCAAGTTTGACCGCTGGCTTGCCGATAAGGTACAGGACGCTATCGATGCCAGCGACTACGCCATGGACTCCTTTATCGCTACCAATATTCTGGTAGATCAGATAATTATGAAGGATGACAAAGCGGTGGGGATCAAAACGGGAGAGGATGAATTTTTTGCAGATTCTGTAATTATTGCGGAAGGGGTGAATAACCTTCTCACCCGGCAGGTGGGTTTACAGACCCAATACGTGCCGGCCGATCATATGCTAACCGGAATCAAGGAGATTATCCGTTTCGATCAGAAGGAGCTGGAAGACAGGTTTCAGCTCAACGGATTGAGCGGGATGAGCAATGAGTTTGTGGGGTGGGCAACCGACGGTGTGGAAGGCGGAGGTTTCTTGTACACCAATCGCGACACCATATCCCTGGGACTGGTACTCGGAATCAAGGATATGCGCGAAAAGAATAAGAGTCCTCATGATGTACTGAATCATTTCAAGTCGCATCCCGCAATTGCAGATATCATACGAGGCGGTGAGATTGTAGAATATACGGCTCACGTAGTCTCTTCCGGCGACAAACGCGCTATGCCGAAAGAGCTCTATAAAGACGGAGTTCTTCTGGCCGGTGAATCGGCAAACCTGCTGATGAATGCCGGCAAAGCCATACAAGGCATGGATTATGCCATGAGGTCGGGTATTCTTGCAGCCGAAACCATCGTGAAAGCAAAAGAGAAAAATGATTTCACGTCTGCCACGTTAAGCGGGTACCGCAAGGCACTTGACGACAGTTACGTCATGAAGGATATCAACGGGTTTCAGGATGCGGTACACCTGCTGCACACACCCACAATGCAGCATGACGTTCCCAACCTGATCTGTGATTTCGGCCGTCAGTTTTTCACCATTAAAAATGAGCCCACTCCCAAATCAAAAGATATGCTCAGGGGAGCCATCAAACGGCACTCTTCCTATTGGGATCTGATTAAATTGGGAGCCAAAGGCGCGAAGGCGCTTTAGCAGGAGGATTTTGTCAGTGGTCAGTGGTCAGTGGTTAATTTTGACTGAGGATATCCAATAATCAATAATAAATAATCAATAATCATTTAGAATGAAGCTTTTATCACTTCAGGAACGGCTTGGTTTGGTGAGCTACCGCAATCAGGCTAAATCGGAGATTAAACCGCATATCACGGTTGAAACGGACATTTGCAACTCCACCTGCCCGCACAAGTGCACTACGTACGTCTGTCCGGCCAATTGTTATACCATGGACGACCAGGGCAAGGTCCATTTTCAGGTAGAAGATTGTATTGAGTGTGGAACATGCATGTATGCCTGCGACCAGGGAGCGGTGAGCTGGGAGTTCCCCGATCCGGAAATCGGCCGCGGGGTTACCTGGAATTACGGGTGATGGTGTTTGTTATAAATCGCCGGTTTGATACCAGAGTTCGTTAATTAACCAGCCCTTTTGAAAGGCCTTATTTGGGTTCATATTCTATCATCTGAATCACGAAGTGTTCTTAATTTTTCATTGACACGTCATTCTGCAGAACCTTCTTCCCGTATAATATATCTGACCACATCCTCAAATCCGTTTTCGTCATTCTCGACTACATAGGCATAGCCTCCCTCCACATGAACAATTTTTCTTTCGGAAGGCCAAAGAAATGTTGAATGACGCCCGTCAGAATGGATCACATACCACTTGAATTCATGCCTCTTTTCTGTAATCGCTGACACCCATATTCTCCCCCCGTCGTCACTCACCATGGAATAAAGAGCCGGCCATCTCTCCGGATATTCAGCCGTCTGACGTACTCTCAGAATCTGCTCATTGTGACTGAATTGACCGTCAACGATCTCTTCCTTATCAAGCGGGGCACGTTCGTATCGGTGATAAATCGTATTCAACAGGCCATATTCCGGATCATGCTTTTCCAGAATAAAGTCGGAGGTATTTGCACTAACAATGCGGCCTGTTCTGTCGGCCGCCAACAGTGGGCGAACCGGACGCTCAAGCATAAATGCAGCGGGCTTTCCGGCATAATCGCCAACCAGGTACCGGCTATCGGATTGGATCAGAACAGAGTCTGCCAGTAGCTCACCTGTTCTGCTGACCGTTGCATAAACCACCTCTCTTTCCGGGAAAAACGCCGGATTGCGTGAATCTTTGAAACCAATTAAATAGGTTCCGTTTTCATATCTGTGAATCGGTGTTACAACCGTATGACGTGCAGATACCGAGTCCCTGTATTGTTCAGAACGCACGCTTAATGAATGGGTCAATTCACCGCGCTCTGCATCCAGTACGGTAATCCTCTCAGATTTACCGTCATAAACATGAAGCCTTCCGCCTGAAAACTGAATGTTGTCAATTTGAAGAAACTCTCCTTCATCCCGGCCGTATCCGCCAAATGTTCCGGTTCTGGTTCCATCTGTTTCGAACCTGTAAACTTCCCTTCTCTCCCAGGCTTCACCTGCAATCAGAACGGCTCCTGATTCATCGACCGCCACACCGTTCACGCGATCGAGAAGAAGCGAGTCTTTAAACGCAATATCCCGCTGCAGCGAAATCCGGCCGGTTTCATTCCCGCCGTTGAGTACTGTAAGCGGATCACGGTCGCGGAGGCTTTCTGGCAGTTCGGATCGCTCTGAATTCATACAGCCGGTCACCAGCAATATGATAGCAAGCAGGGTCAGGTAGGTCAGTCTCTTCAACAAAATAGTTCGTTAAAAAATTAGTACGGTTTATCCGGGGAGTTGCTTTTCTATCTCTTCGTTCAGGATATCCTGACGGATGCGTCCGTGTGAAGTACTGAAGACGGCCTCATCGTTCTTCAGAATGATTACCTGGGGTGATTCGTGGCGTATGGAGGTTTTACGCGCAATTTCTGATGAAAGTTCCCGGTTACGAATCACATCAACATAAACAAAATGTACACTCTCAGAATAGTTTGCCATAACCTGTTCAACGGCTCTTCTTGTCATAAAACAGGTTGCGCAGCGGTCGCTGTGTTTGTAGATCAGAACCGGTTTTCCGGATCCATTTACATGCTCTTTCAGATCGCTGAATTCTGACAGATGAACCCACTGAGATGATGCGTCCTGCTCATCTCCCGATAATGCTCTTAACCGGTCAAAAAAACTCACTTTGAATTACCCAGGCATATGCCGATCTCTTTTGCAGTAAGAATGGTATCGCTGTCTAACGGTACGTTTTTGACCTTTCCTGCTACATCCTCAAGCGGTATGCGCTTTATGCTGTTTTGCTGCATTACAATCATGCGGTTAAAATCCTTTTCATCCAGCGCACGGATGGCTGCTGCTCCAAAGCGAAGAGAAATCAGCCGGTCGTACGTTGACGGTGTGCCGCCTCTCTGAAGGTGTCCCAATACCAGTGATCTGGACTCTTTGCCGGTTTTTTCGCTTAAAACATCCTCCAGGTACTCCCCAATGCCGCCAAGCTGCTCCGATTGTCCGGGCTCTTTACCTTTAACAAATCTATGACCGTCCTCTTCAACGGCCCCTTCGGCCGCTACAATAATGGAGTAGGTGTCTCCCTTCCGCTGCCGTTCCATCACTTTCTCAGCTATGGCGTCGACATTAAACCTGATCTCAGGAATCAGAATGGCGTCTGCCGACGCAGAGAGTCCCGAATGAAGTGCTATCCATCCTGCATATCGCCCCATCACCTCCACGATCATAATGCGCTGATGAGACTGTGCAGTTGTTCTGATTCTGTCGATGGCCTCGGTTGCGGTGGTTACCGCCGTATCAAAGCCCAATGAAACATCGCATCCCCAAATGTCATTATCTATGGTTTTGGGTACGCCTACTACGTTTAGACCCTTTTGTGACAGCCGATGGGCGATGTGCATAGAACCGTCTCCTCCTATGGCCACCAGCGCGTCGATACTGTACTTTTCAAACTCCTCTACAACGGCATCCGAACGGTCTTCGAGCTCAACCGAACCATCTTTTTTTGTGACAGGCACCTCAAAAGGGTTTGCCTTGTTGGCCGATCCCAGAATGGTACCGCCCATCATGGTAATTCCTCTTACACTGTCGTAGGTAAGTTTCTTAAATGGATGTTCGGTGTAGATAGACCCGTATCCATTCATAATACCCATCACTTCCCAGCCCCTTCGCAGTGCCGATAGGGTTGCTGAGCGTATCGCCGCATTCAATCCGGGTGCATCGCCTCCTCCGGTGTTAATCGCAATTCTCATACGGGCACCCCGTCATTCAGTTCCATCCCTTCCAGGGCCAGCGCTTCGTCCAGCTTCTCCAGGCCAAGCCCTCTTCGCAGAAGTTCGGGTGTACTGCCGGTAAGGTCGAGAATGGTTGTCTCGACGGCTGGCAGCTCTTCCTGGTCGTCTACAACCACATCCACAATATTATCAAAGCGGCTCAGAAATAGCTCCCGGTCACCGTCTTCCGGATTGGCATGTTCAATCCCGGGAATTTTGGCCGTGGTTGCAAGTACGGGATGCCCCAGTTCATCAATTAAATCAAGGCATATGGGATGGTCGGGCACGCGTATTCCCACGGTTCGTTTCTTCGGGTGAGTAAGAAGCCTTGGCACCTCGCGGGTAGCCGGCAAAATAAAGGTGAAAGGGCCCGGAATGAGTCGCTTGATGAGTTTAAAATTATCGTCTGTCAACGTTGCAAAGGTAGATACATGCTGCAAGCTTTGGCACATTACCGTAAGGTGGCTTTTCTTGTCCATTCGCCGAATCTTCCTGATCCGGTCTATTCCTTTCTTGTTTTGGTAGTCGCACACCAGTGCATATTGGCTGTCGGTTGGAATAACTGCCACTCCTCCGTCGAGCAGTACATCCGTGAGTTCAAAAATTTTTTTCTTATGTGGAGAACCCGGATCCAGTTTTATTCGGTGTGGCATATCATTTATCATATTTTAATTCTGTTTTCAATCTGAAATAAGGTGATCTAAACGTAACGGACTGACTCAAATGGAACACTATGAACAAAGAAAAAATGTAAACCATTAATGAGTCCATCAGCCATTCCCGCCCGCATTTTACCGACAGGGTGATTATTTTTTTAAGGTTTCTTCTACCACTTTAAGCAATCTGTATGGGAAATTCATCATAAATAATAAACTTCCGGTATGATGATCGATACATGCGCTGATACATCGGGTAATCCTTTAGCGAGCATTTGTCCGCAATCGTAATAGATCTGATGGATTAGCCTGATTATCAACGAATTCAGACTGCCTTTTGTTTACCTTATACTGAATAAACAGCAACTAAATCAAAATAATTTTATGGATACAAAGATAAAAGCATGGTGGATGGGACACTCTGCATTTCGATTGGAATCACCTGCGGGAAGTGTTATTTATATTGATCCGTTTTTATCACAGAATCCGTCTACACCCGAGCAATTCAAACATCCGGATGACGTGGATTATATTCTTCTTACTCACGGGCATGAAGATCACGTAGGCGACACCCTCGAACTGGCATCTGAAACAGGATGCACAGTCGTAGCTCAGGTTGAACTCTCAAACCTGCTCAAAAACAGGGGGCTGAAAGATGACCAGCGCATAGAGTTTAACAAGGGCGGAACCGTACACTTTGATGATTTTTCCGTAACACTGGTCAGCGCCAACCACTCATCCTCATTCGATGGTGAATATGCGGGTGAAGCAGGCGGACTGGTTGTCTCTTTTGAAGATGACATCTGTTTCTACCATCTGGGCGACACCAATATCTTTTCTGACCTTGAGATTTACGGTGAGATCTATCAACCGCATGTTGCAGCCGTTCCTATCGGTGATCATTACACGATGGGACCACAGGAGGCGGCGATCTGCTGTGAAATGATTGGAGCAACCATGGCTGTTCCCATTCATTACGGTACTTTTCCGGTATTGACGGGCAAACCCGAAGATTTTAAATCGTTCACCAATGAGTACTGCGATACGGATGTTGTGATCCCTGAGCCGGGCGAACAATTTCTGGGGTCATGATAGACTAACTCTCAGATACGTTGCCTACAAAAGCCATTTTGCGCGAGCAGGATGGCTTTTCTTTATGAGGAAACCCCGGTACATACATCCTGACTTTGAAAAGAGTATAAAGTCTATCCCAAAGTCTCGGGACTGAACTCCGAGCCGCAGGCAATTCCCACGAAGTGAACTGCACGCAGCAGTCAACTACGCATAAGCTTCGTTGACCAAGGGGTGCAGGGTGCAGGGTGCAGGGTGCAGGGTGCAGGGTGCAGGGTGCAGGGTGCAGGGTGCAGGGTGCAGGGTAAAATCTAAATCAAAGATCTCCACCCTCCAATCTCCAATCAGATCCACCCCGTGTCCCTTTCATTACTCCCTTTTCACTTCTGCCTTTTCACTTCTGCCTTCTGCCTTCTGTCTTCTGCCTCACCTGACTGCACAATCCAGCCCCGATGTATTGGCCCGCTGTTTGAGGCGATCTATGGTGTAGGCTACATTGAAGGCATGAGTCCAGCCATAAATGCGCAGCCCGCCGGTAAATGTCCATATCGGGCTGCCACCACGAAAAGACGGGCCTTCACCCTGTCCTGGCAGATTGCTTGCGCCCTCGAGCGCATCAGCAAGGTCACGCTGGGTTGAATAGGATTCAAACGGCTGCGGCAGTTCATCCATAACCAGATGACCTGAACGACTGCAGGCTTCCAGCAGATAGTTCTCTTCGCCGGTGAGGTCATACCCAACCAACAGCATATGAATGCTTGAGAGATAGGACTCCATATCATGATCAAGCGGCGGATTGTAGTACATGCTTCTGGCATGAGTTACCAATGCGCGTTCCACGTCCGGACGATCCCTCATCTGAAGGTATTTGGAAAGCCCGTGTGAGATGTAGTTTTGCGAATATCCGTACCGGTCGATATTGGCCCTGCCTCCCTGTTCTCGCTGCAGTTTCAAAAAGATATTTACCCGGTCGTCCAGCTCCTTACCATAATCATAATCCTTGGTGGCGTCGTACAGTTCAGCCAGATTCCAGATTGACAGGTAGAGCCTTCGGCCTGTGAGTCCGTGGCCACCAAATATTCTCCTTACGTAGTAGTCGCCGGTAAGTTTGGCAACATCCAGTCCGCGGTGGTACCCGTCCAGGTAGTAGGAAGCAATCCAGCCCGGAACCCAGACGTGTGCGGAGAGCATGGAGATCCACTGCTGCCCTGCATGGCGGCGGCCCATGCCCACATAGGGCCAGATTTCATCCTGGGCCGCGTGGTCAAACCAATCGAGGGAACGGTTGGTGTCACCCCGATAATCGCGGGGTACGGGCCAGTGCGTATTGTCCACATCCATTGTATGCCGGCTGGCATCCCTGGCCATATCGTAATATTCCGGATTTCCGCTCCTCATGAAATTGAACCACCACTGAAAATCCTGTGCGGGTTCGTTGTTGGCCCACTGATACCATTCATAATTGAAGAAATAATTTTTCACATCACCGTAATCGAATGTACCGTACCATGGCTCCCAGTCGCGATTAAAGAGCATCCATTTCATTTTATATTCCACGCTGCGCTCCAGACCCTGAAAATTGTGATCTGTGCCCGCAAATGTACCATAAACACCTGAATCGCTATACCAATCGGCACCCGCATGGGCTACAGGGGGATTTAAAACCAGGTTCAGCGAGGTACGGATTGCAGCTTCATCAGCCTCTCCGTCGTGGAAGCTGATTGCCATTTCGGTGGTTTTGGTAAGGCCCTGGGCAAAATTACCCACCATGCCTCCATCAGGCTCCGTATCGGCACGTTCAAAACCCATTGGAATCTCATTGGGTGACCAGGAGTAAGCGTGTAACAGGTTTCTTGCGGAATTGACTGCCAGTTCATTCGGATACTCAACAATCATATTGCGCATTCCGATGCTGATGCTGCGCCTTCCATCGGTCAGCGATATCCATCCTTCCGATTTTTCTGACTCTGTCACAACATCTCCTGCGGAAACCCTGGCTACAAAACCTTCATCGATACGGGTATCCGCACCGGAATTGGCAACAGGGGGAATTCCTTTGGGATCCGGGCCGGTTTGAAACAGAGATGCTTTCTCTCCTTCACCGAGTGAATATTCAAATAATCTAGCCTCCCCTTCTTCCCACCAGTCTCCATCGAGCAGGGATGTGGTTATTTGTTGATTCTCTTCAAGATGATATTGAAGTCCAAAACCCATAGAACGGATCCGGTCATTGGGTTGCGTAAGACCCGGATCACGGCTGCGTACTTCCTCATCCACAAGCTTTTCAGTTTGCGTTCCGATATCCTCATGCTGCCGGCCATACAGCGGACTGCTTTTATCAGGTTTGCCGGTATAGGTAACCGTATGGAGTATTTTTACATAAGATTTGCCGGCATACGCGTGCAGGTAGGTTACAAACGGAGCATTTTCATGTCCCTCGCGTTCGTATTCGTATTCGCCTTCCACCCTCAGGATGGCATGCATGGGGCCGGATCCTTTCTCAATAAAATGCTGATGAACCACAGCTTTTGATGTATCCACGCCCGCATCGTCAAGAAGGTCAAGAAACGTGCCTCGTCCCGCAATACCGGTTAGAATGGTGTGCTCTTCATCAAAACCGTTCATTTCGCTGTTGAACTGCACCCTGTCGATGAAACCGGATTCATTGCGTTTATTGACCCTGATATGCAGCGTGCCGGTATTGATCTCTGCAAATCCGCTTTCGCGCTGATTGTTCTTAAAAATGATCGGGTTCTCCGTAAATACACTCTGACGCACGCTGTCTCCGTACTCAACCGTATACTCTTCGGATTCATCTGCAAAGAAGAAAACCCAAAGCCACTTAATGCTTGTATCCGCAGGTTCCCATGTCGTCACTTCCGTTTTTTGCGAGGCGATCTCCTCTCCCCTTGCATTCAGTACGCGCACATGGTCGGGTGATTGTAATGCCCCTTTTGGAAACGGCAGCCCGAATTTAACGGGGATGCCCGGTTCCGCATGCTGAACCGTTACGGTAACGCTGCCATCCTGTGCCATGGAGCTGCTGCAGCTTCCAAGCAGTGCAGCAACAAGCAGAATGAACATGAAATTGAATAAGCGAAGAGTCATTTTTCTGTTTTATTGACGTTTACATTGCTGCTGGCACACAAGGCCGCTGCACCGAGCACCGCAACGTGCTCGGTTTTGGAAACCATGATTTCAACGTTTTTTAACGAGTTGGGATACCCAAAACTTTTTAATTCACTTTCAAACCCCTCCCGGAACAGCGGAAAGGTGGAGCTTACCGATCCTCCCATTATGATCAGCTCCGGATCAAACGTGTAGAGTACTATCTTAATCGCTTCAGCCACGTGGCCGCCGAATTCAAAGAAGAGTTTTTTGGATGCGGGATCATTGTTTACGGCCCTTTGGTATACCTCTTCACCCCGCACTCCCACCAGGCGACTGAAAAACTGGCCGCTGCAGTAGTGTTCAAGGATCGATTGTTTGTAGGGAATCATCCCAAACTCACCCGCTCCGCAGTTACGGCCTTCATATATTTTGCCGTCCAGTATAATACCGCCCGCGAACCCCGTGCCGATGATCACACCAATCATGTTTTGTTTGCCTCTGCCATGCCCAAACATGTACTCTCCCAGGGCAAAACAATTTGCATCGTTGTTTAGGGATACATTTTTTCCCGTTTTCTCTTCCAGAAGGTCTTTCAGGTGTACTTTTTCCCAGCCGGGGATATTTTGGACGTCGTACACAATGCCCTCATCCGAATCCACGACGCTGGGAACACCGATTCCGATTTCCTCCGCTCCGTTATCAACGGATTCTATCATTTCGGTCATCACATTGAGAACAGACATCACGGATTTATCCTCCGGAAGTTCCCTTCGTTCAAGTGCATTAAGCCTGCCATCCTCAACCAATCCAACCCTGATATTGGTGGCTCCCAGATCAATCCCAATTATTGGTGCATGTTGTGTCATATACAGATCTCCTTAATGAAATGATGTAGCCACTTTACTGGATATGGTGATATATTCGTCTGGCTCACTTATGGTTAGAAAAGCCGGAAAGCCATCACACTCACCGGCTTTGGTACGTTATGAAGATTAGGTTAATTACCCAGCATTGGGAAAATCATTCGAATTTCATCATCTGTTGGCCTGTAACCGTACTCTGCAATTTCAAATGATTCCGCATATCTGAACTGCGAAGCTTTTTCCGGACCATACCATTTTTCCAGTCCGGCACGCTGTTCATCAGACATCTCACGGTTGATCCATCGCTGACGGAGCCAGTCAAGCCTTTCATCCGGATCCTCGGGCACCTCATCAAGGCGTCCTGCAGTCCAGGGGAGCCATTCATACATCTGTGATGTGTGCGCATCCAGTCCCGCAAGCTTGGTTTCAATCACATCATCGATACCCACCACGATATCGTGGCTGAATGGATTCGGCTTTGAAAATCTGTCCTGCATATAAAGAAATACCGGGTTGTTCGCCACAGGAGGCGTATCCGGAGCCACATTCGGCACAATCACCATATAGGAAGCATCTATTACAAGCTTGCCCGCATTCCGGTGATCGGGGTGATAGTCGTTGGGCCGCAATCCGAGAACCACATCCGCATTCCATTCACGAATGGCCCGAATCACATCCATGCGTATATGCAGTTCGGGGAGGAGTTCAGCATCGTGATTGTCAAAGACTTCATACTCTGCAATTCCCAGCCGTTCTGCAGCTTCATGAGATTCTTCTCTCCGTATCCTGGCCAGTGCTCCGCCTCCTTTTTCATGATGTCCTGCATCGCCGTTGGTAAGGGAGAGAAACTTTACTTCATGTCCCATTTCAGCCATCAAAGCTGCAGTTCCACCCATTTTTGACTCTGCATCATCCGGATGTGCAAAAATTGCAAT
Source organism: Rhodohalobacter mucosus (assembly GCF_003150675.1). NCBI lineage: Bacteria > Pseudomonadati > Balneolota > Balneolia > Balneolales > Balneolaceae > Rhodohalobacter > Rhodohalobacter mucosus. The sequence goes on along the minus strand of NZ_QGGB01000005.1, from coordinate 220,042 downwards.
CACACGAAGCGGCGTGTCGGCCGATGTGTTGATCTGGGCGCGTACCGGAAGAGCCGCAGCCAGCATAAAGGAAATTAAGATGAGGTACTTCATGTATACTCCGTTGATATTATTTTAATTGATGTTTTTCATTCGCTTTGTTGTACTTCCCCGGCATACCAAAGGCATGCGGGGAAATATCAACTGAACGAATAGGCATTGATATAATTAACTATTTATAAATGGCCGGTCTGCTTACAGTGGATTTTGAGTCAACGCACCCGGTGATGCATCTATCTCTCTCTGCGGGATCGGATAGAGCAATCTAACATCGGATTCGGTCACACCCTCATCCGAAAGAAAATCGGCCATTATCTGTTGTGCGACACCAAATCGTTTAAGATCGGGCCATCGCTTATTTTCGCCCGCAAATTCGCGGCGTCGCTCCAGGAGCAATACTTCATTATATGGTAGCCCCAGACCTTCTGCGGGATCAACCAGACCGGATCTTTCACGTACTTCATTGATCAAACCCCATCCTTCCGGTGATTCGCCAACAGCTTCTGCGAGCATCAACAATACGTCAGCATACCGGAATACAATAAAGTTGACATCCGAATCAAAAGCGATTGTAGGATTAGAGTCGTACTTCGTGAGATAATCATCACCGCCGGAGGTTATGCCGAATCCATCGATGAAACGATCGTCACCTGCATCATAAGCTGCCAGCAAGTCATCAGTTGGTGTCTGAGGAGCATTTCCGCCACCTACACCACCTGAAATCGCATTGTCCGGAGAGTAGTACTCGGTAAAACCGCTGCCAACTCCGGCTCCGCCTGACTTATACTGAATCTCAAAGATCGACTCGATATTGTTTTCATTACCGATACCCCAGATATCAGCAAAGTCGGGCACCAACTCGTACTGGTTAGACTGTACAACACGACGAAGTGCAGCTTCAGCAGCACCGGAATTGCCGTTAGTCAGTTCTACAAGACCAAGAAGCGTAGCTGCCGCACCGCTGGTTACTCTCCCTATGTCACTACCGGAGTAGGATGCGGGAAGCAAACCCTCTGCGGTTTCCAAATCATCCGAAATCTGATTGTAAATTTCGGTTGCAGACACCTGATTGATAGTTACACTTGGAGATGTGACCTCTTCTAGCTGGAGTGGTATGTTTCCAAACGCTACTGCTAAATTATAATAGACCAGTGAGCGGATAAACAGTGCCTCGCCCCTGATTCGATCACCTAATGCCGGGTCATCCAGTGTAGCCTCATCAAGCCTGCTAAGGATTGTATTGGTGCGTGCAATCACCGCATATCCGCCGGCCCAGGTATTTTCCAGTTCGCTCGCCGTTGTAAGCTCGTCGAACAGTGTGATCCGCTCAAGCGATTCGGCCAGACCGGTTGCACCACCGCCGTTATCCATATTATCGCTTCTCATTTCATTCAGCAGCATGTAGTTTCTGCCATATGCATCATTGGAAGCCAGCCCTGCATAGGCGCCGTTGATGGCTACTACGAAGTCTGTATCCGTTCTGTAAAAGTTCTCAACATTACGGTCTGATTGCGGAGCCAGTATTGTGAAATCTTCTCCACAAGAAACCAGAATCAGTAATGCGGGTATTACCAGCAATATGTTTTTTAAACGTTTCATTGAATTCACCATAGTTTCTTATTTGCGATTAAAAGGAGATGTCGATTCCAAACTGGAATGCTCTAGATAGCGGATAAGCACCGTAATCCTCACCCGGTGTCAGTCCGTTACCCTGCGAAAGGTTTACCTCGGGGTTGAAACCGATGTAGTTGGTCCAAATCGCAACGTTGGTTACCGATCCATACAGTCTCACACTTCTCGCAAAGTTTCCAATCAGGTTTTGAGGCACATTATATCCAAGCGTAATATTTCTCAGCTTGATGTACGAACCATCATCTACCTGGTAGGAGGACGGACGGTTGTTGTTTCCGCCTGAGTTTCGCTCAGCTTTTGGGTGCTTCCCGTTGCCCGGATCCTCTGGAGATCTCCATCGATCGTTCAAAACGGCATAGCTGTTAAAGTTCGCCTCACCGTTTCGAAGATGACGGGCCGTCAGATTGAGGACTTCACGGCCTTCAACACCCTGGAAGAAGAAACTGAAATCAATATTTCTCCAGTTAAACCGGTTGGTGATTCCCCACGTGTAGTCGGGATGATAACTGCCGATCACAGTCCGGTCATTGGCATCAATCACACCGTCGCCGTTCACGTCTTTAAATCGGAAGTCGCCCGGTGTGGGATTGCCTTCCAGATCCTCAGGGGCACTATCAATTTCCTGCTGTGTCTGGAAGATCCCTTCAACCACATAACCATAGTAGGAACCGATCGGGGAGCCTACCTGTGTAATGTGACGAACACCTGCAGCTCCTGATACAAGGATCGGGTCTCCTTCCGGTCCCAGTTTTTTCACTTCGTTGGTGTTGGTCGCAAAGTTGAAATCCGTTGACCAGTTAAAGTTGCCGGTCATATTTCTGGATGTAACCTGGAACTCAAATCCTTTGTTCTCTACCTCACCAATGTTGGTAAGTGCACGTGTGAACCCTGTTACAGCCGGGATGTTTACTTCAAGCAGCAGATCCTCGGTATTACTGATGTAGTAGTCAAAGGATCCATAAATGCGATCTTCCAGTACAGCAAAATCAAGACCCATATTAAGCTGTCTGGTGGTTTCCCACGTAAGCTCCTTGTTTCCTAAAGTCACAGGAGATACGCCTGATACAAGTTGATCACCAAATACATAATTGTTGGATGAAATCAATCCAATAGATCCATAATTCGGGATCAGGAAGTTACCTGTAACACCGTAACTGATCCTGGGCTTAAGTTCATTAAACAGGGTTTGATCCTGCATGAATGATTCCTGAGTCATCTGCCAGCCAAGTGATGCAGACGGAAAGATACCTGTTTGATTATCCACCCCGAATCTGGATGATCGGTCAGATCGAATGGTTGCAGTTAACAAATATCTATTCTTGAATACGTAGTTGGCACGTGCCAAGTAACTTACCAGAGACCACTCTTCAATAAACTGGTCACCGCCGGTAATCTGGCCTCCATTTACGGTTTTAACCTGGTCATCCGGGAAATTCTGTGCAATAACCCGGTTTCGCTCGTCTCGCTGCTTCTGTGCGGTGAAACCCACAACCGTGTCGAGCCTGTGATCTTCACCAAACGTGGTTTGATAGGTCAGCGTGTTTTCCCAGAGCCAGTTAAATCCAAGTGCGGAAGTTGACTCAGCGAATGGCCGCGGAGCACCGCCCCTGTAAGAGAGCTGAGTACCCTGGTAAAAAGAACGTTGGAAGTTATCAATATCATAACCCAGGAGAGACTTAAATGCCAGATTCTCCATGATGTTATAGGTACCGTAAATGTTACCGAATATGCGGTTGTTGTTTATACGCTCGTCGATAAAATCACGAACGGCCAGCGGATGGTTGGTTGTAGTGGTAGCACCACCCAGATCGTTATGGCTTCCGTCCTGCTGCCGGTAGGTTCCGTCGGGATTGAACGGATCAACGACAGGCGATTGCGTCATGGCCGAGTAGATGATACCCGGTGGAGAACCGAAATAGGGAGCATTCGCCGCTTTACGGTCATGCTCGGTAAATGCTGCGTTCAGTCCCAGACCTATCTGAAATTTTTCAGACAAATCGGATGTAAAATTTGCATTCAGTGAATATCGGTTGAATCCGGATCCGTCGATAATACCGGTCTGATCCATGAAACCGCCTCCCACGAAATAGGTAAAGTTGGTACCGCCACCGCTAACAGACATATCATAATTTTGAAGCGTGGAGGTATCCAGTACCAGGTCGAGCCAGTCGGTATCGGTTCCGTCCCAGTTTACATAAGCTTCCGGTATCAGGTGAGTTCCTGTTGCGCCGGAAGCTTCACGACCCGCATTGGTATCAGGATCATAAAGCGGGTTATAGAACGGACTTGCGGGGTTGGTCGGGTCCTGCTGACGCAAATAGGTATTATTTCTCGCGTCTTTGGTGTATTCAATTAATTCTTCGGCATTCATTAATTCAGGAACGTTAAATGCCGATTGAACACCTACAAATGAACGAACATTAATTTGTGGCGGGCTGTCGGTGCGACCACGCTTCGTGGTAATTAAAATAACGCCGTTAGATCCTCTTGAGCCGTAAATAGCAGCTGCAGACGCATCCTTGAGCACCTCAATAGATTCAATATCATTCGGGTTGATGGTTGCCAGCGGGTTCACTTTCGGAGCAGCGAAGCTGGATCTCTGTGATCCTACATTTGGCTGCAAGTTGAAGTTCTGCGAAACAGGCACACCGTCAATTACATACAGAGGCTCATTACCTGCAGAAATGGACCCTACACCCCGAATAATAATTTGAGGAGCGGCACCAGGTTCACCCGTTGATTCTGCTACGTTAACGCCCGCCAGACGACCCTGCAGGGCATTTTCAAAGCTGGAAACCGGTGCGCTTTGAATGGTTTCCGCACGGATGGATGTAACAGCACCCGTTACTTCGGTCCGCCTCTGAACACCATATCCGACAACAACAACATCATCAAGAAGGGCAACGTCCGATTCCATTTCAACATTGATCTCGGTTCTGTCGCCTACGGTAAACTCCTGCCGCACATATCCTACGTATGAAAAGGCAAGTACGGAGTTCTCGTCGGGAACATCAATTTCGTACCGGCCATCCATATTGGTTGTGGTACCTATCTGAGTTCCCACAACAAATACAGTTACACCCATCAGAGGCTCGCCCGTATCGGCGTCGACCACTTCACCGGTAATGACAACCGGTATGTCTTCCTCTGCCTCCTCAACCGGAAGGCTCTCTTTCACCATGATCTGTCTTCTGGAAGTGATAACCGGCTCAAAACCTGTTCCTGAAAGAGCTCTTTCCAATGCCTGGGCAACGCTGATGCTTCTTTCACTGATGGTTACCCTGTCATTGCCGGAAAGTGCGCTTTCATCGAATGCGATTTCAAGATTTGCCTCGTCAGCAATTCTAAAAAGCGCTTCCGAAACTGTCACATCAAACAGACTGACGGAAATTTTATTGGTTAACTCCGGTATTTGCGAGCTGTAATCTTTTACAGAATAGTACGTAACCAGATCGGGCAACGACGATTCTGACGACTGTTTTTGAGTGTATCCCTGAACCGGTGAGAGCGCTGTACTTAATAACATCCCCACCAAAACCGGAATAACTTTTATCAACGTAACGGTTTTCATACGCTTGGTGCTTTTTTTGTTTTTTGTTTGGACTTACTCCATCCTGTTATGTTGTGCTGTTCACACGTTTTACCTTTTGACGAGAATGCGATCCCCGTCCTCCAATACTTCATAATTTATGTTCATTGACTCACGGATTACGTCCATTACTTCTGTAACGGACCTTGTTTTCAGGTTTGCAGTGAATTTATCCTTCAGCTGCCCCTGAACCTCATTATTGATGGTGATATCCACATCATACCATCGCTCGAGTTCCTTAAATACATCCTCCAAATCTGCATTTCTGAATACGATGCGCCCATCCATCCAGCCAAAATAGGAGTCCGGATCCTGATACATTTCGAGTGTCAGACGCCCGTTTTCAGTATTTATCGTACCTTTATATCCCTCATTTACAATAAGCCTGTTCTCCTTATCATTATTATTCCGGAGCTCAACCGTACCGGTTTTAACCACAACCTGGATGAGGTTTTCATTTTCATAATAGCGAACGTCAAATGACGTACCCACCACCTCTACAACCGCATTTCCTGCTTTAATGTGAAATGGCCGGTTCTTATCGCGTTTAATATCAAAAAAAGCCTGCCCCTGCAGCGTAACTTCCCTTGTATCACTGCTGAATCGATCGGGAATTGTTAGTTTACTTGCTGCATTGAGTGTGACACGGGAACCATCGCCCAGCTCGATACCGGCCCTTTCCGCGTCGTACGTTACAATTTCATTGAATACGGGAGCCTGATAACTATTTTCATCAGACTGCTGCGGAGCATATTTCAGGGTAAGTATGCCGGATGTAAAAGCAACCAGTACGAGGGCGGCAACCTTTAACAGGTTGGAAAAGAACTGCTGGCGTTTTCTTATTTTCCTGAAGTGACGTATCCTGGCTCGTTTTTCTTCCGGGTTGCGGTTAATCTTTCCGGATACGCAGTTCCAGTCTTTCTCAAGATTGAGCTCACCTATAATCGATTCGCCCTGCTTCTCCTCTGAGGCTTTCCAGATGCGGTCAACCGAATGAAATATTCTTCTGTTCTCGTTGCTGGCTTCAAGCCATTCTTCCAGCTTACGGGCATCCGTTTCACTCAGTGAGTGGTCGTGATGTCGCGCTATCAAAGCCCAAATGTTGTCAGTATTGCTCATAAATTTTTCTGTATTACTGGAGTGTAGACAGCTTACAGCAGCCCTCCCCCCATTCTTTTTAAAAAATTTTCTGCAGATGGATTTGATTGAGGCGGGGTGCAGGCAGAAACAAATAATCAATAATAAATCATCAATCATCAATCGACAGTCGCAAGTCGTCCATCGTCCATCGCCAGTCACAAGTCGTCCATCGTCCATCGCCCATCGCTCATCGTCCATCAAAATCCTCTCCGTAACCCCTCGGCAGAGATCCGGGCGGTGTTAATGATCGCGCCTCGGGGTCAATGGGGTAGCCCATTTTCCAACCCGGGCTTCACCCGGGGCTATTGATATTCAACGCCTGCGGCGTTGGAAGTAACTAGCCTGCTGAGGCGGCGCAGATTGTTAAATTCATGAATTTGGGATCCTTATGCACCGTCACTGTCCCGTTTGCAGCTTGTCATCCCGAGTGAGAGATCCGTCAGCCGACGGAGATCGAATCGAGGGATCTCCCAGCATCTCATCTGGATAATCTTCCCAATAACACCTCGACATAAAGACGGTGCTGGGAAGGGGCTTCAGGTCTCTGACAGCAAGCCTGAGGCACAATCCAAACAAGCTGATAGCTGATTGCTCCCCGGTTCCTACAGATCCAGATTTTCCCGGAGGAATTTGAGTGATTTACCCATCTGATTTTCCACGGTTTTCCTGGCAATGTTGAGCACTTCCGCAATTTCGGCATAGGACAGTCCGTGTTTTCGGTACAGTATAAATATCGTACGCCTTCTCTCCGGCAGCTGCTCTACAAGCCTCCATACCTTTTCAGAAAGCTCCTCCGTATTGAACTCTTCTGTACGGCTCGATTCGGAGATCTCTTGCTGTCTTTTGAGACGTTTTTCAAGCCTCTCCATCTGCTTCTTTTGTTGCAAAAAGTTGAGTGATTGGTTCCTGACGGCCTGGTACAGATATGCCTTGAGAGACTGCCGGATGTAAAAGTTCTCTTTATTGTCCCAGATTTTAATGTACACTTCCTGAACAACATCCCTGGAAAGATCAAGCGACTTCACATAGCTGTTTGAAAAAACACAGAGCCTGGAGTAGTAGGCCTGAAAGAGCTGCTCGAAGGCCTGACGGTCACCAGCCCTGATCCTTTCAACAAGTTTCTGATGTCGTTCTGTAGGGTGTTTCATGAATCCTGATTCGAACAAAAAGAGATAACGGTTTCAGAGGAGCGCTCTTCCCCGTCACGGATTAACAGCCAAGAGAATGTTATGAGCATAAATTTGGAACAGGCAGCGATCTTAACCGGCGAAAAAAGGATGAATGGCAGTTATCTCTTTTAAATAACGTTTTCAGCAATCAGGTGCAATATGGTGTGTTCTTTGAAAGAAAAAAGAGTGATTTGCAGTTGTATATCAGCCGCTTACAATTGGGCTTCCCACCTTGAAAATCCTTCAATGGAATCGTATTCGGCAAGGCCCAGGCTGTCGTACGTTGCAGCTGTTTTGATGGTCCGTTCGTCGGCAATCATCCAGAATTCACGGCTCATCGAACCCGGATATTTCGGCTGATCCTTTTGAGATGCGTGCTTGAATATGGCACGCCGCTTTCTGAGTCTTTCACCCGGACTGAGCGGTACCGCCATATCAATTTCACTTACGTCCCAATCCTGCCATACACCCCGGTAGAGCCATACATAGCACTCATCCATCCATGATTCACTTTCCAGTGAGTTCAGGGATTCATGAATTGCCTCCCAGCAGATCCTGTGCGTACCATGCGGATCCGACAAATCTCCAGCCGCATACACCTGGTGAGGCTTCACTTTTTTCAGGATACCGGTTATAAGATCCAGGTCTTTCTGACTCAGCTCATTCTTTTTCGCCCTGCCGGTTTCATAGAAAGGCATTTCCAGAAAATGGATATTCTCCTCTTTTACTCCCGCATACCTGCAGGCCGCACGAGCCTCCGCCCTCCGTATCTTTGTTTTCACTTCCAGCATCCGATCGCTGTCCGTATCGCCCGGCTTCTTTTTTTCCACGGAGTCAACCAGTCTTGCATAGAGCTCTTTTTCCTCTTTGCCTGTACTGTAAAGCGAAACAAAATCTGCATATCTGAGCGCTTCATCGTCATAAACGGAAATATTTCCGCTTGTCTGATAAGCTACGTGCACCTCGTGACCGTGCTCAACAAGGCGCATCAGTGTCCCTCCCATCGAAATCACATCATCGTCGGGGTGCGGTGAAAAGATAAGCACACGTTTGGGAAACGGCTCAGCCCTCTCCGGACGATTGGAGTCATCGGCATTGGGTTTGCCTCCCGGCCAGCCCGTGATGGTGTGCTGAACCTGGTTGAATACACGGATGTTCACATTGTATGCGGGGCCGTAGTCCGTAACAATGTCGCTCATTCCGTTTTGGTTGTAATCCTCATCGGTAAGTTTCAGTATCGGCTTGCCTATGGAAAGACTGAGCCAGTTCACCGCTTTGCGAATCTTCCGGTCGTCCCAGTCCACCGGACCCACCAGCCACGGTGTTTTTCGTCTTGATAATTCGGAAGCGGCCGGTTCATCCAGAATTACCTTAATATTGTCATGCTTCTGCAGAAAGGTGGCGGGAACCTTCTCCGATATTTCCCCTTCAACGGCTCTGCGAACAATGGGAGCCTTCGCTTCGCCCCACGCCATCAGGTAAATTTTCTTCGCCTTCAGGATGGTACCAACCCCCATGGTGATAGCCCTTCGCGGAACGTGCTCTTCTCCGAAAAATGCGGGAGCTGCATCGGCGCGCGTGAGTTCATCCAGCGTTACCAGTCTTGTGCGTGTCTTTTCGATGGAACCCGGCTCGTTGAATCCAATATGCCCCGTACGGCCAATCCCCAGAATCTGAACATCGAGACCGCCCGCCTCGCTGATCTTCCTCTCATATTCTGCGCAGTATTCGTACACTTCTTCCCTTGTCAGTGTGCCGTCCGGAATGTGTATTTGCTCATCCGGTATGTCAATATGATCAAAAAGGTGCTCACGCATAAAACGGACATAGCTCTGTAACTCTTCGGGCTGCATGGGATAGTATTCATCCAGGTTAAAGGTGATCACCCGTCTGAAACTGAGTCCTTCCTCCTTATGCAGCCTCACCAGTTCACTGTACACTCGGATAGGCGTGGAGCCGGTAGCGAGACCCAGTACCGTATTCTGGCCTATCTGATTTCGCGCCCGGATGAGGTTTGCAATATCGGATGCCACCTTTACCGACGCTTCCCTTGCATCCGGATAGACCGTTGTTTCAATTTTTTCAAAAATCGTTAAACCGGGATGCTCTGTGTGATTTGCCATGTACGAATTAAATAAATGATGATATGATGTAATATGGTACTGTTTACGATTCCCCTGTCAGCGGCATTTGGGCGGTAAAAAAGAACCTAATCAGATCGATTCTGAAAACCAAGATGGAGTTGATGCATTCATGAGGCAGCTATTAAAAAAATTTCGCTCATAAAAAAAGGAGAGCCGTCCGGAAACGGCCTCTCCCGGTTTAACATTCCGCGTATAAATATTCGGGCTGGGCTTTTGATTAATATTCTCTTTGCCCGAGTGCGGGACCCGAACCCACACCGTCCGGAGCACCCCTGTAATAGCGAAAGCTTTCCGTATCACCGGTGCTATTGCGGAAACGATCCATGTAGGCGCGCCGCTCCTCCGCCGGCAGATCATCCAGCGTCATAAAATAGTCTTCGCTGTTGCCCGGGTAATTGCTTCTGCCCGTCTCAGAAAACTGGCTCAGGTACGCCATTCTGGACTGAATTTTTTGCTCGCGGTAGTCCGAAATGTCAACGGTCATGTTATTCCCTTCCGAACCCCAGAACATGTATTCATTGATGCGGACAGGCTCAAGCCCTTCCTGGTGCAGGTGTTCGGGAAAAATCAGGTGCCATTCCGCAGCGCGGGCTGCATCAACGGCCAGGTAGGCTGCTGCCCTGTGGTCCGCCTTATGCCAGCGCTGATACCTGTAACCGGGCTCAAATGCAATCAGCACATCAGGCTGAAGCTTCCTGTACCACCACACCATACGCTTCACCAGCTCCTCCTTATCGGCAAATTCCACCATGCCGTCGGTATACCCGAGATTGATATAGTTCTCGGCCGGCAGGCCGATGTGGTTCATCGCATTGAGCTGCTCATGCCGTCGGATTTTCTCGAGCCGCTGACGCGTCATTTTTCTGTCGCGGGTACCCACATTGCCGTTTGTAAGCAGCATGATATAGACATCATTGCCATTCTCCTGCAGCATCGCCAAAGTTCCGTGCCGCCCGGCATCGTCATCCGGATGTGCCCCTACCAGTAGAATAGTTTTTCCTGTCCACTCCTCAATAGGCACTTCGGGCTGGGCGTTGGCATAGAGCGGCAGCAGCAGCAATACCGCGGCTGTAAGTATCATTATCTGTTTCATCTCAGGTCATGTTTAAAATGTTATGGTTGAGAGCACGTTTCAGGCAACGGATGCCTGTATTCGTGTTGTTCAGACGACAGGTATCAAGCTCATTACCCCCATCCACATCAGCCGGTTTTTTGCAGATTGAGGCCGGAGCCGTCCGATTCCTGCTCCGGGCCGGCGGGATATGCATCGGTGAACGGCTTACAAATATGCTGCAGTCACTATTTTATCTCTCAAAAGGGTTGCATACGGTACGGTCAAGTTGGTATATTACGAATCTTGAATTCGATTGATGGTTCAATTGCGTAAAACCGCACAATAAATCATTCGGTTTCAGGACTTTTTCTTTAGTGATGTTGATGTACTAGCCCGGGTGGCGGAATTGGTAGACGCGTGCGTTTCAGGGGCGTATGCTGGCAACAGCGTGGGGGTTCGAGTCCCCCCCCGGGCACCAATTCTCGATATGCGATTTCAGATTGACGATGTACGATCTGTGATTTTTACCAGCTGGAAGCTCTCTCCTCTAATTTATGCTCCTTTCTTATGCAATTTCTCCCGGTCATTAGGAAAGTTATGTTTTCACTATCTGAGATTTAGTGAAATAGCCTTTGGAATGTTGGGCAAAATGCATTTCTCGCCGGAATTACTCAGGCCGTTCGAAAGGTTCAGAAGCCTATCCTCAAAGCTGGATCGCTCTGAATAGGGCAGCACACCAAACATTTTCTGCCCGTCTCTGGATAGCGCATAATTATCCTTAACGAAATTGAAGTCCCGGAGTAAATCCGAGGTTACGGATCGGGTATTGACCGCGAAGTCGTAGTGGTTGAGCGGGGTGTATGAATCGGTTTTTTCCGGTTCGGGAATGGTAAGAAGCTGTTCAAGGGAACAGCGCCGGGAACCGCATTGGGTAAGTAAAGACATAAGAATCTCCGTATAATTAAGGGTTTTTGTTCGGAGTTCTTATACCAATAATATACAGTAACTATGGATTTCACATAGAAATCTATTTTATCGAATAATCTACTTTTTTAATTCAATGTCTGTTATTGTGCCGGTCATTAAATAACTACATGAATATTACACCTACTCGATTAAACTGAGGATCAAATAAACCACCAACTGTTGGTTCTTGAATATACTGCGTACCATCACTGTCCGATAGATATTTATATATGACCATAAAGTAGTAATCTTTCACTACATAAAGGGCATAGTGGGTGGGTGGATCCTTAACAGGATCATCTTTATAGATCGCATTTAAGACTCCGTCACATATCCATTGTTCAGACGGGAGTACTAGACGCCTTATTTCAGTCTCGGAAACATCATGTACTATTGATGGAAATGCTTGTTCACGATTACCTCGATTCATCTCAGTAGTAAACAGTTGCGAGACTGAGTAATCTAATATGTCAAAGTAATCATCACAACTCGACTGGGCAGATACCTTTGAGTTGCTAAATATTGTCGAGTAAGCTACGATTATTATAATTATATATATTTTAGAATCCACAACGATCCTCCGGTTCATGAACTAGTTCTTTAGTTGATCCATCATAATATTTCATCACAGTCTCTCCGTCCATGTAGTAAGATGTAATTCCATGTTCCACTGCATATAGTAAATCCCCACTAGAAGTACCTTGTCCTGCTGGTACTCCACTTTCGTAATATTCAGCTCTTTCATCAGGATCTGTAATATTGTATTTATCTAAAAACTTCTCCACAAGACAAGGTACTTTGATCTTTTCACCAGAAATGGTTGGATGGATATGGATAACCGCGATAGCCCCATTTGGTAGGGGTGGAATCGCACCAGTAGTGCAAAAAGTGGTTTCACTCCCTCCATAAAGTTATACTCCTTTCGATTAATATTTCACCCAACCGTTCCGCTAACAACTGAGATCCACACCTCATCAACGTCCTCCGTGTTTCCCTAGCTCCCCTCTTTCTATTCAAATCTGTTTATTTTATTTGAGAATCACACCCTTTTGTAAACCAAAAAACCCCCGCACCGGTAACCCGGAGCGGGGGTTTTTATTTAGAAGAAGAACCTCATTTCTTAGAGATGCGGTAAATCACATTCTTAACCCCTCCCGAAACATAAATATCGCCAGATTGGCCAATGGCTACCCCATCAAATAACCATGTAGGAGGTGCAATACCATCCAGATCAATTGCAGGGCCGCTAAGCTCAAGGTTATCTGCGATTGTGCTTACATCTCCATTCGCCAAGTCGATGCGCGATAACCGTGATGCCCCAGCTTCAACAACCAGCAGTCCGCCTTCTTTATCCCATGCCAACCCTTCCGGACTCATTAATCCCGTAGCTACAGGAACAGGCGTTGTAGGAGTATTGCCGTTAAATTCTATCTGCCAGACATTTCCTGTACCCCAGTCAGCTACCCACAAGGTTTCCCCGTCAGTGGCCAAACCACTTGGCGCAAATACATTGGCGTTGTCTATTGGCAAGATCATCGATTGGTCACTTGCCCGTACGACGCCGCCAAGGCCCAAATCGGACACTGCTATGTCATTTTTAAACCGAATGGCATCTATTGGAACCGCCATTGGAAAAGTTTCAATGACCTGCTCAGATTGTGGATTCCAAACCTGAACTACTGAACCAAAATAGGAAGACACAATCAGATTCTCTCCGTCCGCAGAAAGAGTAATTGGAGAGGTCAGCACAGGTCCGGGAAGTAAGCTGCCTTTATAAACATTTTCTTCTCTGCCGGTGAGACCATTTAATTGGTACAATGTAAATAAGTTGGCAACAAACAAAGCATCTTTATTATTTGATCCAGGTAAAACGGCCATGCCCATAGGTGCAATCATCCCACCACCGCTTATGGTGCGTGGCTGACCACTAGGTAGAATTTCTACTACCGATCCAAAGTTGGCATTAGAAATATATAAGGTACCATCGGAGTCAAAGGCCAGGTTGTCAAGTCCCTTTTGAATTTTTATAAAGAGTGTTTTTTCTCCGGTCAAGGTATTTAATTTGAAAACTTCACCTGTTTGATCCAGAACGTGTAGCACTCCTTTGGAATCAAACTTCGCGGCTGCAGGGACTGTGAAGCCCCCGGCTACAATTTCTACGGTACCATCTCCAAAAGGATCAGTAGAGGTTGGAGTTCCAGGACCTCCGACATTTACACGAACCACAGCCCCACCTGCAAATAACGGTCCGTATAATTTACCATCTGAGCCGAAGTCGAATGCATTCAAAAAGCCAAGTGGAAAAGGATTTGCCGGAGTGGAAGCAATGATTTGCCTCGGTGGGGCAATAAGGTCCGGGTCCAGCTCATATAATCCATCTCCCAAAAAAGCGAGTCCCACAAATAGACGTCCCTCATCATTAAAGGTAATAGGATTGACGCCAGGTGCAACAAACTGCTTAGTCACCAACCCTTCCGGGGTCATACGGCCAACCTCACCTTTAAATAAATCAGTCCAATAAAGCGACCCATCCGGTCCAAAAACCAAATCATCAGGAGAAATCACTCCATCCCCTGGGCCAAGTCTCTCAATAATCCTGCCGTTTTGCTTATTCATCACAATTATTTCCTGACCGGCAAAACTAGCAACATAAAGATTGCCATCCGGACCGAAGTTTAGACCATTGGTACCTTTTATGGGAGCTCCTGTATAAATCTCCTTCACAAGGACTTTTGAATCCTGATACTTCTTATCAATCGTCGAATCAAAAGTAGAAGTCTCTCCATTAAAATCGGCACCTCTTTGCTCGTCTACGATGGAATCACATCCCATCACCGTCAGAGCCATGACCAGCATCAGGGTAAACCCCTTTAAAAGGTTTAGCCCGCTGTCTGCCCGGCTCTTATGTACTGTGTTAATAAGATTGCTTGGTTTATTATTCATCCTGTCACCCCTTTTTTTTGTTAAGCACAAGGTTATCCCGATGCTTTAGATTTTCAATAAACAAATTAATTTTGACTGTTGATTATTTCTATAGTTATTAATCAATTAATTAGAAACATTTAATTTATTTAAACCACAATTTGTAAGCCTTTAAAACCTTATGTAAGAGGTCACCTTTTTTTGCTTTCACTAATCTGTGTACTCCCCTCTTCGCAACTACGGTTGATACATCAAAATCCATGGATCAGTGGCTCCCCTAATCACGGATCAACTTCCGAGATTCAGTAAGACTGGAAAAACTCCTCCTATAAACCAAAAAACCCCCGCACCGGAAATCCGGAGCGGGGGCTTTTCTTTTGAAAACACACAGACCATTTTTTGTTCAGGCTGAAAACGTCTCACTTTTCTCAGCCTTTAATCAACACAACACTGCACAGTCTTCACTCTGGTGCAGTTCACAAACCCGGCAGCTATTGCTGTGGCCGCCGGATGTACCCCATAAATACGTCAAATCATTTACTCCTTTAAAATCCATTCCAGACAACCGTCCACTTCACAGGGACGAAACTGCCTGTCTCATCATAACTGTAGCCGATCACTTCTCCACGGTCGTTTACCGCTCTTGCCAGACTGTTGCCGCCGTAGCCGGGAAGTTCCATCATGCCAAACTCTTCACTCCAGAGGAATGCCCTGGAAACACCGGGAGCCACGCTGCTGTACCCCGCGATCTGTCCATAGTCGTTGATATCCCACGCCGTGCTCCAGTCGCCGCCCAGCGTACCGAGCCGGGTAACCCCGTCGTCTTCACTCCACAGAAACGCTTCACTCTGTGAGGATGCACTGCCGTACAGATCATTCTGACTGAAACTCTGTTCTGCGCCGGCTGCCGTTTCTCCCCAGGGAAATGATTCCGCAGAAAAAGTGCCCTGCACAAGCATCTCAGCCACATGAGCAGGATCGTAAACGCCGCGTGTATTTGTGGCTTTCAGCAATCGGTCCGCCGAAAACTTCTCCTCTGCTCCGGCAAGTGCGTTGCCCGACATCTCCGGGGATGCATCAGACGAAACCAGTATGGATCCGACCACCTCGCCGGCATTGTTTACGGCGTTGGGCCGGCCGGAACTGAAGCCCGAATAGGTTCCAAGTCCGCGCAGTCCGCGCTCTTCATCCCATTTATAGGCACGGTTTGTAATGGTGTAATCCAGTCCGACCACCAGCCCCATATCGTTGATTCCGCTTGACCAGCCGTTTCTGGTTATCTCCCGGATATTGTGCGAGTGATCCCAGACGAATCCGTAAAACTCGTAGTCGTAATAGGATCCGTATTCATCTTCGTAGACCAGCTGTTCGCTTACCATTTCACCGGCAATCTCACCTTGGTTATTGATGTCGTACACTTCGATCTGATCTCCCATTGGAATCTGCACTTCCGAAAGGCCGCCATCGGGATTCCAAAGCATCAGCTTGTTTCCGCGGCTTCCGGCTACCATGCCATCGTCATTGATGGCGCGGGCAAAGATGTTGCCCATGTTAACTGTTCCCAGATTTTCATCCCAGAACAGATTTCCCCCAATTACCTGTCCGCGATTGTTGATGTCCCAGGCAACCGAAAGGCCGGCCGTCTCCGCCAGGTTCACCATCTCCACGCGGTATCTGCTCGCTTCCAGCATCAATCCGTATGAGTCGCTGCCTCCCCTTACAAGCACAGCGTAGACTGAAAAGTCATCAAATTCGTACCCGCGGTATTCCGCATTCACAGCCGTAAGGATGTCATCCACAATAGTTGAATTGTAGGCGGGTGTACCGTTCCGGAGCATATCCTGATTGAGGGTATTCACGTCCGGATTGCGATGGTCAAAATCGAGGTGCGGCGATAGGACCCACAGTGCGGCCTGCAGTTCCAGGCGCGTCGCATTAGTTTCTGAATCTGTAAATTGACGGCGTGTATTGAGCAGATAATTAACCCTGTCCCATTCACTGCTTCCCTTCGTGGTTAAAAGAGTTACATTGCTGAAGAGCGAATTCCCCGTGGTCAGGTCTCTGTCGGGAAAGATACTCCAGCCTTCCCTTTGGTTTGATCCCGGAATTGCAACCTGACGCAGGCCGTCTATCTGAGCCCTGTACATCGACTCTTCACCCTGCACGATCGACATTTTTAAATTGCCTGCACCGTCGATGGGAGGCAAATCAAAAGAGATGGGTAAAGACGCATCAGTGCCGGTATCAACCGGAGCATTCTGAATGGTATCGCAGGAGGCGAGAAATGCTGCAAAAAGAAAACATGCAGTAAGCAACCGCAGAAACTGCGGACTCAGACTGCGTCCCTTTTCCTGAATCGATAAATGGTTGTATATGCTGGTCAAGATGATTCACTTAAAAATGCAAGAACCTGCGAAATCCTTTTCTCCAAACCACTCTGTGCAGGTTAAGCACTCTGTATTCTGTATTCTTACTTCACTCGTCAGCAGCTTGTCAGGCCGCCGTCTTTCCTGATACTTGTAACTCGTAGAATTCAATCTGAACCAACTTACTAAAAAAGCGCCAATATGCGTCCTCCTGCAGCATTATAATCTTTTAATACTGGCGTATACAGATAAGCTCCCCTGCCGGGGAAAAGCTCTATTTTATGGGTAGTCAGACAAGAAAAGCGGTGCCTGACAGGAACAAATCCGTACGGAATGGATTCAGTTATTGGTTTCTAATTTCCAGAAAGCGATGCCGCCGGCCTGCTTGCCCACTTCAACTACATCTACCAGTTCATGGGTTTCCAGGTCAATGATATCGACGGAGCCGGGCTCGCCCCCAATCCCTTCCACACTGATAAATGCATAGCGGTTATCGGGGGATATCACAACTCCGTGTGTTACCATGCGGCTGTTTTTGATTTTGGCAAGCTGCTCTCCCGTTTCAATATCCCAGATTCCCGTAGCACCCTCTCCCTTGTACGATACAACCAGCTTTTTTCCGTCAGGTGTGGGTTCCAGGTTGTACGGGCCCCGGCCCGGCGACTCCAGAACACGTTCCACAGCCCAGCTGTCCGTATTCACTACATAGATCCTGTCGTTTCCGTTGCCCGCAACATACACTTCGGGTCTGTTCGGGCTTGGTGATGCCCAGGTCGGTTTCACTACAGGTTCGGACATCATGGGGTGACCGGAATGATCCATTTCCATTGCAGCTGAAGCGTGATTCCGTTGTTCCTCCCCGTTCAGATTCAGTACACGGTTTACAGCAAGCCCGAATGCGTCCATCTCAAAAAGCTCATCCGTCATCATGGATGTGTGGTACTGACGGGTACCGTCCGGCGAGAGCCGGCTGCCGTGCGGCATGATGCCCGTTTCAATCCGTTCAATCTCGGCCATGCTCTCCCCGTCAACTACCGAAAGGGAGCTTGGAACATGATCGCCGTGAAGGTTGAAATTCACAACGTACACCCAGCCGGTTTGTTCCGATACATCCAGGGAAGCCGGGAACATCCCCAGTTCGGTCCGTGTAATCAACCGGTCTGTGCCTGTTTCGTATTTGTAGAGATGTCCGTAGGGCATGCCGTGCCCCATGCTCACATACCAGTAATCACCCGACGGATCCACTCCAAGCCCGTGCGGGCCCTCCGTTTCGGTTGGAAACTCACCCACGGTAATCACCTTATCTATAGCTGCCTTTGCCTCGTTCGCATCAAATGTGATCAGCGATACCTGATCTTCCGATTCCGAAGCTACGTAAAAGGAATAGGACTGTCCGAATGCCTCAGCAGAAAACATAAGAAGCACAGATGCCGCCATTAGCACCAGTCCATTGCATTTAACGCAAATTAAAAAGGGTTTCCTGCCCGGGCGCAATTCAGTGACTTTTTCCATCTTTCAACTATCGCTTAATTCACTTCCTCATTTTGCTCTTCTGTAAGCTTGAACGCCCACAGGCCTGAATTCCAGTCCGACACAAAAATATGCCCTTTGTACGGCTGCGGACCCCAGGCCATGGCCGCATTGGGAATATGTCCCTCATGGTGGGTCGTTACATAGTGTGCTATTTCGCGGCCTTGTGCATACAGGTCTCCCATCAGTTCACCGGAAATATCTACCACCCTGAGCCCTCCGTTGTAATAGGCAATATATAGTATATCGTCCTCCACCCAGAAGTTGTGAGTTCCCGCTTCCGGAACACGGTAGCTTGCCACCTCTTCGGGGTTGTCCCAGTCATCAAATTTGATGAAATGGATCCATCCGGCAGGAATGGTGGGACGATCCTCCGTATAGAGTCCGTTGGGAAATGCCTCATCACCCGCTATCACGTAAAAATCGCCTGTTGACTGACTCTTGAAAGGAAACGCCGCGTGGTTCCATCCGCTCGGGTAGGAGTACCGCGCAAGCTCCACGGGATTTGAAGGAGAGCCAAGGCCCAGCTCCACACCTTCCGGCGACAAAGCATTTGCGTTGCTTCCCACATCGGCGACAACAATCCCGTCGCTCCAGTTCGAGGAATAAGCCATGCCGTTTTCAATCCAGACATCGTGAATGGAGTGCCCCGGGGTATCGAGTTCAAACCTGCTCACCCGGTATGGGTTTGAGGGATCCTCGATGTTGATAATATCATACCGCGTGCCGTTGTTTACCGCGTAAACGTGATCTTCATAAATAAACGCGTTGTGAACGCCGCCCGTTAATTCATCGGTATATTCCGTAATAACGGATACGTCACGGGGATTGGTCACGTCCAGAATAACGATACCGTTTCTCCGGTTTGAGGCGCCCTCGCGGGTGATTACCGCAAGCCGCCCGTCTTCGGAGATTTTTACATCATTCACCGTTCTGGCATCCACGGTAACCGTATCGGTCGGGATGATATTGGCAGGGTTTGTAACTTCCCAGAAATAGGCCTCCCCGTTTCCTCCCCATGTGCCCGTAATGGCATAATCGCGGCCGTCCACGCCTTCCCATATCCATAGATCTGAGGTATGGACGTTTGCCACCAGCGCATGGCCCACCAGTTCGATATCGCGCGACACATTCCGCGGATTGATTCTGACCTGCTGTTGTTCTACCGTATTTCCGTTTTTGGCTACCAGTGTATAGAAGCCGGGTTTGTTTGCCACAAACCTTCCTTTCTGATCGATTTGTGCCGTGGCTCCCTCACCCAGCTGGTCGTCGGGCTCCGCAAGAAAGGAGTAGCTGATTCTGGCATCCTCCACCGGCCGGCCGTTTCCATCCATCGCAACAGCGTTCACGTGCAACACGTCCCCGGTTCTTGCCTCAAGAACATTATTCCCTATCTCAACACTTCGTACCGGATTGGGCCGTATGGTAATCCTTTTTGTTGTTTCAATACCTTCTGCCGAGACGCTTACAGTGACATTACCAGGCTGTAGAGCCCTGAAATGGCCGAATTGAGATATTTCCGCACGGTTTCCGTTATTCACGGCGAATGTGACATCCACATCATCACGGGTCAGCCCTGCTTCATCCAGAACCTTGTGATGAAGCCTGAGCGACTCCCCTGTGTAGATCTGTTCGGGTGCATTGGTAATTTCAATTCTGTCGAGAGGCGGATAGGCAACTACAACCGGAACCTCCTGCTGCACTCTGTTCCCCTCTTCATCAATATAAAGTGCAAAGAGTGTGTAGGAACCGGGCTTCATCGCCGTCGCTTCGCCCGATCTGCTCACCGGCATGTCGCGGCGTGCGCGGGAAAAGAAACGGATTTCTCCGTCAACCGGATTGCCGTTTTCATCGGTGATCTGAGCCGTGAGCTGTACTTTTTCTCCCACATCCAGCCTCAGCTCGGCAGGCGTGACGGTAACGGTCGCGGTTTGCGCCCACAAGAGAGTTGGTACGGCAAGAATACCAGGAATAAGAATGAATAGGGATCTGATCAGCTTTCGCATAAGAGATAAGTTAGGTTGAAAGTCGGAGCCTCAAACAGGACGGTATATAATTAACAGAATCTGAGGATAAAGACAACACAAAGCGTACCGGCCTTCTCTACCCGGAAATCTGTTCCTGTCGTTTCCCGGCCCAGAAAAGCATCACCAGGTCATAAACCGCATGCGCCGTCATGGCCGCTACAATACCCGAAAGCTCAAACAGAAAACCGAGCATCACGCTGAGCCCGAGCAGGAGCACCGTAAACAAAATATGTCCGGCCGATTTGATACTGATGTACCCGTGAATGGCGATGAAGAGCACGGAGGTGAGCCAGATACCGATCAGCGGCTGAATGGTGCCCCTGAACAGGATTTCCTCTCCCGCACCGGCGAAAAGGGAGATCTGAACCTTGTCGAAAAGGGTAAATTCTGCACGTGAAATAATTCTGAATATCATAAAGTCGTCGAGCACTTTACTCATGGGCGGACGCGTAGAGAAGAAAAGAATGACAAGCGCGGAGGCCACACCCGCACCCAATCCCGTAAGCAGCTGTTCAACAATCGGTTTCCCGGTAAAAAAGACAGACAAAAGGCTCTCTCCGATAACAAAATAGTATAGAAGCGTGGCTATAAACAGGTAGAGAACCATAGACCCAAGCGACATTCCCAACAGCTCCCTGGAGCTCAGGTTCAGGTCCTCTTCCGTAAACATCTTATCGGGCTTATTGTCGCCGCTATCCTCCATATAGAGATAAATCGGGTTATGTTGAACTGGTATACGCGTTACGCATCCAAAGAAACGGGTTTTTCATCTCAAGACCCAATGCTCATCCCTGCAATAAAAATTCTGAATATATGAAACTGTAATCCATGGTTTCCGTAGAGTTGACCGGATCTAAGTACAGTCAACCAACTATACCTTACGAATATGAAGTCAAATAAATCCAGAGCAGCCATTCTTATTCCAATTATTTTTCTCTGCGCCCTTTCTGTACCCAGGGCACAGGGTGTTGTATTCAGTGAAGACAATTACGGAGAAGATGCCGAGCTTGTCGATCGAATGGCCCATTCCGACACGGATTATGCCATGACGACCCGCGAGGGCTCCATTGATTTTATGATCGCAGAAAAGAGTATTGTTATTCAGTTCAGCGATTCGTTTATGACCAACTTGCGGGAAGAACTGGATGCTGAGACCAGCAAAGAACCGGATGACTCCCATTTTGCCACCGTCATTAAATCGATGGTGAGCAGCGGCGTGAGAACCATGCTCGACCGTGCAATTGCCATACCTTTTACCGAAATAAGTGATGTATATATCGCTGAGGGGCGGCTTGTGATTAAAGACCTGGACGGCAAAGACCTCTTTGGCGAAATGGAAGTGAATGACCGAAAGGTTATGGAAGACTTCCGCAGGCGGGATGCACGCAGGTTTGTTGCGGAGGCTGAACGGCACATGCCCTGAAAGGACAGGCATTTTGTAATGTGACTTTCCCGGAGGCCCACCCCCTTACCGTCACTTATTATCTGTTTTGGAGTTGTTTAAAACCTTGAACTATCCTGCTGATTCTTTAGATTACAGGCATAAATCTAAAATAATTTAGTAAACCAATGCACATTCGACTCCTTCTTCTGTTCAGCACAATGTGCCTGGTTCTATTTACAGGATGCTCTTCAATCAGTGCTCCCGAAAAAGCTGTCTACTCGCTTTCGGCTGATGAAGTTGTAACCTCAGATCAGGCTGAACGCATAGGCGATGCTCTGTCACTCTAACCGAATAACACGCAATTTGCCATTGCGATCATAGATGACTCCACAGCCCGATACTACGGAGCAATCCGCACTGCCGACACCCTCAAAAATATGAGCAATTCTGAGAGCGTTTTTGAAATAGGCTCCATTTCCAAAGTATTCACCTCCACTCTGCTGGCACATGCAAGTGTTGAAGGAGGTATAAATCCGGATGAGCCCATTAGAAACTATCTTGAAACGGAGATGAAAGACAGTGCGGAATTTACGTTTATGCAACTGTCTAATCACACTTCGGGACTGCCCAGGTTACCGCCCGGATTTATCTGGAATATGCTGCTGAACACAAGTAACCCGTACGCCTATTTTGGTGAAGAAGACCTGATAACCTACCTGAGAGAAGATGTAGAGCTGGAGTATGAACCCGGTGAAGAGCATGCCTACTCAAATCTGGGCGCCGGACTATTGGGCTACGCTCTTGAACAAGCTGAGGGAGCATCCTATGAAGAGCTCCTGAACCGTCATATTTTCCGCCCTTTAGGCATGACCCGTTCGACAACAGTTCAGGAAGGTATTCAGCAGTATCTCGTTCCGGGCCTGGATAAACGCGGCCGCGAAACATCCAACTGGGACCTGAACGTACTGCAAGGGGCCGGTGCAATCTATTCTACGGCGCATGATCTGTCCCGCTTCGCCCTCGCCAATTTTGACCCCTCCAATGAGGTGTACGCTCTGGAAAGGCAAACCACCTTCAGCAATGAGGAAGAGAACCTGGAAATAGCCATGGGCTGGATTATCAGCACGCGCAGCTCGGGAGACCGCTGGTACTGGCACAATGGGGGCACCGGCGGCTACAGAACAATCATGGTTATCAGCCCCGAAAACAACCGCGGCGTTATCGTGCTGTCAAACATCTCGGCCGGCCATTCAGAGGCAGCTGAAATTGACCGGCTCGGCTTTGACCTGATGGGATCTCTAAGCGATACGGATCAATAAATCTGGGTGAGTGCGATAACAGATTGTATTAAAGAATCCTTGCCTCTTGAATCAATCCTTCATCTCAAATACACGCATAATTAAATGAGTGGTTTAAAAAGGCGGGTCATCGTCATCATAGGCTCCGAAGTCAATCACCTTTTCATCACCCGGCATTCCTCCCTCGGGGGCCGCCCCGGATGATGAGTCTCCCCTCTCCACTTTCCAGGCCTTTACATCCGTATACCACCTTCCCTTGTACTCACGGCTCTGAATGTCAATCCATGCCGTCAGGGTTTCGCCCTCCTGTACGTTGTTCTTGTCAATCTGTTCTCCCCACTGGGTGATGCATACCAGCCGCGGAAATTTACCGGGGGTTTCCAGGATAAAATCCTGCTTCTTCCAGGGACCGTTCTTCCCCTCTCCCGACTGCATCTCCAGTATTTCCTTCACCTTGCCTGATATTTTCAGATCCATTGATTCCTTGCCTGTCTTAAAAGTTAAGCAGCCGGATAGACTGCACTGTGTAAATAAGAATGAAGTAGGCCGGATTCAAGCTTCATTTCCGGAATCCGGCCAACGGTGAACCGTTATTTGGCAGGCGCAATGCTGACTTCTTTTCCAAGCTGTTTGTCGAGCGTGCTTACCGACAGATACAGCTCCTCGAAAGAGGTTATCTCAAAGTATTGGGTCTGTATTTCGGAGGTGATGAAATCGGTATGGAGCACACGGTCTGCATTGTAAGAGTGCACGTCGATATCATCCTCAAAAATATGTTTTGTTTCACCCGAAGAGGAGATGATTCCCGCACCGTAAATCCTAGTGTTTTCCTTAAGTTTTATCAGCCCGAATTCGATGGTGAACCAGTACAGCCTCTGAAGCTGCCTTTCAACGGTTTTATTGTGTCCGTATTCCACCCCAAGCCGGCCGAACCCCTCAACAAATTTTGCATACTCGGGATTCATTAAGAGAGGAACATGGCCAAAGATGTCGTGAAACATATCCGGTTCCTCCAGATAGTCGAGCTGATCCATGCTGCGCAGCCAGGTGGAAGAACAGAATTTCTTCTCGGATAGCAGTTTGAAAAACCGGTCCACGGGAATCAGTCCCGGCACAACCACGATCGACCAGCCGTTTTCTGCCATCAATTTTTCGTTCAGCTCATCAAAGTCCGGAATTTTATCAGCATTCAGCACATCACCCAGTTTTTCAAGGCAGCTCATATATTCCGGATGAGCCCTCCCCTTTAGTGTCTCGGCCTGCCGGCTGAAAAGTGTTCGCCAAACGGTGAAATCCTCGTTTGTGTATGCTGAATAGTCCTGTCTGATATCGTTCATATATACGCTGATGAAATAGATTTTTTATAAAATTAAAACCTAACAAAATGAAAATGTCATGCTTTAGTTCCATAAAGAGTTCATTTCCCGGCAGCAGTAAACATGTCGTCATGATTTGAAAAGCATTGAACGATCCGTTTTACAGGTTGCTACAGTAGCGAATTATCCCTTACTTCCGTTCTCTCACTCAAATAAAACGACCCGATTATGTTGACCAGACTTCTATCTACTCTTCTGTTATCTCTTTTACTCCTTGTGTCGTGCACGGGCGACCGTGACAGCCTCTATGAGATGCTGAATCTTGAAGAGATTACCATTGACCAGCTTCACGAAGGATATGAAAACGGCGACTTCACTATTCAGCAGGTCACCCGGGCCTATCTCGACCGAATTGAATCGCTTGACAAAGACCGGCTCAATTCCGTTCTCACGGTGAATCCGAATGCGCTTGCAATAGCCGATTCTCTCGACAGCGAACTCCAGGCCGGTGAAATACGCAGACCGCTGCACGGTGTGCCCATTCTTCTGAAAGACAATATCAATACATACGATATGCCAACTACCGCAGGATCGCGGTTTATGGAGGGATCTGTACCTCCTGAGGATGCCTATATTGCCCGAAAACTGCGTGAAAACGGGGCGGTTATTATCGGTAAAACCAACCTGAGTGAGTGGGCCAATTTCCACAGCAGCTTTTCATCCAGCGGATGGAGCGGACTGGGCGGCCAGGTCAATAACCCCTACGACCTAACCAGGAACCCTTGCGGATCCAGTTCAGGCTCCGGAGCGGCAGCCTCCGCAAACATGGCAACACTCACTATCGGTACGGAAACCAACGGCAGCATTGTCTGTCCATCGAACGCAAACGGCATAGTTGGCCTGAAGCCAACCGTAGGACTTTGGAGCCGCAGCGGCATCATACCGATCTCTTACACCACCGACAGTGCGGGCCCCATGGTGCGAACCGTTCGTGATGCGGCTCTTCTGCTCGGAGCCCTCACAGGAGTGGATCCCGCAGACGACAAAACGGCCGCCAGCGAAGGCAACAGCTATACGGACTATACGCAGTTTCTGAATGAAAACGGCCTCGAAGGAAAGCGAATCGGTTTTTATACCCAGCCGCTCGGAAATCACTTCCGGGTTGATACCCTGATGCACCAGACGATCCGACAGCTCGAAGAGCTGGGTGCCGAGATTGTGGAAATTGATCAAATAGGAGGCAACATCGGCGGCGATGCGTTCCAGGTGCTGCTCTATGAATTCAAACACGGACTGAATGAATACTTTGCATCACTGGGAGAGGATGCGCCGCTCAGCAGCATGGAAGAGCTTGCAGAGCTGACGAGAAATACACCGGTTGAAACCGAGCGGTTCGACCGTGACCTGATTTTAACAGCGGCCGAAAAAGGCGGTCTTGACTCCGAAGAGTATCAAAATGCACTCGAAAATATGCTCTCCGGCAGCAGGGAGAACGGCATGGATAAAGTGATGGACGAAAACAATCTGGATGCGATTGTGGCGCCTACAGGATCACCCGCCTGGAAAACGGACCTTATTCTGGGTGATAACTTTCAGCTCTCAAGCAGTTCTCCATCCGCCCGCGCGGGCTATCCCATCATCAGCCTTCCCATGGGTAATATTGACGGACTTCCCGTCGGCGTCTCCTTCTTTGGACGCGCCTGGAGTGAGCCGGTACTTCTCGAAATCGCTTATGCATTCGAGCAAGCCACGGATAACCGCCTGGTACCTGAACTCTAAGCGGTTCTGGCAGTCAATATCCACCCCCTTTCAAATCGGAAGGGGGTATTTCGTCTGCTTCACATTAAGGGCCTGCCGGAATCCAGGACGGTGACACCTTATGTTATAAAGACGTGACACGATCACCCTCGATTTTTCATTTCTTGACAAGAAATTGTTCATCAAAAATCACCTGGTATGAAACACACCCTCAATTCTATTCAGAAACAATGGATCGAAGAGAATGAGACGGATTTTTCCGATCTGAAGGCACTTTTTTTGAACTGCACCCTGAAAAAGTCCCCGGAAGTGTCGAATACCGCCGGACTGATGTCACTTTCACAGCAGATTATGAAAGCCTGCGGGGTTGCTGCAAAAATGATCCGGCCTGTGGACTACGACATAGCATCCGGAGTTTATCCGGATATGACGGAGCATGGCTGGGACAAGGATGAATGGCCCGACCTCCAGAAAGAGATCCTGGATGCCAATATCCTGGTGATTGGTACGCCCATCTGGCTCGGTGAAAAATCATCCGTGGCAAACATGGTGATTGAACGGTTATACAGCTTTTCGGGCAAACAGAATAAAAAAGGGCAGTATATCTACTACGGGCGTGCGGGTGGATGTATCATAACCGGTAATGAGGATGGGGTTAAGCACTGCTCCATGAGCATCCTTTACGGTTTACAGCATATCGGGTACACTATCCCACCCCAGGCGGATGCGGGCTGGATTGGTGAAGTGGGTCCGGGTCCCTCCTACCTGGATGAAAATTCGGGGGGTCCGGAGAATGATTTCACAAACCGGAATACCACCTTTATGACCTGGAACCTGATGCATACTGCAAGAATGCTGAAGGATAGCGGCGGCCTGCCGGCTCATGGGAACCAGCGATCACTCTGGCCCTGACAAAAAATTGAGGCACCCCGGTTTCAGACCCTGAAATAGTAGACGCTGAAGTATTTGTCCGGGTCACTCCACATCGCTTCGAGCCTGTACCCCTCTCCAAAAAGTGCTTCTACCTCATCAGGACTATACTTGTATGAATTTTCGGTATGAATGGATTCTCCTTCCATAAAAGATACGGTAACGCCTGATAGTTCTACCTCGTGATCGGCCCGGCAAACCAGGTGCATCTCTATCCGGCCTTCCTCTTCATTGTAAAACGCTTTATGGCGAAACAGGCGAGGGTCAAAAGCCGCATCCAGCTTATCATTCAGGTGATTCAGTATATTCAGGTTGAATTCTGCAGTTACACCCTTTTCATCGTTGTAAGCACGCTCCAGTATCTCTTTCGGCTTTTTGCGGTCCACGCCGATCAGTATTCCTCCGCCGGGCAGCATAAGCGGCCTGTGCTGTTTCAGAAAACCCGACGCCCTGTCGGGGCGGAAATTCCCGATGGTTGAGCCCGGAAAGAAAATGATGGTCCGCTCTCCATTCAGATCACCGGGTAAACTGAAGGGTTCCGTATAGTCGGCGGGAACGGGTATAACATTTAAATTTTTGTACTCAGACCGGATCTGATCGGCACTTTTCATAAGAAATGCTTCCGATATGTCAACCGGATAATAGACGTGCAGATCTTTCAGGTGATCCAGGAGCATCCGCGTCTTCAGGCTGCTTCCGCTGCCGAATTCAACCAGATCTATTCCTTTTCCGATTGTACGGGAGATATCACTCATGTTTGATGTTAAAATCGATATCTCGGTACGGGTTGGATAATACTCAGGCAAACTGCATATCTGCTCGAACAGCTCCGATCCCCTTTCATCATAAAAATATTTGCTGGGCAGACTTTTCTGCGGTCGCTGCAAGCCTTTGAGGATCTCCTCCGCGGCAATCCCGCTTGCAGTTTCAGATTCATTCATCGGCACACGGATTTGTATAATTTCATGTCATCTCTCGTGAATCCTTATCAGCTTTCATGCAAATCTTTTGCAAGCCGGATTCCTGAAAACTGCCATCGTGCATTGGCGTGAAAAAAGTTGCGGTAACTGCGGCGAATATGGGATTCGGGTGTGGCACAGGAGCCCCCGCGAAGCACGTATTGATTGACCATAAATTTTCCGTTGTACTCTCCCAGAGCGCCCGGAAAAGGCTTGTAACCGGGATAGGCAGAGTAGGCACTTTGAGTCCACTGCCAGGCATCACCGAACATCTGGATCAGATCATCGCCGGCTGTTACTCCCTTCGCAATTCCTGCGGGATGTACATTCATGCTTTCAACAAAGTGTCCCTTCAACTCCGCTTTTTTCGATGCAGCTTCCCACTCTTTCTCCGTGGGCAGACGCACTCCGGCCCAGCGTGCATATGCGTCCGCTTCATAATAGCTGATGTGTGTAACCGGTTCATTCAGATCCAGCTTTTCCACTCCGTTGAGCGTATAGTGATGCCACTCGCCGTTACGTTTAATCCAGTACAAAGGTGAGGCCCACTCTTCGCGCTCAACTGCAGAAAAACCTTCATCCAGCCACCACTTCACCTCACCGTACCCGCCGTCGTTCATAAACTCAAGGTACTCACCGTTTGTTACCAGGCGGTTCGATATGCCAAAGGGGTAGAGATAATTTTTATGCTCCGGAAATTCATTGTCATACCCGAATTGGCCTCCGGGATGGCCTACTTCATAGATCCCTTCATCGAATTCAACCCAAGAGAGCGGTCCCGGATCGGCTGCAGCATCACGAGTTCTCTCCAGGAAGATGGGATATAGGGGGTTTTGAGCGAGCAGAAATTTAAGGTCTGTCAGTAGAAGCTCCTGATGCTGCTGTTCGTGGTTGAGCCCTATTTCAACAACCGGCTCCCACTCCCTGAATGACTCCTCATCCAGACCGGCAATGAACTTGTGCATGTTATCGTTGATGAACTCACGGAACTCAAAAACCTGCTTTACCGTAGGACGTGATAAATTTCCGCGCTTGTCCCTGCAGTGAGGGTCGCTGGTCTGCACATAATAGGAATTGAAAATGTAATCGTACTGAGGATGGAGTGATTCATAATCCGGCATCCCTTTTTTCAGAACAAACGCCTCAAAAAACCAGCTTGTATGTGCCAGATGCCATTTCACCGGGCTTGTTTCTTCAACAGCCTGAATTACAAAATCTTCTGTTTCAAGGGTCTCGGTCAGTTTTTCGGTAAATGAACGAATTATGTCGTATCGCTCCAGCAGCCTCTGTTTATTTTCTGAAACGTCTTTCTTTGTGGTACTGAGAACATCACTTTTCATAATATTTACCCTGTATATTTTACCATTTTTCGAGAAAACAATAATTTCCGCAGTATAGTTTTAAATCTCTTTCTTATAATCAATTTTTGATAACAAATTCAGCCTTATCATCCTGAAAGTAACATTAATTGCCTAATGGTTGTAAACGAATTGTATAGAGATGCCTTTTTATGGAACTTACATCTCATCAGGCGGTTCAATACAGATTGAATAAGAAGCACAAAATTTAGGATCTGACAGGAGTTGGCAAAAAAAATCCCCTTTTTAAGAAAACTGAAATACTTTGGGTTCTCTGTAATTGCGACATGTTCAGGTATCCTGTTTCTGATCGTTTTTCTCACCTATACGGGTCTCTTCGGACCGGTGCCAGGCACAGATGAATTGCAGCAGGTCAACCGGCAGCAGCACACGATTTTCTACTCGTCCGACGGAAAACAGATCGGCACTACCCGCAAACAGAACAGTATCCATACAGAGCTTGAGGATGTGAGCCCTGTAATGGTTGACGCACTCCTTTCCATTGAGGATGTTCGTTTTTACGATCACAACGGCATTGACAATCGTGCGCTTGCAAGGGTTCTTGTTAAAACCATTTTACTGGGGCAGGACAGCGGCGGCGGAAGCACGCTAACCCAGCAGCTTGCAAAAAACCTCTACCCGCGTGAGTACAGCCATGGTTTTTTCCTGATTACGGATAAGATCCGTGAAATGATTATTGCAAGCCGTATGGAAGCAATCTTTTCAAAAGAAGAGATCCTGACCCTTTACCTGAACAAGGTATCATTCGGTGAAGACACCTTTGGAATTGAGATGGCGTCAAGAAGATTTTTTAATACGTCTGCCTCTGACCTTACACTCCGGCAGGCAGCGGTGCTGGCCGGATTACTGAAAGCAACCACATCATACAATCCATACAGAAATCCGGAATCATCGAAAGAGCGCAGGGATGTTGTTCTTCGACAGATGGAGAAGTACGGGATGATCAGCACCGAAGAGGCGGAAGCCGCGATAGAACAGCCCCTGGTTACCGACTACACGCGCTACCGGGAGCCGGATGATATCGCCCCCTACTTTCTGGAGATGGCCCGCCGTGAGCTCACGGAGATTCTATCCGCTCATTCAGGCAGTAAAAACTCTTCATATAACGCATCCAGCGATGGCCTGGAGGTCGTAACGACCCTGGATACGCGAATCCAGCAGGCTGCCGACGCTGCCATTTCAGAACGGATGAAGTACCTTCAATCCATTCTGGACCGGGAAACCGGCCGGAGCCCCATATTCGGAATGGACGACCCCGACATTCTGCAGGCATGGAAACAGACCGGGCAGTACCGGGAACTGGTATCACAAGGGCTCACCGATCAGGAAATCGAAGACATACTGCATACGCCTGTTAATACCTCTCTGTTTACCTGGGACGGCTATCGTGATGTCCGGATCTCGCCCTACGAGGAGCTCAAGCACTATCTTACATTTCTGAATGCGGGTTTTGTTGCCCTCCACCCCTATTCAGGACGAGTGATGGCATGGACGGGCGGCATCAATCACCGGCATTTCCCCTACGATCAGGTAACTGCACACAGGCAGCCCGGTTCTGCATTTAAACCGATTCTTTATGCGGCCGCTCTTGAAAACGGGAGAAAGCCCTGCGACTATCAGCGTAACGTTCTGGCACAATATGCCGACTATGACGGCTGGACACCCCGCAACCATGAGGAGGAGTATGGCGGACGCTATTCACTACAGGGCGCTCTCTCGCAGTCGATCAATACCGTAGCGGTACACGTTGCCATGGAAACAGGCGTCGAAAATATTCAACAAACTGCGTCCGCAATGGGTATCCGATCACCCATGCCGGAGGCTCCGTCGATAGCGCTGGGTACGGCCGAGGTGTCGCTGCTGGAACTCACGGCTGCATATACCTCTTTCCTGAATAGCGGTCAACCGTCGAAGCCGGTATTCATTCAGGAGATCCGGAATTCTGACGGAGAACGAATCTATTTTCTGGATGACAGCCTGAACACATCCGCCGAGATTGTGAGTAGGGAGTCGGATATATCGGGTATCACCCCTGAAACCGCGGGCGCAATGGTTCAAATGCTTCAAAAAGCAGTAAATGAAGGCACCGGTGAACCCCTCCGTTCAGAGTTTGGTATCCGTCATGCACTGGCGGGAAAAACAGGCACCACGCAGCAATTTACCGACGGCTGGTTTGTCGGGTTCACGCCCGATCTGGTCTTCGGAACCCGGATAGGCGGCTGGAACAACCGTGTACGGTTCAGGGAATTTCCGGCCTACGCTTCTCAAACCGCACTGCCCGTTGTGGGTGGGTTTTTGAACCGACTTTCGGAGAATCCCGAACTGAATGCGGCAGAAAACCGTTTTCCGTTGAACGTAACCAATACATCCTTTACCCTTTCGTGCCCCGATTTTCAGAACGACAGACTCCGCGATCGCATACTGGATTTTTTTACCGGACGTGACAGCGATGACCCCCGCATTATCGAAGGAGAAGAACAGAATTCTGACAGTACAAAGAAAAAAGGAGGCTTCTTCAGGAGGCTGGGCAGGGCACTCGGCATCCAGTAAAGTGATGACATTAAAGTGCCCACCCAGGCAGCGATTCGGCACTTTCTCACACCGCATACGGCTTCTGAAATAACAGACGGAACAAATCCATCATGCATCAATCACACTTTCT
Organism: Rhodohalobacter mucosus; assembly: GCF_003150675.1. Lineage (NCBI taxonomy): Bacteria > Pseudomonadati > Balneolota > Balneolia > Balneolales > Balneolaceae > Rhodohalobacter > Rhodohalobacter mucosus. The sequence continues at coordinate 187,778 of NZ_QGGB01000005.1, read as the reverse complement.
GATTACCGATTTTTCGAACCTGGCTCACCAGAAATGGCAGATAACCAATGATTCGGTGATGGGTGGACGCTCAGACAGCGGGTTCCAGATCAACGCAGAGGGGCATGCGGTATTTCTGGGCAGGGTTTCGCTTGAAAACAATGGCGGGTTTGCTTCCGTCAAAAATCACGAACCCCTGAACCTGACCGGATACCGCAGCATTCGGATAACCCTTAAGGGGGATGGAAAAAGGTACAGCTTTCGCCTGCAGACCGGCACTGCAGGGCAACCGGATCGCTGGAGTTATGAATATCGGTTCGACACCAAAAACGGTGACCGGGAAATCGTTGATTTACCCCTCAATGAGTTTCGTGCTGTGTTCCGGGGCCGGTCCGTTCCTGATGCTCCAGCCTTGAATGCATCCCAGATCATGCGGTATGGTTTCCTGATCAGCGACAAGCAGGAAGGACCTTTCAGGCTTGAGATAGAGAAAATCGAAGCCGTTTAACCTGAGTTCAATACAGAAGTTTGTCGAACTCACTTCATGTAAATCCCGGTCAGGAGCGATTCAGCAGGTTGCCGTCTTCATCCCACTCTGCAATGCGGCTGCGCTCCTCCAGCTTAATGCATTCTTCCAGCGTTTTACGGTCATAGCTCAGTCCATGCTTGCGAAGCACATTGTCAGGCACACCGTCCCAGAATCCCGGCCGGTTGCCGACATACCCCAGGTACTGTATGCCCATCTCGCTGGTGAAAAAGCCGGTTGCGGCCAGATTTCTCATTCGGTTAAAAAACCTGACACCGTACTCCATATCGGATGATGCGGAGTCGGGCCACGCGATGTCGTCAATCACCTCCATTCGCTGATCCTGGCTGCAGTCCAGAAAACCGGATCCGAAGCGGCTTCTGCACTGACTGTTCAGCCACATGAGTCCTCCCCTCGTCGGCACCTGAAAAGGCGGGTAATCTTTCATCATAAACTCGATAAAGTCGGGCACCCCCGCATCCGTTGCGCTTCCTGAGTCTCCATCGGCCGGAATAATGATATCGGACAGAACCGCCACCATCTTCATCTCCTCCTCTGTAAAAAAGGTCTCCGACCTGAGTTTTTCATCCAGGGCCTTTTCTTCAGGGGTACGTCCGTAACCTCCCCCGTTATTCCTTATAATTTCTTCGCTCGTCCTGCGGTCCTCCTCGGTGCAGCCGCCGCTCATAAGAAATCCGGCACCAAACGAACCGGCAAGCAGCAGTTTAAGATGTTGTCTTCTGTCCATCGTTTTCTGATTGATTTAAAAGATTATTTCTTTCGCCATCATTATCCAAAGGCTTCAGAATCAGCTGTCAATTAAAGATTTCCCTTCCGCATCTCATCGGCAATATACTCCGATGTTCTCCAGGAGAGTGCAAGAATGGTCCAGGTTGGATTCTTGTCAGCCTGTGACACAAAAGAGCCTGCATCCACAACAAACAGGTTTTTACAGTCGTGTGCCTGGCCGTAGCTGTTCAAAACCGAACTGCCGGGATTGTCACCCATGCGGGTTGTTCCCACTTCGTGAATAATCCTTCCAGGCGTATGCAGTCCGTAATCACTGTCTTCTCCCGGCTTATCACCCAGAAGCGTCCCGCCCATTGCAGTAAGGATCTCCTCGAATGTATCGTGCATATGCCTGGCCTGCTGCCGTTCATGATCACTCCACGTGTAGTTGAAACGCAGAACCGGAATGCCGTATTTATCGACAGTGCCGGGATCAATCTCACAGTAATTATCATAGCGCGCAATGCACTCTCCCCGGCCTGAAATACCCACCGTTGAGCCCCATAATTTTCGGATATCCCGCATCAGGCCCACACCGTAACCGCCATTGGGCGATGGATTGCCCATTTCATCCCGTACGTACTGCCGCATGGTATCCATCCCGAAACCGGTTCCGTACATCGGCATTCCCATACCTCCCCAATACTCCAGGTGGTAGCCCCTCGGAAAATCGAGTTTACTGTTGTCAAGCCACCAGGGCGTATAGACGTGAAGCCCTCCAACTCCGTCCTCGTTGTACCGCTCACGGTCAATCAGTTCGGGAAGAATCGCCATCCGGTCTGCGCCGGTTGAATCATGAAGGTACCGGCCCACTACACCGCTGCTGTTTGCAAGGCCGTTCGGATGCGCAGGTGATTTAGAGTTCAGCATTATTCGTGCCGTTTCACAAGCCGACGCTCCGAGGGCCACTGCCCTTGCATCAATTCTGTACTCTTTCATATCGCGCTTGTCGATATAGATTACACCGGTGGCCTCGCCGCTGCCGTTCGTGGTAACTTCGCGAACCATCGCCATGGTATAAAGATCCACCTTCCCGCGCTCCATAGCCGGTTGCAGCAGACAGGATCCGGAGGAAAAATCACCATACACATTGCATCCGCGGTTACACTGATTACAGAAAAAGCAGGCGCCCCTGCGATTATTTACGGGACGCGTAAGTATGGACAGCCGCGACGGGATTACCGGAATATCGACCTGCCGGGCACCTTTTTTTACATAAAGTTCGTGAAGCCTTGGCTTGGGTGGCGGCAGAAAAAAACCATCCGGATCATCTTCAAGTCCCTCATTGGTGCCGAACACCCCGATCAGCTTGTCAACACGGTCGTAATAGGGCTTGATATCCTCATAACTGATGGGCCAGTTATCGCCCAGTCCGTCGATCTCTTTTCGCCTGAAATCCTTTGGCCCGAAGCGCAGCGAAATCCGGCCCCAGTGATTGGTGCGGCCTCCCACCATGCGTGACCTGAACCAGTCGAAACCGGTGCCGTTTTTACGGGTATAGGGCTCCCCGTCAATATCCCAGCCTCCCCATGCTGCATCAAAATCTCCAAACGGACGAACGGTACCTGCGCCTCTTCTGGGTGACTCCCACGGCCAGCGGAGCTGTGTGCGATATTCATCCAATGCGGGGTCATAATCCCCACCGGCTTCAACTACGGCTACAGAAAGTCCCTGTTCAGAAAGTATTTTTGCGGCCATACCACCGCCGGCCCCCGAACCGACAACAACTACATCATACCGGTCGCCCTGTGTCTTAATCTCCATTCCAAATGAATTTTAGCTTATTCTTAAAACAATCATTCAGAATGTGTTTTATTTTTCCCACAGATCAAAATGGAAAGCGCCATTTTTTACTATCGGACAGGAGTTTTCAGGCTGTCTCAAATTTATCAGCCACTTGCTCTCCGGCAGGTACGGAATCACATAGCGATTTTGCAGGCCATTGCGGCTGTTACTCCTCGTCGGCGATAACGATCTCGTTGATTTTGTCTCCCTGGCGGATATCGTCAATAATATTGAGCCCCTCCGTCACTTTGCCGAATACCGTATGGTTTCTGTCGAGATGAGCGGTATTTTCGCGATTGTAGCAGATAAAAAATTGAGATCCTCCCGTATTGCGCCCTGCATGAGCCATCGACAGTACACCGCGGTCATGGTATTGCTTCTCTCCGTCGAGTTCACAATCGATGCTGTAGCCCGGTCCTCCGGTGCCGTCCCCTTTGGGGCATCCGCCCTGAATTACAAATTCCGGAATCACACGATGGAATGTTAATCCGTCATAAAATCCATCTTTCGAGAGTTTAATAAAATTTGCCACGGTACCGGGGGCATCGTCATCAAAAAATTCCACCTGCATGTCACCCTTTTCCGTTCGGATTGTTGCTTTGCTCATGGTACGGATCAATCTGTTTTTTACTTTTTAGTTTTATATATCGGTTTCAATCTGAAATCAGGAAGCTGCTTTCTGCCTGAGTAACTCAACAAAATCATCATGATTTATCTGAGCTGAAAGCATGTCAATAACCGCCTGTGACGATATCGAGACTCGCGTGAATGCATGGACCACGGATCCCTCACCGAAAAATTCTGTTTCAGTCATCGCATCGCCCACCGGCATTGACTCCACGGCATTTCTCAGGTTTCTGATAAACGCAGCGCTTTCAAGTGAACCGTTTGCTCCGCCTGCTGTTAGTTCCCTTCTGATCTCTTCCGCATATCTGTCGATTTCAAAACGCAGATTTTTTATAGCTGTCTGTTCAGAAAGTTCACGGGCTTCCTCCCTGTCGGCAGAAACAGCTCGTGCAAAGCCTGTAAAAGAAGCTGAGTCCGATTTCGAGGTGGTGAGAGCACTGTACCATGACGGTTGATTTGTCCCCGCCGTTTCTTCAACAGATGCATCGCCTTCATCTCTTCCCTGATCAGTGGTTGCACATGATGAAAGTGTGAGCAGCAGAATCCCCGACATTAGGATAGAAAAACGTCTCATGAATAAAATTTTATTTGAATTTAGAACAACTGATAATAACCGTCAGTACCCTGACCGGTTCGTATTTTGAATGTCAAAGATCGATGGTTTTTTAATGAATCGGTAATCTCTTTTTCAACTTCATCCAGGGTATGAACCCGATTCCCGTTGATTTCCGTAATTTCACCTCCTTCCCTGAGTCCTCTGTTCCATGCTTCTGAACCTCTTTGAACACGGTGCAAATAGAGGTTGAAACGATCCGGATCTTCAGGTGTGGCAAGTGCGCGAATGCTGAATCCAAGTTCACGGAAGCTTTGCTGTTCAATGCCGCTGTTCTCATCTCCTGGAATTTCTTCCCACATCTCGGGCTCAGGCCCCAGTTGTTCTTCATCAAAGTTGTTTTCGGGTATTGTCTGCGTCTCCTGCACAATAGGCTGCATCTCTTCAAGCACAACATCCGTTTCCAGCTCTTCCCGGTCTCGCCAGATGGTTAATGTAACCTGATCATCGGGACGGAACATGGCCACTTTTTCCTGCAGCTGATTGGATTCACTCACCGCCACACCGTTCACTTTAAGAATGATATCGGATGATTGTACACCGGCCTTTGCAGCCGCACCGTCCTCCACCGTATCTATGATAAGAACGCCCGAAATTTCATTGAGCCCCGCTCTCCGGGCTGTACTTGCCGTAACCGATTCAATGGTGACACCCAAAAGTCCTCTTTTCACCTCACCGAATTCAATGATATCGCGCGCGATTTTGAGGGCCAGGTTGCTGGGAACTGCAAAACCGTATCCCTGATAGCTTCCCGTCTGAGTGGCTATGGCGGTATTGATACCAATCAGTTCACCGCTGGTGTTCACCAGGGCACCCCCGCTGTTGCCGCGGTTAATGGCCGCATCCGTCTGAATAAAGCTTTCGATTCGCCTCAGGTCATCTATGATTTGCACTTCACGGCTCAGGGCACTTACAATTCCTGCCGTTACCGTAGACCTGAGCCTGAACGGATTGCCAATAGCCAGAACCCATTCGCCCACTTCCAGACGATCTGAGTTTCCAATCACTGCATTCTGAAGGTTTTCAGCATCAATTTTAAGCACGGCCAGGTCCGTACTGGGGTCTCGTCCCACCACCCTTGCATCAAAAGTACGCTTATCATCCAGCGTAACATTAATTCCATCCCGTACCGCACTTTCAATAACATGATTGTTTGTGAGAATATATCCGTCGGCCGTGATAATTACACCGGAGCCAACCGTACGGGTTCGCGGAAGATACCGGTCCCAAAAATTTCCACCATCTTCCTCCTCTCCGGGACTCATTTCTCTTCGATCGCGCGCATTGATCAGTGTTTCGATATAAACAACCGACGGGGTTACGGTTTTAGCAATCGTTTTGAAAACAAACCGGTCATCAATCTTTTCCAGCTCATCATCCGTCCATATTGGAGATTCACTTCTGTTTACCTCCGTCACCTTCACTTCAGCAAGGTCGAAGGAAAAGGTACCCTGTCTGAAAAACATCAGGATCATACCCAAAAGCACTCCGATGAGCACCAGCAGGATTCCGGAAAGTATTTTATCGCGAATCTTCATGTTAGTTTTTTAGTATCTGCTCAAAAATGGCATCCGATTTTCTGGGCCGGGTGCCCTCGAAATGGTACCGAAAGTATCTGTCTAAATACTCAATGAGCTCACTTAGTTCACTTTGTGACAATTTTAATGTAAAAATACCTGAATTCATAGAATGCAGCGATTCCCGCACAAAGGCAAACTGCAGGGGTGTAAGCCGTATCGACTCACTTCCCTCTGCGATTTCAGAAATCGTTCCGCTTTCAATGTTCATATACCCTGATCCGGATTCTGTTCCCGAATCATTTGAAATTGTAGTATCCGGCTGAAGCCCGACCCCCGCCGCATCGGCCAGCCTGATTTGCAGATAGGGAAACATGATCCTTGATACATGCTCACGATCGTTGATCCAGGAGAGCATCTTCACAAGCAGCTGAAAAAGGTCTTCATTCGGTTCATGGCTGTGTATGATCTGAGATGTAAGTTCAAGTGCAGTAACGGAAAGCGCCATCTTCTCAAGGTCGGTCCTAAGATTATCAAGCTTGAGGAGGTATGAAACGTCCGAGAGTGTCTGAACCTCCCGCGTTTCCTTCATAAAAATAACCGCTTCGAGGATCTGACCCGGCACAAAAAAAGCAGCCAGTTTACTTTTTGGACGCCTTGCTCCCTTTGCAATAACCGCAACTTTACCATGCTTTCGGGTAAAAAGTGTCACGATCAGGCTCGACTCCTGAAAGTCGACAGACCTTAAAACAATGGCTTCGGTTTTCGTGATCATGGATCATGGTTTAGGCTTCAGGCTTTCCCGAAGTCTCGGGACTGCGAACTGCACGCAGCAGGCTTCAGGCTTCAGGCTTCAGCGGTCAGAATGGAAAATAAATCAGAGATCTACAACCGCTCCCGTCCCGAAAGCTTTCGGGATCGGGACCAATCGCTGATATTCCGTCTCACGTTTGACCTCTGACGTCTTCCTTTTGCCTTTTGCCTTTTCACTAAAAAAAACAAAACTAATCATGTATCCAGCCGCGGTCTTCCAAAAACTGCACCATGGCAGGCAGAAAAGTAAGGGCGGAAAGAAGGGTCATACCGATACCGATTGTAGCCATAATTCCTATCGATTGCAGACCGGGATGACTTGTAAACAACAATCCCGCAAAACCCATCATTGTGGTAAACGAACCGATACTGATATGCTGCCCCGTACTTGAAAGTACGTTCCACATGCTTTTTCGTCCCTCGTCACGGTATCTGTGTGCAAGGTGTACCCCGTTATCGCAGCCAATTCCCAAAATGGCGGGAAGCACAACCAGATTATAAAAATTGAATTTCAGGCCGAACAGCAGCTGTATCCCGAAAAGCCAGAGAAGCCCGACGATCAGAGGAATCAGGGCAATCATTGTCCACCTGATATGCCCGAACGATATCCAGATAAACAGAAACACAATGATGAACGTAGCCGTAACCATATACGGACTTTCGGTGCGCATCAGATCAAGCATGGTGGCTGCTACAATGGATGTACTGGCCGCGTGATACTCACGGCCGTTATCCAGAACAACTTCACCCACCTCCTCTTTGAAGGCTATCGATTTAAGTCCGTCCGACAAACCCGATTTGGGATATATAATGACAAAGCGGCCGATCTCCCCTTCGCGGGTCATAAACCGGTTTTTCAGATAGTCAGGTATCCGGTTTTCATCCAGCGGTTCTTTTGTCTGTGAACCTCTTCTGAGTATATCCAGATTTTCGTCCTGCTGATCCCGGATAAAGTCGTTTTGAAGCAACTCCCTGATTTCTGCTATGTATCCCAGTTTTTCCTGAGCCATCTCGTTGTTTGGCGGAAATCGTTCCTGAAGTGCCTCCACCTCATCAATCATTGTGTCAGGATTTTCATTTTTTATCTCGCGGATCTCCTCCAGCAGCCGAAAAACATCCTGATCATTCTCAGCAATGATATATGCAGGATTGCTGCGGGTACTCTCATCCACTCCGCTTGAAAACTCTTTGAATTGCTCATATTCGGGAAATGTAGGCTCAAGATTCGAGAAGTTATATTCAAACCTGAGGTTGGTCGAAAAGAACAGTACAACCGCCGACACCAGAACCCCTGCCGTTACCACCGTACGGGCATACGGGTAGCGTTTGATTAATGCCCTGGACTCGTAGTCCTCTGATTTTGGATTCAGAAGAATCCAGTTCCATCGTTCAAAAATCACCAGTAGTGCAGGCAGTATAAAAAGCATGCAGGATACCGCAAAAAGGATCCCGATGCCCGAAATAAACCCGAATTCGGAGAATCCCCTGAAGTCTGCAAACATGAGCACAAACAGTGCCGATGCCGTAGTAAGCGCTGAAACGATGATTGCGGATCCGGTTTTCTCATAGGCTGCGATCACGCTGTCTTCTATCGTCACACCGTCCGATCTGTACTCAATGTAGCGCGCGTAATAGTGAATACCGTAGTCGATGCCAAGCCCGAACAGGATCACAAAAAGTACGGAGGTCATTGTATTCAAAAGGCCAAGGTAGAAATAGGTGATTCCGAATGTCCACATCAGGCTAATCAGAAGCGGGATGCCAATTACAAGTACAGGCACCGGCATTCTTAAAACGTGTCCCAGGAAAGAGTGCTTTCTGTATTTCTCATCTGCCTGCTGATAATTGAGATATTTTTTGATGAAAAAGTAGAGCATAACCAGCAGTATAACGCCCGATATTCCAAGGCCGAAGCTGTTGAAAACATCATTCATTATTGACTGGAACTCATTCAGATGCCGTTTAAGCCTTCCGCCGTACTGAACCTCCATCTCCGGGTGGTAGGATTCAGGGTCCAGCCGTTCAACCAATGACTCATAGCTGCTGAATAGGTCTTCCAGGTAGCGGATATCGCTTTTTGAACCGGCCGGGTAGAGGTCGAAAACGACTAGCGTGCTGTCATCATTTACAGGGTATTCCGAGGGGATAAATTCATCGTAACTTTCCCGGAAGTCATCTATCTCCGGCTCATCGCTATCCCCCTCTTCTTCAAAATCATCAAAAAAGTCTACCAGGAAGGGATTGGCTTCCTCGCGAGCCGTTTCAATTTCGTTCTCCAGATACCGTTCGATCTCCTGAAGTTCCTCGATTGTAGCCAGGTAGAGTGCGTTATCTTTCAAAACATCTGTTTCCCGCCTGAGATCAGCCCGGTTAAAAAAAGGATTGCCCGTTCTTGAATACTCCATATTCAGGCTTTCCTGCACCAACCTTTCAGCAAACCGGATATTGGCCTCAAAATCGGGTGACTTGATTGCAACCTGCATCGGTGTTTCACCGCCTGCAGTCTGTTCCAGCTCCCGGAGTGCCTGCACATTCTCATTCGATTCGGGAAGCAGGTTTGCAATGTCCGTATCTACAGTTAAACGGGAAGCAAAAATAGCCGCAACAGCTGCCAGAATAATAGAAAAAGTAACAACCAGGTAGGGGTGGCTCACATTGTACCGAACAATTGGCCTGAAAAACCGGATTAGTTTGTGCATTAAGACGTTGACTGTGCTTTTAAAAACCTCTGAAAATAAGATTTTTCGCTGAAAGATTCGGATGCATGCATTGAAAGAACCAACATTTTTACATTGAAGAATGTTTATGTGTCTCTCAACGGCAGAGTGGGTGTAATCGTGCCGCCATCAATTTTCAATTCACCTTCACAGTCTGTCAAGTCGCTCCTTTGCCCTGTCGATAGCTTCTTCGGCTGCCCTCTGCTCAAGTGTTGCCAGGTAATATCGTTTTGCAGATTCCGGATTGTTGAGCAGTTCGTTGGTTCTTCCTGCAAAATATGCGGAAAACGTATGGAACTCCCTCTCTCTGCGATTTGGCAAATCCAGGCCGGCCCGGTAGGATGTGATAAATGCTTCCAATGCAAGCCGGTATTCTCCCGTATGATAATAGGCTCTTCCCAGCCAGTGAAATATTTCTTCCCGAAGCACCGTATAAAATTCAGCCTGGGGTCCCAGTGAATCCCAGTAACTGATTGTTTCAAGCGCAAACTCCCGGGCTTCGCTGTACTTGTCCATCTGTATCAGTGACCTTGCATAGAGCCGCCTGTAATACCCGTTATCAGGATAGGATTCCACAATATCCTTAAAGATAAAGGATGCATCTTCATATTCATTTTCGTAGTTAAGCAGAATATATCCGAGGAAGTAGGATGCCTCGGGACGCGCGAAAATTCCATTTTCCGATGCAATGCGCAACATTCTGAGCCCCTCTTCATAATCACCTTCAGGCAGAAACCAGGATACAGCCCGTACTACCGGATAATTCTCGGGGATATAGGCTGAATAGTACTTTTTTAATCCCTCTGCGAAATCGTTGTCCGGCAAATCCGGCATAACCTCCACCAGACGCTCATGAGCCTGAAAAGCACGTCTCCCCAGATTCATACTGGTAATCCAGTTTTCCCTGTTCGAATTGTGCCGGGCTGCATAAGCGTTCGAAACGGCCCTGACAATAAGTGCATCGGGGTGATCGGGAGATCTTCTGAGCACCCTGCCCGCTTCAAAATCAGCCTCCTTCATCTTTGTAAAAAACGCTTCATCATATTCTGTACCGGGCAAATCCTGAAGTACATACCACCAATACTGCATTCCCTCCCAAAGATCCCACATCGGGTGATCGGGATACTGATCCATCCATGGGGAAAGAATATCGAGAGCTGCTTCCGAATTTCTGTTGTAAAGTGAATCTATCGCCTGGCGAGCGTGATCTTTAAAAGCTTCATCCTTTATCAAGACGGGTACCTGGGCTTGCACCCCGTTTGTACAGGCACCGAGCAATAAGATGACGGTCCCTGCCGCAAACAGTATTCTCTTCAGGATTTTCATTGCAAAATAGGTCTTTAAACGCTTATCCGATGTCTGTAAGCTCGGTATTACTTGAGGTATTCCAGCAACCATCCCTCCGTAAGGTCGATTACCTCGGAAAAAGGTTCGGGGAAGTCGTCTTCTTCAAACGGATGAGAAACGCCAAAGGTATGTCCCGTATCCTGAATAATGCGAATCTCCTTGTCGTCGGAGGGTGATTGCCTGAAGAGTTGCTCTGTATCGGTACCGGGCACCGCTTCGTCGTCTTTTGCCGCAATGAACAGGGATGGTATGTGAAGCTCCTGAATACGGGTAAGCGCCGTCAGGCGACCTGCATTTTGGACGGCATCCTCGTAAACCACTTTATCCATTCTCATGGTTTGACCGGTCCTCGCATTTTTGATCTCTGTATATCCTTTCTTTGTCCAGTCACCGATCATCTCCTCAGTCCATCGTTTATTGTAATCAGCTACTGCATTCCAGGTTACCAAACACTGGATCTCTGAGTACTCTGCAGCGGCTGCAACGGCTGTGTAGCCGCCCCGGGAGTGACCTATGATTGCAATCCGGTCTGTGTCGAGCGTAAATTTATCGCTGCTTATCTCGCGCGTTTTAATGGCTTCGATTACCGTACCGATATCTTCCAGGTCGCCGGTCAGCGTCTGGCCTGCAAATAGTTCCGGTTCATCAAAGTCTGTCATTCCTTTTCCTACCCCGTTGCGTGACAGGTTAATGGCAACTATTGCAAATCCTGCCCTTGCAAACTCTTCACAGGCATCGGGAAAAGCTCCCCAGTCTTTGAACCCTTTAAAACCGTGTATAAACAGCACTACCGGCAAAACAGATCCGGGACTGTTTACCGGGGCATATAGATCATAATAAATGGGCAGGTTTTCGCGTGACGGTACGGATCCGGTTTTTTTTAGTACGCTTGTGTAACTCATGCTTCCTGTTTGTTAAAGTCGAGTGTATCCAGTTTTACGAGTTTTCTCAGGTCATTGATCTCCTTCTGCCGCAAATATCTCCAGCGCCCCACCTTCAGGTCCGCATCAGTAAGCCCCGCATACCGCGTGCGTTTAAGTTTTACAACATCTGCACCAAAATAGCCGATTATTCGCCGTATAAGATGATTTCTGCCTTCAAAAACAGATATCTCAATAGTGTCGGGCCTGAGCAGATCGCGTTTTACCTTTGCAGGTTTTACGGGACCGTCGTCCAGCTCGATTCCCGACTGCATCTTTTCCAGTTCTTCATCACTCAGTAATCTGTCGCTCGTTACCTCATAGGTCTTTTTCACCCTGTAACTGGGATGCATAAGCCTGTGGGCAAGATCCCCGTCATTTGTCAGGATAAGAAGGCCCATCGTATTGCGGTCCAGCCTTCCTACGGGATAGACCCGGTAACCGGTTGCATCTTCTACGGCATCCAGAACCGTATTTCGGTCTTTTTCATCACTTGTGGTGCTTATGGTATCTTTTCCCTTATTCAGCAGAATATAGACAAATGGTTCAAGTGTAAGCCGCTGGCCGTCTGCCACCACTTTATCGGAAGGTTTTACTTTGATTCCGGGCTCTTTTACCTGCCTGTCATTCAAAAAAACCTTTCCTTCCTCAATCAGAAGATCAGCGTCTCTTCGGGAACAGAGCCCCGCATGCGCAATATATTTATTAATACGAATTTCATCTTTCAAATAGGGCTTTTGATCGGCACGATTCGATTTTTGGGGAGATGAGTCCGCTTTTTTGGCTTTGCGTCCATAAGATTTTGATGGCCGCTTTCGCCTGTTCGGTTTTTCCTCATTTCCACCGCTTCGATTGCCGCGCGTATTTCTCTTGCGTGAATCCGGTGTAGGTCTTCTTTTTTTCTTTTGCATGTATTCAATAAAGATGATTCCGGGACCGAATCAAACATCCCGAATAAGGTAACAATACGTATAATGAGTGGTCAGGTAAATATAAAAAAGTTACCTTTCGATAACCTGTTCGGAGAAAACATACAACTTAGAACGATCCATGCCAAAAACTGCGAATAATCTTTTATCTGCGAACCGGCTATGGGCAGAAAAAATCAAAAAACACGACCCGGATTACTTTTCCAATCTTTCACGGTCGCAGTCTCCTGATGTTCTCTGGATTGGATGTTCTGACAGCCGTGTTCCCGCAACCCAGATCGTAAATGCTGAACCCGGTTCTATTTTTGTACACCGAAATATTGCGAACCTGGTTCTTCACAGTGATATCAATTGTCAGTCGGTCATTCAATATTCGGTTCAGGTGCTCAGGGTTCGGCATATTATTGTTTGCGGGCACTACGGATGCGGTGGTGTGCAGGCAGCACTTGGAAAAGACAGGCTGGGGCTGATCGATAACTGGCTCAGTAATATCAAAACAATCTATGTTGGGCACAGGGATGAAATCGATTCAATTGAAGATGAAACAGACCGGGCCAAACGGCTCGTTGAGCTGAATGTGAAAAGCCAGGTAAAACATGTGAAGGAGAACCCGTTTGTGCAGCATGAATGGGCAACGCATCGCGACCTTTGGGTGCACGGTTGGGTCTATGACCTGAGTACAGGCCTTATCAATGACCTCAACATTACCAGCGGACAGGAAACCTACATAGACGCTTACTCCTGAATTCCGGCTTTCTTACGGTTCAGATTTGTTTCTGGTGGCGTGTCCGTAATCCAAAAGTACCGGAGAAGAAATGAAACAAGATTCCGAAAAGAACAAACAGAATGCTATTTCCTTTTATCGCACCGCCTACATGGGTAAACCTGAAAAGGCTGTTGAATTGTATGTGGGTGCTGACTACATCCAGCACAACCCTCTAATAGGCAACGGTAAAAAAGCATTTATTGCCTATTTCGAAAAAATGGCAAAAGAGTATCCGAATAAGGAGATTGAATTCCTGAGAGCAGTGGCAGAAGATGATTTAGTAGCAGTCCATACCCATCAAACCTGGCCGAATGATGAAGAGTATGTAACGATGGATTTCTTTCGCTTTGATGAGAATGGAAAAATCGTTGAACATTGGGATTCGATTCAAGTGGTACCTGATGAAACGAAGAGTGGAAATCCAATGTACTGAACAAGCACTTTGCCAACGCATCATGACGGCCGATCTCACGGCATCCCGGCTACCCTCAATAACTTATACTGAATTGCAGGCAGTGTCGTACCCCGTCACCTGCAGTTTACGACTGAAGTCTTTTTTTATTAGGGAATAATGAATCGACAATTGCTGCCATACGGCACGATTCACGCTGAAGTCGCAAAGATGTGAAAGTGCTTAATAAGAGACCATTTTACATCGCGCACTCCGGTCCTGCCGGCAACGGGATCACGAAACTTTGTTATTCACCCTGACCCAGAGAGTAGGCGCGTTGTCCGTCAAACTCATAGAGGTTCTCGGTTTTAACGATATCGATGTTATGCTCATCCATTCCGCTCAACAGTGCAATGATGTCTGAAGGCTGCAGATCGCCGTTTACAGAGACAAAACGGCATCTCCAGTGATCTGTACAAAACGTTTCCTCAAGGCCTTCGGGCCACACCTTGGTCCCCCTGTTTGTAATCATGATCAGCTCCATCTTGTCTGAAAGAGATCCAAGACCCTCTTTCAGCATCTTGGCAAGATCATCAGGCTCACCGGGCTGCCAGCAGGCAAACAAATCCACGCCTTTCAGCTTTCTTTCAACGTTTTTAGAGGGCTGGTTCTCACCCCGGCTAAAAGTCAGCTGAACATTGAGCGGTTCATCACTTTCAGGATAATGCACGGGACGGAGTGCCTCAGGCTCCTTGCCAAGCCTTTCAATTACGGCTTTTTCGAACTCATCGGTTGTCAGCAGCTTATCTGAGATCTTTTTGTCATAAATATCGGCCGTATGCAGCCCCTCTTCGAGTGTTTTAAGCCACGCATTTTGAATGGTTTCAGCCGTTTCGGTATCCCCCAGGTGAATGAGCATCATGACGGAGGCCATCAGCAATCCGGACGGGTTCGCAATATTCTGCCCTGCAATATCAGGTGCAGACCCATGAATGGCTTCGAACATGGCACACTGTTCACCAATGTTTGCAGAACCTGCAAGTCCGACGGAACCTGCAATCTGGGCTGCAATGTCGCTGATAATATCCCCATACAGGTTGGGCATCACCACGACGTCAAACCTTTCGGGAGTATCTGCCAGCCGTGCCGCACCAATGTCCACAATCATGTTCTCGGATTCGATTTCCGGATACTCAGCTCCCACCTGCTTGAACATATCGTGAAAAAGACCGTCGGTCAGTTTCATGATATTGTCTTTGGTGAAACAGGTTAATTTTTTCCGGTCATTGCGCCGGGCATATTCAAAAGCGTATCGAACAATCTTTTCGGTACCCGGCATGGTGATCAGCTTCAGGCACTGAAATACATCATATGTCTGGCGATGTTCTATCCCGCCATAGGTATCCTCTTCATTTTCCCTTACGATCACAACATCCATACCAGGATGTTTGGTCCTCACAAAAGGTGCATACGATCTGCACGGCCTCACGTTGGCATAGAGGCCCAGGGTTTTTCTCATGGTTACATTCAGGCTTTTTACGCCTCCGCCCTGAGGGGTTGTAATCGGTGCTTTCAGGAGGACCCGGTTTTTTCGGATCGGATCCCATGCCGATGGTTCAATTCCTGATTTGATCCCTCTCCGGTATACCTTTTCCCCTATTTCAATGACGTCGTAGGTAAGGTTTGCACCTGCGGCATTCAGAATATTCAGGGTTGCGGTCATAATTTCGGGTCCGATTCCGTCGCCGTATGCAACTGTGATTGTTGTATTGCTTTTCATCCGGTTGTAAAGAGATTTAGTTTTTTGGGTCGCGCAATGATATCCTTTACTCATCATAAATAATAATTAATTATATTAATCGGATATATAAACCATTATTTATGCAATGGATTTTACAATTCATCAGCTACAGATTTTTGGCGCAGTAGTGATGGAGCGCAGTATTACGGGTGCCGCCAGGAAGCTTCATATGACCCAGCCTGCAGTCTCCATCCAAATGAAACAGCTGCAGCAGCACATCGGCATGGATCTTTATGAAAACCGCGGCAAACAGTTCAGGCTAACTGATGCAGGCGAAGAGCTCTATCAGCTCTATCTCTCCTTTATGAACCGGATGAATACGTTCGACTCCACTCTTTCACAAATCAAGGGAGGCCTGAAAGGAACACTGTCAATTTCCGCCGCTTCAACGGCCATGTACGTGATGCCCTATCTTTTGGGGGAATTTCAGAAGGAGTTTGAAGAAGTTGAGATATCGCTGAAAGTCACCAACCGCTTTGAAGTAATCAATCATATAACAAATCAGGATTACAGCCTTGCGATTCTCACACAGGTACCCGACCGCGACAACCTTGAATCCATTCCGTTTCTTAAAAACCCTCTTGTGTTTGCTGCACATCCTTCCCATCCGTTGGCAAACAAACAAATAGGAAGCCTGAAAGAACTTCAAGACGAGACATTCATCATCAGGGAGCAGGGATCGGGTACGCGCATGGTAATGGAAAAGCTTTTATCTGAGGCGGGTTTGCAGCCAAGGATCGGCATGGAACTGGGCACAAACGAAGCGGTAAAGCAGGCCATTATGGCCGGAATTGGCGTCTCACTGGTATCGGAGCTAAGCCTGACTTCCGAACGCCGTCTTGAGAAGATAAGCGTACTGGATATCAGCGGACTACCGGTGAACACACACTGGCACGCCATCTATCGCAAAGGGCGTGAGGTAAACCCCGTAACCGAACATTTTTTGAGTTTCCTTGAGCGCAAGCAGAATTTGCAGTAGCGCTGCGGCAGGTCAATTATTTTTGAACGTCCGGCTATCGGCAACCCACTCAATCCGGTGCCTGATCACCATCACCTGACCCGGACCGGGGTACAGGATCATAACCTGACGTTCCCCATGGGTGACATCTTCCAATTCGCTTTAAACCGAGCCAGAATCCTTTAAGCGGTCCCCACTCTTTCACAGCCCCTATCATGTAGACCGAACAGGATGGGGAATGTCGGCATGATGGCCCCAGCCAGGGAGACAGGATAAGCTGATACCCGCGAACCGGCAGGATAATCATCCAGCTCAATATTTGTTTTAGATGCCTAACAACCATTCTGCCCGGCTTTTGGAAATAATTATATCTGAAATCAGTTGATCGTGAATGTGGTTTCGCCCGACTTGTCATCCTTCAGCTGAATGCCGATTTTCTGCAGGTCGTCACGAATTTTATCGGAGGTGGCAAAATCTTTCCTCTCCCTCGCTTCAGCACGGATCTGAATGAGAAGCTTTACCAGCTCTTCCGTCTTGCCGTTTTTCCCGGAATCGGTCTCTTTCAGTCCGAAAATGTCGAATACAAAATCATCAAACGTTTTGGATAGGGTTGTGAAAGCCTGCAGCGACACATTGTCTGCATCCAGCTGCGCATGCTGAATTGCATTGATTTTGGATGCAAGTTCGAAGAGCGAAGCGAGCGTTTGCGCTGTGTTAAAATCATCATTCATTGTTTCGTGGCACAATCTGCACTGCTCGAGGATCTCAGTATCCCCGCTTCCTTCTCCCTCCTTTTTGAACGTGCCCGTATCCATAGAGTGCAGCACATCGGAAGCGTTCATAAGCCGCTTGTAGCCTTTTTCAGCGGCCAGCAGGGCATCGTTGGAGAAATCAATTTTACTTCTGTAATGCGACTGGAGCATAAGAAACCGCACCACCATGGGGTCGAATCCCTTTTCAAGAAGGTCGTGCTCTCCCTTAAACAGCTGACTAAGCGTGATAAAGTTCCCTGCGCTTTTGCTCATCTTGGCCCCGTCGATAGTCACCATATTGTTATGGAGCCAGTATCGGGCCGGGTCGCATCCGCGCGCTCCGCGGCTTTGAGCGATTTCAGCCTCATGGTGTGGAAACTGCAGATCCAGTCCGCCGCCATGAATATCGAACGTATCGCCGAGGTACTTTGTGCTCATCGTGGTGCACTCAAGATGCCATCCCGGAAATCCTTCACTCCAGGGCGATGGCCAGCGCATAATGTGCGAAGGAGACGCTTTTTTCCAAAGTGCAAAATCGTGCGGACTCTTCTTCTCCTCCATTCCTTCCGTATCGCGGCTGCCCGACTGGAGGTCTTCAAGTACCTTGCCCGACAGCGTGCCGTAGTCGTTTGTCTCCCTGTATTTCTCAAGATCGAAATAGACATTCCCGTTCACCTCATACGCCAGTCCGTTTTCCAGGATCTCTTCAATCAGCCCAATCTGTTCTATAATGTGACCGGAAGCCGTTGGTTCGATACTCGGACGCAGGCAGTTCAGCGCATCCATACCGCGGTGATACCGTATGGTGTAGGTCTGTACAATCTCCATCGGCTCAAGCTGCTCGATGCGTGCCTTTTTGGCTATTTTATCCTCACCCTGCTCTGTCTCCTCATCTTCAAGATGCCCGACATCCGTGATATTCCTTACATACCGCACTTTATATCCCAGGTGTTTCAGATATCTGAATACAATGTCGAAAGTTATAGCGGCCCGTGCGTGACCCAAATGAGGCTCACCGTACACAGTTGGCCCGCAAACGTACATTCCAACAAAAGGCGCATTGATCGGCTCAAATTTTTCTTTTTTGCGCGTCAGGCTGTTGTAAAGGTGTAGTTTGGATTGCTCCGCTTGCTGCATGTTGGTTATTGTGGGTTGTGGGTTGTGCGTGGTTAGTTGTCGGTTGCCGGTTGACAGTTGCCGGTTACCAGTTAACAGTTGATAGTAAATCTCGGACATCGGGACCAATAATCACTTGACAAATTTTTAATGCCTGTAGAAGTTATTTTGTTCGCCAGTTTTTCTCCACATAATCGGTGAATGCGTAAATCCTTCCGCCCAACTGATCGTATTTTTGACACAGTGCTCTGATTTCATTGTTTAATTCTGGATAAAGAATTAACAGTTTTCTTAAATGATTCACCGTTTCATCGTTACTTGCGTGAGAGTAGGTTAAAAACTTTACAAAATCTTTCTTGTATCGTTTTCTGCCGTATCCTTCAACAATATTGGTATTAACTGAATCTGATGACCTTCTCAACTGACTACCCAATTCATAAAGCTCATATTTGGGAAGTTTCAACGTAAATCTGTGCGTCTCAATAAAAAGGTCAAATGAAACCCTATAAATATCCAGTTCTCTATATGTTTTAGCCATTTTTCTCTATGTTTTTATGAATGGTTAACTGGTCACGTTATTTCGGGAGTGACCGTAACCGGCAACCCGCAACCGGCAACTCAATAGAGAACACTAAAATCACAAAGAGGCCTGAATCCTTAAACCATCATCTCCGCCTTCATATAATCGATAAAGCGCTGCTGAATCTCTTTTTCCTTAAAACGGCCGCGGTATTCCGTTGTTACGGTGCTGCTTTCCCTGTCCTGAATGCCGCGCGTGGATACACAAAAATGTTTGCTCTCAATAAATACGGCCACATCATCCGTCTCGAGTGATTCCTGAAGCTCTTCTGCAATTTGAAGCGTCAGCCGTTCCTGAACTTGGGGACGGCGGGCGTAGTAATCCACCATCCGGTTAATTTTTGAGAGGCCGATCACTTTACCGCTGCTGAAATATGCTACGTGCGCTTTCCCGATAAAGGGCAGAAAATGATGTTCGCAAAACGAGGTGACGTTGATGTTCTTTACAACAACCATGTCACCATATTCATACTTATTACCGAACTTTCTGGTATCGGGGCGGTTTACGGGGTTCAGGCCCTGAAAAATCTCCTTCACATACATCTTGGCTACCCGGCGGGGAGTGCCGCTCAGGCTTTCGTCGGTCAGATCGAGACCGAGAGCGTGCATAATTTCAGCGAAATGCTTTTCTATGACTTCAATCTTTTCACTGTCCGTCAGCTCAAATGCATCTTTTCTCAATGGAGTTTGAACGGAGGTCGAGAGATGATTATCCCCGATCTCTTCAGCCTCAGAATGATTTAAATCAAGTGTATCCAATATATTCTTGTCCTTGCTCATCTGGTTGAAATGGGTCGATTTTATAAAATTCTATAGCATATAAATTTACGGGATCCTGCTTCAATATCATAATAGGCGAGATCTGCGCTGCTGAGCGGAGCGGGCTACAGGCTACAGGCTACAGGCTACAGGCTACAGGCTACAGGCTACAGGCTACAGGCTACAGGCTACAGGCTACAGGCTACAAGCTACAACGGGCAGGATGGGAAATTTTTCTGAAATCACAAATCGAATATTGCTCCCGAGAATTCGGGACCAGTCGAAATTTCCCTTCTCACGTCTCACGTTTGACGTTTGACGTTTCCCTTCTGCCTTTTGCCTTTTCTGCCCGGCTGCAAGCTTCACAGATCACTCGTTGACCACAGGCCGTCTCAAATCCACACATCTGTTGCAAGAGCCGCTAATTTTGCTCTTTGTACAGGTTTATAACACTGCCCGCCAGTAGTGCTTCAAGCTGGCGTCCGCTAAGGGTATGCTTCACCGTAAGCTCAGTGTCTTTGGTTTCGTTTTTGACCTGAACCGTATCGCCGCTTTTGAGCTGCTCGCGCAGGTTCTCGATCCTGATTAAATCTCCCTTGTCAATGGCATCGTAATCGGATTCGTCAGTAAACTCAAGGGGAGCAATTCCAAAATTAGCAAGGTTTTGCCAGCCTATACGGGCGTAATTTTTAGCAATTACTGCCTTTTGACCCAGGTATCGGGGCGCAATGGCTGCGTGCTCACGGCTTGAGCCCTGTGCATAGTTGGAACCTGCCACTACAATGTGTCCGCCATGCTCCTCTTTTGCTTCCATGGCCCTGTCGTAAAACGTATCATCCACAACCGTGAACGAAAATTTGCTGATTTCCGGTATGTTGCTTCGGTAGGGAAGCACTTCGGCACCCGCTTTTAGAATTTCATCCGTAGAAATGTCATCGCCCATTTTTAAGAGTACGGGTACATTAAAATCGCTGATTTTATCAAAATCGGGCATGGTGGAAATATTGGGCCCTTTCACCAGCTCTTTTTCCTCTCCGTTTTCCGATGGTGCAATCAGCATCTCTTTGTTAATGATATAGTCCTCCGGTTCATGGTACTCCGGATAGGTTAAACCGAACAGATCTTCCAAATTACGGGGATCGGTAATTTTGCCGGTCAGCGCAGAGGCTGCTGCGGTTTCCGGACTGCAAAGGTAAACGCAATCTTCTGAGGTTCCGGAACGTGAAGGAAAATTTCGGGGTACGGTTCGCAGGCTGTTCCGCCCGGTTGCCGGTGCCTGTCCCATCCCGATGCATCCGTTGCAGCCGGCCTGGTGGATACGTGCTCCTGATTGCACCAGATATAGCATTGCACCGTTTTTCACCATATTCTCAATAATCTGGCGCGATGTTGGGTTCACGTCAAAGCTGACGTCTTCATGCACACGGCGATTCTTAACAATTTCCGAGGCAATCCAGAAATCCCTGTATCCGGGATTGGCCGATGACCCGATGTACGACTGATAGATCTCCCTGCCCTCCACTTCGCTTACCGGTACAACATTTCCGGGGCTGCTCGGCAGTGCGATCATCGGAACAATATCATCAAGCACGATCTCTTCATCTTTGTCGTATTCTGCCCCGTCGTCGGCTTTCAGTTCAATCCATTCATCTTCGCGATTGTTCTGTTTCATAAATCGCCGCACTTCCTCATCAGATGGAAATACCGTGGACGTTGCTCCCATCTCGGTTCCCATATTGGCAATAACGTGACGGTCCATGGTATCCAGCTCTTTCAGTCCCGGGCCGTAATATTCAATTACATACCCACGTGCACCCTTCACGTCGTACCGCCTCAGCATCTCAAGCACCACATCTTTGGCGCTGACCCAGTCGGGCATTTTGCCCGTCAGTTTTACTCCCAGTACCTTCGGCATCTTCAGATACATTGGCTCGCCCGCTATGGAGAAAGCCACATCGAGTCCGCCAGCACCCAGGGCCAGCATTCCCATACATCCTGATGCAGGCGTATGACTGTCGGAACCGGCCATGGTTTTACCCGGTATGGCAAAATGCTCTGTATGAACCGGATGACTCACTCCGTTTCCCGGCCGGCTGTACCAGATGCCAAAACGGTCGGCAGCTGATTTCAGGAAAACATGGTCGTCGGGATTTTTGAAGTCTGTCTGCAGCAGATTGTGATCCACATACTGGCAGGAAAGGTCGGTCTTTGCCTTGTCGAGCCCCATGGCCTCAAGTTCAAGCATCACCATGGTTCCGGTGGCATCCTGTGTCAGGGTTTGATCAATTTTGAGACCAATCTCTGCCCCGGGATTCATTTCACCGTCTACCAGATGTGATTCAATTAGTTTTTGAGTTACATTTCTTGTGCTGCCCATATCGTTTTATTTGGTTATCCCTTTGTACGATAAAAGGTTATACGGGGTAATATCGTTCATATGCACCGCTTGGTCATTATTATCCCATACGATTCCATCAATTTAATGGCGTTAACAGGGTCTGTTAGGATTTTTAGGCTTTTTTTTCGTTTATTCATCTAATCAGGAAATCATCTACTTCATGAATTACAGTGACTTCATCAGCCGGCTTGCGGAGGCTACGGGGAATTCGAATAAACAGGCCAAAGAGCTTGCAGAGGATGTTTTCTCAGTACTTTCCGATCAGTTAAGCAAGGGTAATGGTGTGTCTATTCCCGATCTTGGCACCTTCAGCGTGAAAGTAAATGATGTAAAAAAAGTGTATAACCCGCATTACGACAAGTATATGCTGATCCCGCCCAAACGGGTTGTGGAATTTACACCGGCCAGCGGACTCAAGGACGAACTAAAGTTTACAGGCCGCGAGGATGAGTGAAAAAATTACCTTCAGGGAACTTGTTGAACTGATTGCAGAGCAGTCTAAGCAGAGTCAGAACTCCACCAACAGTTTTGTCAGTGAGCTGGTGGGGGTCATTGAAAACGGCCTTCGCGAATCCGGTTCGGTCAGCATTTCAGGTTTCGGTAAATTTGAGCTGAGATGGATGAAGGAGCGTCAGGGCAGAAATCCGCAAACCGGAGAACCGATAACGATTCCCGGTCAGAACAAGGTCTACTTCAAACCTTACAAAGCACTTCGTGAAGATGTAAACCGCCCCTATTCCAAAATGGAGTCGCAGATACTGCAAGATGAAAGCGACGATAGCGAAGCCGAGTCTGAACCAAAGAAGGAAAAGGAACAGGCCGCAGAGAAGCCGCACTCCCCTGAAAAGCAGGAAAAGGAAAAGAAAGAACCGGCTGAATCAAAAATTGAAACCCCAATACCTCTGGGTCCCCTCGAAGAACCGGAAGAGGAAGATAACGGTGACCATCTGCTTATTGAACGTCCCGTTCCGGACAGCTCGGAACAAGTTCACAGAGATGAAGGTGAGGATGAGGAAGACGGCGGGGATGAAGAGAAGATAATTGCTGAAGAAGAGAGCAATTATGAAGGGCTTCTTTATGCTCCCGATCGTTCGGGTGAGGTAATTCCGGAATCTCTTTTCAGTATTCCCGAACCCGTTGAGGCCGAAAAGGAACCCCGGGCCATCCCTGTTTCTACAGCAACCCCTTCCCAACCGCGGAAAGCAGGCAGGCCGGTTAAAAAATTTGATAAAAAATCTCGAGTAAACTGGTCGTATGCAGCTGCTGCAGTCATTATAGTAATCCTGGCCTTTGCCGCTCTGCTCTACTTCATTCAACAGCCCCAGGATACTGAATCTCCCGGAATAACAACGGAACAACAACAGGAACAGATGCTTGATTCTGAGCCCGACCCTGAACCTGAAACAGATCAGGAACCTGTATCTGACCTACAGACGGAGACGGAATCGGAAATGGAAGAGCAGGCACAAGCTGCCGATGAACCCGAGCCTGCGGATACTGAAGCTGAGGATGCTGTCGGTACGGAAAGTCAGGATCAGCAGGAATCTGACGCTGAACCCGGAATTGACGGTGAAACGGCATTTAACACATCCCCCTATACAGTAAACCGCGGTGAGTCGCTATGGTCCATTTCTGAAGTCCGGATGAGCAACCCCTACTACTGGCCTGTTATTTATAATCTTAATTCGGGTATAACCAATAATCCGAATTTAATTCCTGCAAATGCAGAACTATCCGTACCTTTCATTTCCAATCCGGAGAATCTGACCTCCCAACAGCTCGAAGAGGTTGCAAGAGGCTACCTCTTAATGTACGATTGGGCTGTTGACAATCAACCTGATAATGCCCGTTTTTTCCTTTGGGCCGTCGGTGTGTATTCTACAGATGTGCTCAGAGATGCTCAGAACCGGGTTGACCCCGATGACTGGCAGTTTGCAGTACGTCGTTAATCCCCCTTCATCAAAACCAAAAGGAACCGTTATGATACGCCATATAGTAATGTGGAAACTTAAGGATAAAGCCGGCGGTGCTTCAAAGGAGAAGAATGCCGAAAAGCTAAAACTGATCCTGGAAGGCCTCAGAACCAATATCGATGAGATTAAGGCTGTTGAAGTGGGTATTCAGATCAACCCGGACGAAAAAGAGGCCCTGGACGTTGTTTTGATCTGTGACTTTGAAACGGAACTCGACTTCAAAATGTATACGCGGGATCCGCATCATAAAAAAGCAATAGACTTTATAGAAGAGGTTGCCGAACAGCGGGTATTTGTTGACTATAACGTGGATTTGTAAATGAACCCCTGAAGCCGGCTCCGGCCATTTGCTCTTCGTTCTGGTGAATCAGGTCACTTGGCGAACTGCCGGGATATGGCCGGGATCTCGATAATCCGATAATCCTGATAGCCCGCGCGGAGGGATCTTCATATGGCAGAGTATGGCTCATAAAAACTTTGCGTCCATTTGAGTTCAATAGTCAACCCAACAACCCGATCATGACGCAGCAGGATGAACCTCATAAAGTACCGATCAATGGCGTTCTCGATCTTCATACCTTCGCTCCTTCAGATCTCTCCACACTGATTGATGAATTTATTTACGCCTGTCTGAAAGAGAGTATTACCGAAATCAGAATCATCCACGGCAAAGGCACCGGAGCTCTCAGAAGAAGCGTTCACTCTCTGCTCGAACGGAATCCGCACGTGAAAGGATACCGTCTGGCAGGTGAATCGGGTGGCGGCTGGGGTGCTACTGAAGCAGAACTCAGCTTTGACGAGGTTTCATAACCTCACCCCCCGGGCACCTTTCACCGTAAATGGAATTCTCTTTGAAGCCTTTGTTTGCAAATGGATAATCATCTGATCGAAACACACGCCCGCGTGGACCCGGCACACCTGGTTTAAAAATTTGATTTACCGAAGGCCTTCATAACTCACTGCGGTACTGAAATTTTAACTGTGGCCCCGATGCAGAAAAAACAATCCGGGAGGAAGCCAGAGAAAAAGGCGTTGAGGGTATTATTACAAAGGATGGCGTATCGGAGGACCACAGATGATCTCACCGGACTTTCCGAACCCGTTTACAACAAGTTGAAGCTTGCTTAAGGGTGTGAAGAACCCTTTAGAGATTCCAATACTTAGCAGCTGCCTGAAAAGGGGCTTAGAGAGTCTTGCAAATCCAGTATCTCTTTAAGCCGTATTGATTCCCGATAGTCACAGGATTTAACCCGGAATTACTGCCGGATATCAAATGTTATGACAGTACACCAGAGAGATAAACTCAAGTGACGCAGATCATTATGGAAACAGAAACCAAGATCAGAGAAATTAACGCAGAAAATTTGAATCAGGAGCTGAACAGCAATAAAAGGCCCGTACTGATTAATGCGCTTGATGAAGAGGCGTATATGGCCAGGCGAATACCCGGCTCCATTAATATCCCCTCCGACAAGGCCAACCTGATTAACGCCGTTGTACCCGACAAGGAGCAGCCGATTGTAGTTTACTGTGCAAACAGCGACTGCACCGCATCACCCGAACTCGCAGGAAAATTGATGGATCTGAATTTTACGGACGTGCGTGATTTTGATGCCG
This sequence comes from Rhodohalobacter mucosus, assembly GCF_003150675.1. Taxonomy (NCBI): domain Bacteria; kingdom Pseudomonadati; phylum Balneolota; class Balneolia; order Balneolales; family Balneolaceae; genus Rhodohalobacter; species Rhodohalobacter mucosus. Next base: position 162,106 of record NZ_QGGB01000005.1, on the reverse strand, counting down.
GACTTGCCGGGTGGCGAAATGAAGGTTATGAGCTGACGGGCAGGAACGTATAACTGCCGGTTCGCAAATCAATCAGTCAGGCCGGGATTTGGGGCTGACCGGATTCCAACATATGCGGAATATCGGGCTTAATACGTTTCAGATGTAAAATCTATCCCCTGTCCAGACAAAGCAGATACAACACACATCTGTAAGTATAAAAAAAGAGGCCCGAAGGCCTCTTTTTTTTGAGGATTATATGCCGGATTTCCTTAATTCAGGAACTGATCGAACGTTAAGGATACGTAGTAAATCGCTCCCAGATTCGGTCCGCCGTAGTTCAGAAAATGGCGGTTGTTGAAAATATTTGACCCGCCCACTTTAACAACGGATCGCAGATCGGGAACCCGATAGCTTACCTGCGCATCGAAGGTTGAAACAGAGGGCACGGTGCCATTGGCAAAAGAGGATGTCCAGTCAAACTCATCCTGCCATCTCCATGTGAGGTTGAAACCAATCTGATCGGTTATCCTGCGGTTACCGAACGAAACATTCACTTTATGCTCGGGAGTATTGAAATCAAAAATGAAGCTGTCTTCCTGGTTTGTGATAAGCTCATTCCAGTTGTAGTTTGCCGTTAGCAGAAAGCTGGCGGGCAGGCTGTAATCAAATCCGAAAACAGCACCGCGCGACTTCACCGTCTCATCCAGGTTGGTGTACAGCTGAAATGTATTCGATGCATCTCCCGAAAGAAGCGATGCAGCTACCGCCTGATCGTTCGCCGGGTTTCCGGTGAATGCACCTGCTGCTTTCCTCACCCTGAACTGTGCAATAAAATCATCGTACACATTGTAGTAAAACGCGGTGTCGATCAGAAGCTTGTTACCAATCAGTCCCTTGTATCCCACTTCGTAGCTTTGAATCTGCTCAGGTTTTACTTTTTCGAAATTGGTGTAGGGTACCAGTTCCGCCGCAGCATTCGGATTGCCTGCAAGCAGCTCGTTTGTGAAACGCTCCACAGAATCGAGACGGAACGAGTTGGTCGTCACATCATAAGGCGCAACGATCTCAGGCAAGCCGCCAAGCAGTCGTGCAGTAAGTACATTCAGGTCTATATACTGGCCCTGTGTGGTGGGGTTTCTGAAACCGGTCTGATAAGACGCACGGATATTCTGATTATCGGCAATCCGGATTACCGAGGCAATCCGCGGGTTAAACTGTCCGTCGAAATTCTCGTTTTTATCATATCGTACAGAACCGGTCAGCCGCAGCCTGTCATCAATAAATGATTTGGCTCCCTGAAGGTATCCGCCGTACTCATTGATATTTACACCGCCGTCTGCATCTGCAAAAATGGTTCCGTTTGAACGAAGCTGATACTGACGGAAGCTGAGGCCGGCCTGCAGATCCATAAACTTGATCTCATTCTTGAAATCGTATTGCCCCTCAGTGTGCAGAAAGCGCGATTGATCATCAAACCGTGCACCGTTGGGTACAACTCCCTCGAGTGCATTCTCTTTCGCGTTTTCGAATGCCTGCGTTCCCGGCTCAAACCGGTTGGCATCGGCACCGGTAATTCCTGCGCCCGCATTTCCGTTTCTTGCCCAGTTGTGAAGATTGCTGACGAGCTGTGGGTTGGAAAGCAATGCCTGAACATTGTTGGCATCAAAAACAGGTGTGCCAAACGTCTGCACATAGGCTCCAACCAGTCCCTGAATGAAGTTGCCGCCGTACAAACCATACCATTGGGTGGTATTTAAATACTGATCATTTACAGAGAAGCCCACAAAATCGGCAATGTAGGAGTCGCCTGAATCTTCAAAGGTACCGTACGCCCGAACCATAAAGTTATCACCTCGAACTTCAACCTTGTGCTGTGCAATACTGAAATTATTCAGACTGTAGCGCTGTGCTCCTGAATATATGGAGGTACCGTATCCGTAGTTAAGCGAATAGCTTGCTTCCACATTGTCACTGAGACGATAGTGAAGCGAACCGTTGAACTTCAGGTTTTCCGCGTCAAAGTCTACAAGGTACTGCTCGCGGTAACCGGTACGCGCTACGGGTTGAGAAGGCAGGCTCTGCGCAAACTGTACGGCTGAAGTTTGCGGTACACCTGCATTGACCAGCCCCTGCGATACGGCGGCAACAAAATCGGGGTTAAAACTTAACAGACCAATATTAAAGGTGCCATCGTCACCGTAAAGGTGTACGCCGTCGTACGCCGGGTTAACGCTCAGACCACCCTGCAGTTCGGCATTCTTATCCGAATAGTTGATTCCACGCCAGTCATCGGCTGTACTGTAGGTTACGTTCAGTTTGTAGGCAAAACGGTCGCCGATTACGTCCGCATATCTTCCCGAAAATTCATACATAGGGCGCGGGTTGGCGGGTTCACCCAGGTTATCCTGACTATCAATATGATTCACACCGCTTCGTACAAAAACACTAAGGCCCGGGTATTCGAACGGGCTCTTGCTGTTTACCAGCAGGATACCGTTGAATGCATTGGGTCCATAAAGCGCAGAAGAGGCACCAGGAATAAATTCAAGGCTCTCTACATCCAGCTCAGACGGGCCGTTCAGGTTACCTATGGGAAAGTTGAGGGCTGGTGCCTGTGTGTCCATACCGTCCGTTAGCTGAACCATGCGCGTATTTCCGGTTGAGTTGAAACCGCGCGCATTGATAATCTGGAAGTTGATACTGCTCGTTGTAACGTCCACACCCTTCAAATTGGCTATGCCCTGGTAGTAGTTTGGTGAAGCTGTCTGATTGATAGCCAGTATGTCCATCTTTTCAATCGAGACCGGGGCTTCCAGGATACTCTCCTCTACACGGGATGCAGATACCACCACATCGGATCCCAGGATCGTCTCCTCAACAAGCTCAATCCTTAAATCCGAAACATTCATCTCTGTAATTTCAATCTCCTGCGTGCGGTAGCCGATAATGGAAACCACAAGCGTTATCGGAGGAGTATCATTTACGCGAAGCGTGAATTCGCCCTCCGGGCCGCTGGCAACCCCAACTACCCTGCCTCTTACGGCAATATTGACACCGGCAAGCGTTTCACCGGTTTCAGCATCCAGAACTGTGCCGGAAACCGTAATTCGTTCATTAGTTTGCTGCATCATGGTGGCAGCCTTTGCTTCTGTACCGGTTGTGGCAAACAGGATCAGGAAGAGAACACTGCATGCAAAAAGGTTCCGTATCCAATTAGTCATAGATGTGTGATTAGGTTAACTGTTTAGTTCGTCCAAGATTTAGGCCGTGAAAGTAGAATATTTTTTCAGCATGAGTCAACCGTAAATAAAATGCATTTTTTGGCATTTGCAAGCGCTTCCACAACATTTTTTGCAGCATACCGCCCTTTTATAAAAATTTACGCGGCAACTTTTGGTCGTACTTAAGCGTTTCATAAATTAAACAGAACCTGCATTTTACAAACCTCGCATAGCTATGAAGAATATACTTTTTTTCTCCCTGATGGTTTTCGCCACAGCTTGTTCAACCTCTGCGCAGGCAGTATTAACCAACACTACGGGAGCTGATGAGAGCAAAATCGTTATTGATGCAACCGGTATGTCAACCGCGGCCGCCGACCGCATTACGTTCCAAATAAACCTTAGCCGCTTTCATGAAAATGCTCAAACTGCATTTAACCGCCACAAGGAGCTGGAGAGATATCTGACTGATCTTTTACTGGATAAAGGTATTGAGGATGAGCGTATTCAGGCCAATCCGATCAGTATCTCACCGCGTCGTTATTCAGAAGGCCAGGGATATGAAACGCGTCAGCGCGTAACGGTTGAGCTGGACGACATCGGTGAATTTGAGCAGATGCAGGTTGACCTCATTGAAAACGGTTTTGATAACTTTTCAGGCGCATTTGGATCAAGCGAACAGGAAGAGGCTGTTGAAGAGGCTATCGCCAATGCCGTTGAAACGGCACAGAGGAAAGCACGAATCCTTGCGCAGGCAGCCGGAAAACAGCTGGGAGGTGTTATCGGAATAGAACACACAAGCACACGCGGCCCCATATATCGTGAGTCGGGTGCACTTGCCATGTCGGCCACGGCAGATGACGGTGGCATGCTTCAGTTTCAGACCACCATTCCGGTAAGGGAGAATGTCAGGGTTATCTTCCGTCTGGCGAATTAAAAAAGTGCTCTTTCTTATCTAACCGGAGTTTTCTGAAGAATTCAATTCTGATGATCATGGTAATTTGGGAATAGAGTCCCCTCTCCTTTTTCGGGAGGATGGAGTGATTATTCAAAACTCTGTCTTTGAAGTCAGAAGATTGAAGTCTGACTCTCTTTCCTTTTTAATTTAATATCAACAATACGTACTTCATAGCACAGGCCGGAGCACTTGCCAAACATTCTCTGCCAGTATCCGGTGACCTTCGGCCGTTGGATGGATACCGTCAGGCAGATTCAGTTCCGGTTCCCCCGCAACCCCCTCCAGAATAAACGGCAGAAAAATGACATCGTTCGACCGGGCCAGCTCACCATAGATGGATCGAAATTCAGATGTGTAGGTTTCCCCCATATTTGGCGGAGACTCCATTCCCGTTAGAATTATTGTGGCGTCCGGGTACCTTGCTTCCACCCTGTCGATGATACCTTGCAGGTTTTGCTTTGTAGAGGCAGGATCAATTCCCCGCAGACCGTCATTTCCTCCCAGTTCCAGAACAAAGATATCCACCCCCTGCTGCAGCACCCAGTCGATACGCCGAAGTCCTCCGGCTGACGTTTCACCGCTCAGCCCCGAGTTGATCACTTCGTATGACAGACCCAGCGAATCGATTTTTTCCTGAATAATTGCCGGAAAGGCACGCCCCTCTTCCAGGCCGTATCCGGCCGTAATGCTGTCTCCGAAAAAGAGAATGGTTTCATTTTCTTCCTGCGCGCCATTTTGGGCAGCCAATCCAGCCGGAGCAAGTGAAAACAATACCAGTAACAGAATCGGTATTCCTCCGTATAAAAAGTGTTTTATGTCCATATTAAATGTAATCTCAGATTTGCAATCCGGGTTCCGGACCATCGTAAGGTTCAGCCGCCCCAGCATCGCACAAACTGTAAAAAATTATGATTTTCTTGGTAACGCAGGTCAATTTATAAGATTTTAAGCCCTATTCCCGTTCTGTTCAAAATTAATGAATTTCAAACGCATTGTGCGGAATGGTTTTAGCCCTGTTCTTTGTTACCCTCACTATTGAATAATAAAACCTGAATAATGAAAAACAGTTCCATCCTAGACGTCCAGAATCTTACAAAAAAATTCAAGAGCGGGGATAAAGATCTCACCGTGCTGAAAAATATATCTTTTTCGGTTGATGAGGGGACATCCTGTGCCATCGTCGGACCGTCTGGCAGCGGTAAAACCACTCTGCTGGGGTTGTGTGCCGGCCTTGATAAACCCAGCTCCGGAAGCGTTATCCTGAAGGGTCAGTCAATTTCCAACCTTGACGAAGCCTCCCTTTCAAAAGTTCGAAACGAGCAGATCGGGTTCGTATTTCAGTCATTTCAGCTTATTTCCACACTTACCGCACTGGAAAACGTGATGGTTCCCATTGAATTGAGGGGTACACCCTACCGTGAAGTGGAAGCTCTTGCACTGGAACTTCTCGGCAAGGTAGGTCTGGCCGACCGTACCCACCACTATCCCACTCAGCTGTCGGGGGGTGAGCAGCAGCGTGTGGGGCTGGCGAGGGCGTTCATCCATCAGCCGGCCATTCTGTTTGCGGATGAGCCCACAGGAAACCTTGATGGTGAAACAGGCGCGCAAATTGAAAAATTGCTCTTTGAACTAAATGAGAGTCAGGGTACCACACTGATTATTGTTACGCACGACCGTGAACTGGCTGCCAAATGCAATCGTACCATTGAGCTGAAGAACGGTGAGATTCTGCACGACTCGCTCCCCGATGCGGGTGTTGATCCCGAAACCGGTGTCTCCGAAATTGAAACCGTTTCAGCCGCAGATCTTACTTCATGAAATTACTAAGGCAACTATTTGATTCGTTCAGCTGGAAGCTGGCCTATCGCGATGCGCGGCCGCAGTGGAAAAGCCTTTTCCTATACACTTCCGCCGTTATTGCCGGTGTGGCTGCGCTGGTAGCCATCCTCTCGTTCCGGAATGATGTACTTCTCACCGTTGAGGATCAGTCCAGAGAGTTGCTGGGTGCGGATCTTGAAATTGAGTCCTCCGAGCCGTTCAACGATACCATTACCGCATTTATCGATTCTATAGGAGGCAGCGATGCCAGTGCTGTGGAATTTAATTCGATGGTGATCTTTGGTGATGGCGGACAAACAAGGCTCTCACAGGTGCGCGCCATTGAAGGTCCTTTTCCCCTTTATGGAACCATTGAAACAGAACCTGTTGAAGCAGCTGCAGAATACCGTGAGACAAACGGTGCGCTGCTCGAAAAGTCGGCCATGGAGCAGTACGGGCTGATGCCGGGCGACTCTATCCTGGTTGGCAACAGGTCCATACCCATTCGCGGTGCTCTTCTCAGCGTGCCCGGCGAAGCGGCCGCCTTCTCCCTGATCGGCCCGCGAGTCTATGTACCGCGGCACCTGCTCGAGGGTACCGGCCTGCTCGACCGCGGAAGCCGTGTGGAGTATAAGGAGTACTTCCGTTTTGACGATCCCCAGATGACCGAAGATGTTGTGGCAGCCCTCCGCCCCATCGCACGCGAAAACCGGGTTGGTTTCGATACGGTTGAGGAGAGAAAGGAAGATTTTGATGAAATTGTGAGCAATCTGAGCCGCTTTCTGGGACTCATTGCCTTTATTGCGCTTCTGCTCGGCGGTCTGGGTGTTGCGAGCGCGATTTATGTCTACATCAAGCGCAAAAGTCAGATGGTGGCAACGCTGCGCTGCATCGGGATGCCCTCTGAGAAAATATTGGCATCGATCGCCATTCAGATAGCCGCTCTGGGCCTCATCGGTGCCGTTACCGGAACATTGATCGGGCTTGTGATACAGTCTTACCTGCCAGCCCTGTTTACCGACTTTTTGCCATTCAGTATTGTTCAGAGCATCTCCGTACAGGCAATTGCACTCGGCCTTTTTACCGGTGTACTGATCAGCGTTGCGTTCTCATTGCTGCCGCTTGCGGGTGTGAGCTCCGTCTCTCCCATGCTGACGCTGAGAAGCTCTGAATTCTCCCCGGTGAAGTCTCTCTCCCCGAAAGTGAAATACTCCTTTGCAGGAATCACCCTGGCCATACTTATTGTCGTGATCGGTTCACTCACAGAAAACTTTCTGGTGGCAGCCGTTTTCACGTTCAGCATCCTCTTTTTTGCCTCGTTGCTATGGGTGATAGCGGGTTTACTGATGGCAGCCGTAAAGGGGCTTCGGCTCAAATCATTCTCTTATGTATGGCGGCAGGGTACTGCAAACCTGTTTCGTCCCAACAATCAGACCGCCATGCTGATGACCACGCTTGGCATGGGTATGCTTTTGATCGGAACACTCTATCTGTCTCAGGAGATGCTTCTGCAGAGGATTAATGTGGAGTTTGGAGATGATACACCCGATCTGGTGCTGTATGACATCCAGTCGGATCAAAATGAGGGAATGAACCGAATCATCGAAGATGAAGGAGCGCGCATTCTGCAAAATGTACCCATTATCTCAATGCGGCTGGAGCGCTGGAAAAACAGGCCGGTTGCTGAAGTGCGTGCAGACACTACCGTTGACGTAAGAGGATGGGCATTGAGGAGAGATTACAGGGTTACCTATCGCGATCATCTCACCGATGCGGAAACCATTCTGGAAGGTGAATGGATCGGTGAAGGCGACGGGTTCAATTCGCTTGTACCGGTTTCCATTGCTGATCAGATAGACGATGATTTGCAGGTAGAGATCGGCGATACACTCACCTTTAATGTACAGGGAGTACCGGTGGATACCTATGTTGCCAGCATACGGGAAGTGGATTTTCAGCGCCCTGAGCCCAACTTTTTTGTTGTATTCCCGGTCAATGTACTCGAAGCTGCCCCGCAGTTTTTTGCAACGCTGGTACGCACTACCGGTGAGAGCCAGTCGCCCGCCATTCAGCAGGCAGCCGTCAGGCAATATCCCAACGTATCGGCTATTGACATCAGCGTGGCCATCCGCAGCATCCGTGAATTTCTGGACAAGATCTCCATGGCGATCGAGTTTATGGCTCTTTTCAGCATACTAACCGGATTTATCGTGCTGGCCAGCTCCATCTCTATCAGCCGCAAGCAGCGCAGCAGGGAATCGGTTCTGCTTCGAACGCTGGGGGCTGTTAAATCGCAGGTAAGCAAAATACAGACGATTGAGTATGCATTGCTTGGGCTGCTGGCAAGTCTCACAGGACTCATACTGGCTCTTGGTGCAAGCTGGGCGCTCGCCTACTTCTGGTTCGACCTGGCCTTTGTGCCCGACTTTCTATCACTCTTTGTGATCTCCATGCTGATTACCGCAGCCGCAGTCATCATAGGCTGGAGCGGCAGCCGCCACATTTTCAAATCCTCCCCCATTGAGGTGCTGCGAAATGAAACCATAACCACGTAAATGCAGCGTGTATCAGGATTAAAAGTATGGGCGGGGTGTCTCCCCTCCTTTTCAAGGAGGGGCTGGGCTTGCCTTCCGAAGTCTCGTACGGAGGACAGGGGTGGTTTCAGAACTCATAGCCGATTTATAAATCAGAAATGAGCTCATTATAACCTTAATCAACCTTCCCTAAGAGGGATAATGGTTATTGTAGTCGCCAGATTCAACGATTTTATCCCCCACCTGGAGGGATTTTGTTAAACTCACGTTAAATGAAAGCACTACAAAAGGAACAGATTATGGGAAATGGAAAAGTAAATATCATGTGGGACCACATCAAAATAACTCCGGCATGACCACAAACCAATCCGTCTGGCTCATAACATTTATCGTGATCCTGGTCTGTATCCTGATCGCAGTTCTGGTCTGGATGTATACCGGTCATGTATTTGTGGCCATTGTGGTGGCCCCGCCGGTTATTCACTGGATTTTGAAGAGAAGGCAGCATAGTCGATAGAATCTAGATTACAATCCGGTTACTATTTTTAAAAAATCAATGCTTTATGCCCCGTAGCGTTGCCTCAAAATTTTCTAAAATAATCTTTGCCATGTACTGAATTACTGGAACACTTGTCCCAACATCCTGAATTTTATCAAAAGCAGAAGAAGTTAATGGAGCTGAATCTTTTAAACCACCATGAGCAATCGCATGTCTTTTAGACTTCTCCATTTTTTGCCTGACTTTATCAAAGGACAATCCTTCGTAACCTTTAAATGAAAACCCACTTGGTATTATCTCTTTGGTCTTTTTGTTATCAGCCTTTCTATGCTTCTGCCTCCATTCAGTTCGAAGAGCAACAACATTTTCATAAACCTTCCAAAAAGTCAAAAACTTATGGAAAGGATTATTAGACGAGATGGCTTCACGATACAGAGCTTTAGCATCCCTAGTCTCAACAAAAGATTCTTTTAAATCTATTTCACTACCTATAGAAATAGTTACTTCATTAGGTAAAGCAAATTGATAAGTATAGACTACTCCAGAAGGTACACCTACAATTATTGAATGCGCTATGGGTAGAGGCTGATCGTATTTAAATGAGATTTCATCTAAAACAGGAATTACCACATCAAAAGCAGTTTCCCACATAGTTGAACTAGGTGCATCAGTTCCAAAAACCATAACCATTGCCAATTTACCCCACGGGTCTGGACAGAGAAAGCATTGTAAAGCCGTACCTGAAACTTCAAATCTGCTTTCTAAATTAATTGACGTTGGCCCATTTAAAGCAAGGGAGTAAGGATCCGCAAAATAAAATCTGTTAGGAATTATATAAAACTGAGCAATCCATTTTACATCATTTTCAAGCTGCTTGGCTGAAGAGCCTTGTGGCATAATTCTACTTTCAGTAACTGTTCCAGGGTATAACTCATGTACATAACCACTTTGTGCATTTTGCATATCCGATTTAGCGGACCTTATTCCAAGTTCAGGTCGCCATTGCGTTCCATACAATCCAAAGTGATGAACAGAGATGGCTGGGATTTTATCATTTTCATAAAACCCTAAAAGCCCACTGTTTGCTATTGCAGAAAAGTATTCTTGAGACAAATTGAGAATTTTACAAGCCTCTGAATTTGTAAAGTTTCTCTCACTTGGTTTCACAATCACTCCTCCAACCCATTCACAATCTCCCGGAAACTCTCCAGCCCTGCTTCGATATTTTCTACAATCTCTGCGGCTAATATATCGGGGTCGGGTAGGTTGTCTAAGTCGGTGAGGCTGTCGTCTTTGATCCAGAAGATATCCATACTGGTTTTGTCGCGACCGGTAATCTCTTCGTAACTGTACTTTCTCCAGCGGCCGTCGGGATTCTCTTCGCTCCAGGTCTCTTTGCGGTTGTGGCGGTTTTCGGGATTGTAGAGTTCGACGAACTCTTTCAGGTCGTCAAACCGGAGCGGATTCTTTTTGAGCGTGTGATGGATATTTGTCCGGTAATCATAATACCACACCTCTTTGGTCCACGGCTCCTTGGATGCGGGCTTTGCGTCAAAGAAGACCACGTTCGCCTTCACGCCCTGGGCGTAAAAGATCCCGGTCGGCAATCGCAGCACGGTGTGCACGTCCGCATTTTGCAGCAGCTTCTTCCGTACCGTCTCACCGGCACCGCCTTCAAATAGCACATTATCTGGCAGAACCACGGCTGCCTGTCCATCGGCTTTCAGCATGGCATTGATGTGCTGCACAAAATTGAGCTGTTTGTTGGATGATGTGGCCCAAAAATCCTGGCGGTTGTAGGTGAGCGCCTCTTTCGACTGGGTTCCATCTTCATTTGTGACCGTGATGCTGCTCTTTTTCCCAAAAGGCGGATTGGCCAGCACGTAATCGAACTTCACGGACGGCTCCGAATTGAGGCTGTCGTCCCGCTGAATGGGCGGCTCTGAGTTGATATCCCCGATGTTGTGCAGGAAAAGATTCATCAGGGCCATGCGCGCGGTATTGGGCACTATTTCCCATCCTTTAAATGTATGGTACTTCAGGAATTCTTTTTGATCGCGATCCAGGTCGTAGTTATCGAGCAGATAGTCGTAGGCCGCAAGGAAGAAACCACCGGTACCGGCTGCAGGATCTGCAATGGATTTCATCGGTTCGGGACGCACGCACTCCACCATAGCCCGAATGAGCGCCCTCGGGGTGAAATACTGTCCGGCCCCGCTTTTGGTGTCCTCCGCATTCTTTTCGAGCAGGCCTTCATAAATGTCCCCTTTCACATCAGCGCCCAGCATCACCCAATTTTCGGCATCCAGCATTTGGATCAGCTTGTAGAGCTTGGCCGGGTCCTGAATTTTATTCTGTGCCTTCACAAAGATCTGACCCAGCATGCCGCTCTCCCTGCCCAACTCACGAAGCAGTGTAACGTAATGTTGCTCAAGGTCGGCACCACTGCGCTTTACGAGGCTCTCCCAGTTGTACTCCTCCGGAATGTTAGTATCTCTGTTATAAGGCGGCTGACTGTATTCATGCGCCATCTTCAGAAACAGCAGGTAGGTGATCTGCTCCAGATAGTCTCCGTAGCCAACCCCATCATCTCTTAGCGTATGACAAAAATTCCAGATTTTTTGTACGATGCCGTTGGTGGTCATATTCAATGATTAGAATTACAGTAATTGATGACCCAAACCGTAGGGGCAATTCATGAATTGCCCCTACGGTTTGGGATTGATGTTTTCCGGATGATTCATGTCATCATCCCATCGTTCGGGATTGCTGACAATGTATTCCCTGATTCGGTTCAGAGACTGTTCATCGCGAATGATATGTTCGTAATAATTGCGCTGCCAAAACCGATTTCCCGAATTGTGTAATAACATATTGGCCCGTTTTGCCACATTCATTTTGTACCATCCGATGATTTTGGATAACAACATCTGCCTGCGTTGTTTGCGGTAGGTTTCGAAATCTGTGGCAACGCCCGGTGGGGACATATTGTCACGTTGGGGCATTTCCGGTAGGGGCAATTCATGAATTGCCCCTACCGATTGATTTGCCCCATCCGGTTTATTTATCCCGGCCGAATGGGCATCACGAACCGGATTGTATTCAATGCCAATGATTCCATGAACATGATTCGGCATCACCACAAATGCATCTATAACGACATCATCATACCTTTCAGGTATACGATACCAATAATACCTTGCAATGTCACCGATTTCATTTAGTGCCATTTTGTGTTTCACCACATCGCCAAATACACATTCCCTGTTCTGCGTACAAATGGTCACAAAATATTCGCCGGGGTTTGAATAATCGTACCCTTGCAAACGAATGGATCGGCGATCAGGAAGAACCTTTTTGGCTTTCATTGCACCAACTCCCCACCAAACGCCTTCTTCAAAATACTCTGCCGGAGAGCCTCAGCTTTTTGTAGGTTTTCTTTGATGGTTTGTTCTAATTGATCGACAACAGAAAGGCGAGATTCGATTTCCTCAACAATTCTATCTTGTTCTTTGTTTGAACATATTATAACTGGCCACTTTCTTAACTCAGTTAACCCAATAAAAGGTTGTGCTCCTCCTTTAGACTTAGAAAGAATTTGGTTCAGAGCATCTTGGGATCTATAGTAGTACAGATAGAATCGATTATTCTGAAATTCAGAATAGAATTTAAATAGTCCTACATTTTTAATACTGAAAATTTTGTCAGTATTTACGATTGTTGAGTTGCCTCGGTTATGGCCAATCATAGCAATTATAATGTCACCTTTTTCAACATTTGATCTTTTATAAAACTTCTGGTGCTCTTCCTGTGATATATACCTTGTATCTGAAAAATCTACTTTGTCTGACTTAATATTTTTCTGAGTTATAAAAGGTATCCCTTTGTCTACATAATCTGGTGTATCATGAGTACCATCTTTTACTTCAGATATACATTCTTCATTCCTAATGTAAGTCCAGTATGATGGTAATTCAGGAAGACTATCCAGCTCTTCTTCAGTGATTGGGGGTAATTTTCTTGTTTTCCTCGGCTTCCTCGGTTTCCTCCCAGGCTTCCCATCCTTCTCCCACTGCTCCACTTCCTTTTCCCATTCGGCGAGTTCCCGTTCGCGGTGGGCTTTGCGTTCGGCTTTGATTTGTTGGAGGAGTTCTTCCGGGGTGGGCAGGTCGTCCTGCTGCTCGCGCCACTCTTTTGTGAGCTTGCCTTCAAAGGCATCCTTCAGCACCGCCTGGCGGTAGGTCTTGAGCTGTTTCTGGGCTTTCTTCAGGTTCTCCATACCATGATCAAGCTCGCTGAATAGTTCTTCTATTTTTTCGACGATGCGGTGTTGGGTGGGGAGTGGGGGATTTGGGAGTGGAATCGATTGAATAGTCCGAGAAGACAAATGTTTTACAGTTACTGCTGATGTTTCTGCATGAATTGCCTCTAAATAAGGTTGAAGTAAATAGTAAAGGAACTTTTTTGAGTAACTATCATCGATGTTTCGAATCCTACAAACCCGCTGGTTCAAAAGCCCAGGTTCTCCAACCCAATAGGCAGCTCTGAAGTCTCCGTCCATACCAATTAATATGTCTCCCTTATTCACTAAGTAATCATCATTGTAGTCGCCTGAATAAAGCTCCTCTGCCTTACTTTTGCCAACGTCTCTTATTCTTATAAGGGGTAATCCTGATTCATGATTGAAGTACTCAGATTTGAATGCGTAACCATTTTGCACCTCTGCAATTTCTTGTAGTTCAATCCTTTCCCATTCTTTTGAACATTCTAAAAGGGGATGCCTTCCCGAATCAATAATTTCCTTTGGTGTGAGTCCTAACGCCATAAATATTTACTACTTCCCCTTTGCCAAGCTTTCTTCTAATTTTTCGATCTCCTTCGGTAAGACGTACAAATAAGAAATAAGATAATCTATTAATTCAACCATTTGTCGGGCCATATTTTCATCCGGTTCTTTTTCCATATCAAAATGAGCTCCTAAATTTCCACCATCTCTAATTGCATGTGATAGTGAAGATAATGGAGCTGCAAGGTCAACCTCTTCTTTTGTGTAGTTTATTAGCTTTGCAAGTACTTCATTCCTCTTTTCCTTGGGAAGTAAGTATTTAAATATCCCTTCAAGAGTTCGGCGACATCCAACAGCTGTTGCTACGTAATTTTTACCATTATATGAATCGATAGTAGATATTAATGATCTTTGCAAAGGTTCTGGAATATCATCAATAAATTCAGGGTTTGGATAAAAATTACTTGCAGGGGGATACATGTATATATCTGCTGGGTGCTCACTTTTGCTCGTAGTGTTAGTTTCATCTCTCAACGTCCAAAAGTGAACTTTTCTATTACAATCCGGACAATTAGCTGAAGCTGCAACAGCATTTCTTTTTTTGTCATCATTTAGATCTGTAACTGAAAATGTGACTTTCGCTCTGCAATCATTATGTGGACAATTCGTACTTATTGATTTAGGAACTTTTATTTTACCCGATATCACAGACCACTTTTTTACTTTTGATTTATTTATCAACTGCATAAGTAATTATTTATTAAAAACTTCATATAAATTTAAACTTCAACAAAATCTTCAGGCATTTCCGGCATTTCATCCCAGGTTTGTTTCATTAACTCCCGCCCGTTTTTCTTCTTATTCCGTCCTCCCCATTGCTTAAAGAAAAACGGTACGTTTGCAACCGCACACTGCTCTTTGATATCAATCACCCACTCCGCTTTCATCGGGCGCGGGTTGTGGCCGCTTTCCCCGCCCACAATGACCCAATCAATATTGGATAAATTCATATCAGTCAATGGCCCGATCAGCGGTTCACAAGAAAGGAATTTTGTATCCGCTTTCGTTTTACTGAGAGTATCAATCCGCTCCTTCACACGGTTGTCTTCCACCGACGTACCCATCCAGATATTATCCGTCCAGTTCATGTATCCTGCTTTATCGTATTCAAACAGTAGTTCCGTTCTCTTGGTCAGTATCTGAAATACATGGCGGGGATTTTCATTCATGACTTTGAATACATCCTGAATAAACTCAATCGGCACCTCCGGGTGGAACAGATCACTCATGGAATTCACAAATACCACACGGGATTTTTTCCATTTGTATGGTTCTTCGAGCGTATCAGGATGCGTTCGAACCTTGAATCCATCTTTGTACTTTTCAACACCCATGGCTTTAAGACGTTTTGCCATCACTTCTGCATAGCAAAATTTGCACCCCTGGGAGACTTTCGTACATCCGGTTACAGGATTCCAGGTTAATTCTGTCCATTCGATAGATGATTTTGACATTTTTACTGGTGTTTGTATTTGTTTAGGATATCTGTAGCTATTTTCAAAGCTGCTGAATTATTCGAGACAAAAATAAGATGATACATAATTGAATTCTTTTCATTTCGCAGTTCAAAAGGTTCTGTGACAAACTCAAAAACATCACCCAATCTATTCTGATATAATTCTGCAGCCCTTTGGACCGCTTTTTCTATTTTGGTTACACGAGTTTCTTCCCCAAAAAGTGTTAATTCTACCTTTTCACGAAAAAAGAAATTCTTTATTTGTTGTTCAGTTAAACCCAGGAACCGTTCAAGCTTGTCAATCCATTTATCACTTATTTCACCATCTTTCTTTAACAGACGATTTACTCCCATTCCCGTAGGTACAAGAATCCAAACATCAGCGCCAACGCCCTCCAGCTTTTTCAATGAGTCCCAATCCAGTTGCATGCCACAAGGATCGATATAAGAAAGCACCTTGTCGTAGTTTCGTTGATCTTTTGGCTTTTTCAAGTGCTCAGCCATGTCCGACAGTTTAATATTGCAATCATCTTCTACAATATGGATTGTCTTTTGAGGAAATGCCTCTTGAGTATTTTTCCTTAATTCCTTCACATTTTTAGCATCTTTTTCAACAAAATAGTATCCGTCAAAACTTTTGGGCTTATCAATTTCTACAATTCTGCGAGCCGCACCTATCGTTAATTCAGGGTTTTCAGCTTTGCCTCTCACAATAAATCCCGTACCTGCAAACCCGTCAAAATAAAGTGTACGCCAATAGATATGCTTTTTCATTATGGTCAAGTAAGCTTTGGCGTACTCAACTAATATTTCAATTTTCAGTGCTGTCCAATCTCCGCCAAATTGGTTCATAACGACCTCTTTTACATTTTACTGATTTATACTGACTACACCCTGTCACCCCTTAGTCTAATAAAACGCCTTTCATTAGACTAAGGAAATCCATAGTCCAGCAGACTGGATTAAAAATGTTACAACGCCTCCAATTTACCCTTCGAGCTTGCTTTGTATGCAAACGGTCGTTTCTTCTTTTGGGAGATTTTGATGATGTCCGGCCAGTGCTTTACCATCATTTTCAGCATATCCCAATATCGAAAACCTTTCCTGGATGGCGGCCGGAAATAGAACATCCCCAAGCCGTACTGCTCACAAAGTTCACGCTGATGCGTGATACGCTGGATGTTATAATCCTGTGTGATGATGCATGCGTTTTGCTCACCGGCGAGCGGAATCCAATCCTCGTCCAATGCTCCTTCCCCGAATTCGTCTTTAATGGATTTGACCTCAATCGGGTCCCGGAGTTTTGTACTCTCCGGGCGCTGTAAAATGTCGAACCCTCTGGCCAGGTAAGGCGACATGTTTTCATCCACGTAAATAATCATGCAGCCTCGCAATATTCAATTGCGTGCCTCACATCCTCTTCACTTATTTCGTAGGTAAATGCAATGAATTTTTCCGGTTCACCTGCCTTGTACAAGTTGTAAATCGTCTCGGGATAAATATTGGATGTATTCACGACCGGATGTCCGAATTTTCGCCTGGGATCTACCAAAATGCCCTTATCCTTTCCAAGCGGCCAGAATCTGGAAGCCACCAGATCACTGTCAAATTCAAGGTTCTTCAGAAACAGGCGTATAAAGGAGAGATTGAGCTGTTTTGTCCCGTCAAGTGTGCAGGTAATGCCGTTACTGGTCAAAAAGATCTTCTTGCCGTCCGTTCGTATTTTCTCAAGAACATTCCGCTGTGCAAAAGGAAAGGGAGTTTGCAGTTCCTTTGAGAGTTCAATATGTGCTTTTAACACTTCCCTTGTTTTGACCCCGGCTTCGGCAAACTGAACCAGAATATAGAATTCTATCAGTGTATGGAAACCTACCGCTTGTGAGTTTTCTACTTTCCAGGAATAGTTCCCCTCAAAAAATTTTCCGAGCTCGCCTTCCCAATATGTATTCAGCCATCGATGTACTTTTGAATAAGGCAAGCGCAAAATTCGTGCAATTTCCCGGATAGTATAAATTCCGTTACCTATTGAAAGTTCATTTTCGAAATCCACACCCATATCATTATTTGTTAGAATTTAATATATACAAAATATGTGTGGCCGGCTCGCATTTTAATGTTTTCATGCCACCAGCTCCTCGTTCATCTCTTCAATGATGTGGTCGATCTCATCCCCAAACAGCTGATACATTTTCCCGATGCCGCCCTTTGCATCAAAAGGTGCCATATTCAAATCCTCTTTGTTGAAGTGAACCGAGGTGGCAATGTGGTCTTTTATCATCCGCAGCCAGTTCATCTGTTCCTCATTGAACTTCAGATTGCCGGCCTGTTTTCCGAACACCCAATCCTGGAAGTTCCTGTTCACGATGGCATCGTAGGGAGTCAGTTCATCGTCAATTTCCGTTACACGACGGATCAGGGATACCAGGGCGATCAATTCATTTTTGGGTGAATTGCCATTCACCTTCTCCACAGCCTGCCACGCCTGCCACACATTCAGCGGGGCGAGCTGCGGTTTTTCCCGTTTCAATACCTCAAGCACGTCGCGGATCATGCGGTACGTCACCTCTCGCCTGCGGTGTGGCTGGTTGTAAAAAATGGAGAGCGCCGTGATTTCGTCCTTATGTTCCTCAAGGAACTCCCTGAAACCGGCCACCAGTTGTTCGGCCTGTTTCTTCTGCTCTTTATCCCACCCGGCATAGGTCACCAGATCCTGGTTCACGCGGTCGATAATCTGTTCGTGCACCTTGCGCACATTATCGATGTAGTCGATAATCTCACCGGTAAATGTTGCAGAGGCTTTTTCGATCAGTTTCTTTTTGGCCTGCCCGTGATCCACACCGGATCGCTCCGCTTCATCCTCAATCGCATCGGGGTTAAAGGCATCCAGCAGTTCATGGGTTACACGGTTGATGGTTTTACCGGTTTTCATATTGAACTCTTGTTTATCCGAGTCACTCAGTTGCTTTTCCAGCCTGGCAAATCGGCTCGCAGCTGAGGTGAAGAAATCTTCATCCTCCGATCCCATCATGATGCCCATCAGCAGATCCTTCAGCGGAACCGTTCGTTTGCGCTCCAGCGGACGACTGTCGGTCTTCACGCTTTTCGATACCCCCACGGCATCTACAATCACAAAGTGGGTTTTATCGGTTTTGGCTGACGGGGAAACTTTGATCAGTCCTTCACGGTCGAGCGTGCGGGTGCCGCGACCTTTCATCTGTTCAAAGTAATTCCGGCTCTTCACATCCCGCATAAAGAGCAGGCACTCCAGCGGTTTCACATCGGTGCCTGTAGCAATCATATCCACGGTTACCGCGATGCGCGGGTAGTACTCATTCCGGAACTGGGCCAGCACCGATTTGGGGTCTTCCTCAATCTTATAGGTCACCTTTTTGCAGAACTCATTTCCCTCGGCAAACTCCTCGCGCACCATCTGAATGATGTCGTCGGCATGGCTGTCGGTCTTGGCGAAGATGAGCGTTTTGGGAATTTCATCGCGGTCGGGGAAGATCTCCTGCAGTTTATCGCGAAACGCGCGGATGATATTCCGAATCTGGCTCGGGTTTACCACATCCTTGTCGAGAGCCGTGGAGCTGTACTCAACTTCATCCTCGAGCTTCTCCCAGCGGGTTTTGCGGGTCAGTTTTTCCCGCTTGTCCACGAACTCTTCTGCCTCAAGCCGGGAACCCTCTTTGGTGATCTTCGTTTCAATGGTGTAGAGATCGTGCCCAACATTCACCCCATCGGCCACCGCATCTTCATGGGAATATTCGCTCACTACATTCTCGTTGAAGAACCCGAAGGTTCGCTTATCAGGCGTAGCCGTAAGGCCGATCAGGAAACTGTCAAAATAGTCAAGCACCTGTTTCCACAAGTTGTAGATCGAGCGGTGACACTCGTCGATCACAATCACATCAAAGAACTCAACCGGGATATTTTCACTGTACACCACCGGCATCGGTTCTTTCGGCTGATACCGCTCATTGGGGTTTTCTTCGTCAACCTGCTCATCCGGCTCCTCTCCCTTCATCATGGAGTAGAGACGCTGGATGGTGCTGATGCACACCTTATTGTCGGGTGCAATGTAGTTGGACTGCAGACGCTGTACGGGGTAGAGTTCAGTAAACTTGCGGTTATCATCCGATGGTGTGTACTTCATGAACTCCTGCTCGGCCTGTTCGCCCAGGTTTTTGGTATCCACAAGGAAAAGAATACGTTTGGCTCCGGCAAACTTAAGCAGGCGGTAGATCATGGTGATCGCCGTAAATGTTTTCCCGGATCCTGTGGCCATCTGTACCAGGGCTCTTGGCCGCGCATCTTTAAATGACGTCTCTATATTTTCAATTGCCGAAACCTGGCACTTTCTCAGTCCCTCAAAATTCAAGCCGGGTAAATGCTGCAGCCGTTCTCGTAATGATGGATTCTGGATCCACTCTTCCAGCGTGTCGGGCTGATGAAAGGAGAACACGTCTCTTGATCGCGGCTTTGGATCCCTGCGGTCGGTAAACCGGGTAATCTCCCCGGTGCTTTCATACACAAAAGGCAGGTCGGCATCCCCGATGTGTTTCAGGCCGCTGGTGGCATATCCCGCCGACTGTTCTTCCACTTTGGTAATTCGATGTCCTTCATCATCCCGTTTGGCTTCGATCACACCCACCGGCTGCTTATTCACAAACAGGATGTAATCGGCCGGCCCCGATTCCGTGGGATACTCACGAACTGCAACTCCTTTCCCTGCCCCAAAATTGATTTTTTTATAGTCCTGAACGATCCAGCCAGAATAATCTAGCATGCGGTCTATTTCAAGCCGTGCATTTTGTTCAGGAGTAAGTGTCATAAAACCAATACTATTCTTTTATTTCCTGAATAGTATAATCAAAAAGAATGATATGGCGGAACGAAAAAAATGAAATTTAAAACCCGGTCATCCTTTTCCCTACCGGTCCATCAGGAGAAACAGGAACATTTTGTGAGCTTCTTTCTCTTTTCAGGTATTTTTATCACTTTACTGTATAATCCTAACACTTACAGCTGAGAGCCATGAAAATCCTTGTTCCCGTCGATTTTTCCGAACTGAGTGAAAAAGCCCTCGAAGTGGCCGATACGTTTGCCAAAGTGATGGATGGAACGGTTACCCCTTTTCATTCACACATTCCCATCTCCGAACTCGATGAACCCTATGCCCTGGGAATGAGTTCTCAGGTTTATCAGGATTTTGAATCCATTGAAGATAATCTGACACACCGGCTAAAGTCCGTTTCAGCAGAAAAAGTAGACGAATCCAGGCTGAGCGACCCTGTTGTGGCCATGGGGAATCCGGCACAAAGCATCATCGATATTTCGGCCGATTTCGACTATGTGATTATGAGTACTCACGGCAGAACCGGTTTCACGCGTTTTCTGCTCGGATCCGTTGCCGAAAAAGTGCTGCGGCTCTCTCATACACCGGTTATGGTGGTGGAAGATGAATCGGATGTGGGATCTTTCAAAAAAATCCTGGTTACAACCGATTTCTCCGATAATGCAACCGTTGCCTACCCGCATGCTGTGAATATCGCCGAAAAAACCGGCGCCGACCTCGACCTGATCCATATTCTCAGCTTCGATCAGTTCGACACCATCGAGGAGGACCGGTCACTCCAGAAAATAAGGGAAGACCGTATCAAGCTGCTTGAAAAAGAGCATTTCCATAAGTTCAAAGGCAATATTACCTCTAAAGTGATTGTATCGCAGGATTCACCGCACGAAGCCATTTATAACTATGTGCAGGATAACCCCTACAATCTCATTGTGATGTCGACCGTGGGCCGCACGGGCATTAACTATCTCATGATGGGAAGTACTACGGCCAACCTGGTTCGCCATGTAAAAACGGCCGTACTGAGCGTAAACCCGCGCCAGGAAGAGGATGAAGAGATCGTGGTCGACACGGATGAGTGACGAATGATATGCACGTTAAATTAGGATGAAAGGGTACACCAGCCCCCTTCCCTTCCCATTGCGGCTTGCATCCTGCAGTTAGTCAATTGAAGCTTGCTTCATCTGCTGAATAAAGCCGTCTAACGGCAGACTATTCTGGTGTGTTACAGCCCGAATTTTATCGTGGCCAGCATGTTCCAGCGGTCTGCATTGCGGTTTGCATTTTCCGATCCAATTGTAAACGAGGGCGAGGAGTCCGGAAGATCGGAGTAATCATACTCGGCATAATCATAAACCGCAGAGGTCTCTTCCCAGTTTGTGTATTGTGCGGCAAGTTCCAGACGAACATTGTCCGTGAGTGTAAAGCCTGCTCCGAACAGTAACACACCCCGGTCATTATCGCTCGTCTCAAACTTATCGGGATAAACTGCAAATCCACCCCGCAATGTAGCAAACGGGCTCAGATCATAGGCAGCGCCAACCCTTACGTTCCATACCGGGGAAAAAGTTTCACTGATAAATTCATTTTCGATCTGCTGATCTTCCAGAAGCCGGCTTTGCACAAAGTCGATTTCAGTTCCCGAATAGTCCACATACTCAGCCGAGGCTGAAATTGTCAAGCCTTTATAATCGGTTACAGCCAATCCAAGTGATGTTCTGGCCGGAAAAGTAAAAAAGTATCGGAATTCTGAATCGATATCGTCTTCGAACATCTCACCGTTATCAAAAGTGGTGGCTATGTTGGCTGAAAAAAGTTCGTCTACCTGAATCCGTGTACCAAATGCATAACTTGCGCCTGCATTGAGGTGCTTGTTGATTTTGTAAATGGCGCCAAGGCGCAGTCTTATGCCGGAATAATCGACCTCAATCCGGTCGTCCAGTAAAATCCTGTCAATATCGGTTTCGCCTGTACCGTCTCCGTCCACATCCAGAAAGTCGGAGCTGTAATCATTGAATCCATCAATCTCCTGAAAAGCCCTGGTGTAGGTGTAATTTCCATTTAATAATCCCAGACTGAACCCAATCATCAGATTTTTACGAATCTCCGTGCCCAGAAACGCGGAAAATTCACCTCCGTAACCGCTCTCGAAAATTTCTGCATTCTGGTCGATTCCCAGAAAATCGCCGGGCTGGTCAAAACCAATCCGGAAAATGGATTCGTCCCAATCCTGAAATTCATCTCCGTAATCAGTCGCAAATGTGTTAAATGCGATATCCGCGTAGCTTGAGCCGGGTGTTTTAAAATTATCCGTTATCGAGCTCACGTTATTCCGGGCTCTCAGTGAGAGTGCACGGTTAAAAGATGAGTGCTGCGTATACCCTGCACCTGCTACCAGGCTTCCCCTGGTGGTTGGAAAAACGTACACAACGCCCAGGTTTGACAGCGTGGTCTGCTGATCATCTGCAAGACGGCTGTTGCCGCGATAGATTGACTCTTCCTCAACACTTCTGAGAGAGAAGCCCGCTTCTCCAAAACTCTCCCTGAAGAATGCCGCACTGGCCGGATTATCCTGATAGGATCCGAATCCCGCGCCAAAGGCTGTACCCGGTAATATGAGGGATACAGGATCCAGCGGCTGCCCATAATCCCCAAACAGTGTAGCCTGATTGCTGTATAGAAGCCTGTTATTCGGATTGGCGCCGGTAACCTGGGCTAATGAAGTACCCACTCCTGCGGTAAGAATCAGGGAAACCGACAGAATGGTAATTTTTATGGAATTTTCGGACATACGTCTCCTCTGTAGTTGAAGATGATTCAATCGAATAGATGCTTAAATCAGATTAAGTTCCCGGTCAGTTAGTTGTTTCTTGACGATGATCGGCTTCTTGATGATGACGTTCCGCGGCTGCTGCCTGATTTGCCTGAAGACCTGGACACTCCGGATGACCGGCTTGACGATCCGGAACTTCGGACTGCGGATGAACCGGATGAACTTCTTGATGATGACCTGCCAACAGACGAGGATCTGGAAGAGCGGCTGCTGCCCGCTGCTTCACGCAACACAGACGATGCCGCCTGGGTAGCTCCACGCAGCAGTATTCTGCCGAACGAGCTTGATCCTGACCGGGCCGCTTCACGGTTTAATCGCGTCGCAGATCGCAGGGGTACGTTTACAGGCCGGAGATTTTCGATATCAATACCGGAACTGCGCTGACCTGGAACTGCACGGTTTAGTAAGCTTTCCCTTGCAGAAGTCGATTCCATTGATCTTCCTGATGAACGTTCTGTTCTGATTGTGCGGCCTGTATTTTCACGGTTTGCTATTTCTCCTCTTCGGATGATTGCGCTGCTGCCTTGACCGCTGATGATGCTGGACCGTACGTCTGATCGGACATCTGAACGTGATGACGACTGAACGGCTGCCGCCTGCCGGTTATTGGATCGGCTTCGCGATGCGGATGAACCGCTTGAACGACTGCTGCTTCGGCTGCGATTCACTGCACTGCCTGAAGAGCGGTTACTGCTCCGGCTTCGGTTCACTGAACTTCCGGATGATCGATTATTGTTGCTTCGGCTGCGATTTACCGAGCTGCCGGAAGAACGATTATTGCTGCGTGTTCTGCCCACAGAACCGCTGCTTCCGCGGCTTGAAGAGCCCGAACGGTTCACGGTCCCCCGATTTGTGGTACGGCCGGTTGATCGGCTGCCTACGCTGCTTCGGGTACTCGTGCCTCTGCTTCTAACCGTGCTGCGTGCGGCCGACCGGCTGTCGATTCGTGAAGATCTTGCATTGGCACGAACTGCAGAACGGCTGCTGTTAATATCGGGACGCGTACGGTTGATGGTGGATCGTCTTGAAGAAGCCAGGCCTGTACTTCTGGCACTGTAATTGCGATTGCTAACAATATTGTTGTTATAGATCACGACCGGGCGATTGTAGTAACCGTACCATCCGCTCCAGTACCCGCCATAGTAAAATGGATCGTAAAACGGGTAGCGATAGTATCCATAGTCATAAAACCCACCATAGTAGTAACGGTTATAGGCGAAATGGGATCCGAATCCAAAGTATCCCCATGGCCTGCTCCAGCCGAAGTGGATGGAAAACCCGTGTCTCCAGTGCGGCACACCATAGTAGGTGTAGTAATGGTAGGGTGAGTAGAACCAGTCCGGATCATACGGACGCATGTAGTTTGAGCGGTATGAATGGCTTTTTGTGTGGGCAAGGGAAGCGCCGTGTTCCAGGTACCAGTCGCGGGTCTCTTCGTCTACAAAATAGAAGGATTCCGCATCTACCCAGCCGTCTTCATAGCCCAGCTCGTAGTCTTCCACATTCTCAATTTCGTCTGCGCGCTCCTCCACCGGTGCGCGTCTTTCAGGAGCTGCTCTCTGTGTTGCGGGATAGTATCCGTCATACCCCCTTCTATCCACGGTTTCAAGCTGTGTGTAGCAGCTTGACGCAAACATTGCGGTAAAAAGTAGTAGTACTGTATGGTTTAGTATTCTTGATGTCATAACAGCCTCCGGCTCATGTCACTTGTATGTTCTACTTATAAAATAACGTCTCATCCTGTAGCATCATATCGCATTTCCATGTGATGCACTTTTGCTGGCTTTATCTCCTTTTTTGCCAATTGTATATAGTTAACGGGTGCACAACCTGATTTGTTCCACTTGCAGCAATAGAATTCTTTTAATTAAAGTTAAAAGATACTGATAAATAAGCGCGGGCGCGAATAGACAGTGGTTGATGGACGATGAGTGATGAATGATGAGCGATGTGAGAAATTTCCGGAATAAATAGTGTTGCCTTAAATCAAACCTGCCGCCTGAACCATGAAGATATCCGATTGGAGATTAGTGATCGGAGATCTTTGATTTAAATTTTACCCTGACCCTGCTGCGTGCTGTTCGCAGTTCCGAGACTTCGGGGCACCCTGTAAATAATCTCCTCTTACAACTCTGTCAATGCTATTTCATCAATTATTATTCTCTCTTGTAGTGGATGTACCGCTTCTGCTTCGGCCGGACGATGATCCGGATGAAACATGACCTGATGACCTTCTTTCAACGGATCCGGATCGGTTACCGCCCGCTTCACTGCGCCTTGTTGAAAATGTACTGCGTCCTGCATTCAGATGCATTTTTCTGGCCGCCCTGTTTCTCTCCAGTCTTTCGCGATACTCTTCAGCCCGTCTCTCGGTAAGGTTTACGCGGGCGGCGTCTCTCTGTACCCTTTCAAAATCCCGGTGTAATATCCTGTTTCGCAATATTTCTGTCCGCACTGAACCTAATCTATCATCAACCGGCCTTATTATTCGCGGGTTGCTTGTGAAGTTGTACTCCCGATCATCATTATGGACCCTCGCCTCTGCTGTAATACGATTGTTGTAGCTGTTCCAACCCTTCTGATATCCGGCAAAAATGTGCGGACTATAGTATAAACCACCATAATAATCGTAGTTGAGCCTGCCCCAGAAAAATAACGGGCGGTAGTTGTAATAGGCATAGAGGTGATTGTAACCTATGTTTCTCCATGGCTTCCACCCGCCGAAATAATTGCTGTATGGATTCCTCAAACCCGGAACAATGAAGTATTCGCCCTCATATGTGTAATACGCGTAGGGTGAAAAAAACCAGTTTGGATCGTACACCTGCCGGTAACCGGCACGATAGGGATAGCTATGGCCGTAGGCGAGTGAAATGCCGTGCTCCAGGTACCAGTTGCGGCTTTCTTCATCTACAAAATAGGCCACGTCCGCGTCTATCCATCCGCTCTTGTCACCGGCTACATACTCCTCCGTGTTTACTGCTTCATCTTCACGGTTCTCAATATCTGTATATCTTTCAGGTACCTTTTGCTGTCCGGTTTCATAGTATCCGGCATCTGATTCCCTTTCTGTAGTCTGCATATGTGTATAGCAGCCTGATACAAAAAACAGGGTGGAGAGCAGCAGAACTGTGTGAATCCGAAATGTTAATGTCATAGCAGGTACCGGCTTATTTTATATATGTTCTGAAAAAATAATACCTCATTGAGTTTTATCATATCGCATTTCCATGTGATGCAATTTTCACTCTGTTACAAGACATTTTACCAGTCACATAATTTTAACGGGTGTCCTACCCTGATGCTTCCGTTTTCACGAATACGTTTGCCAGTCAAAGCATGATGATAACCAAAAAGATGGCGTCGGCGACCTATAGAATCTTTCCCATTGCCTCCTCGATACGAAAAGAGGTTCTGATTAAATCCGGCCCCGGAGGAACCTTAGTTGGCGATCAACGAACCGCTGATTAAAATCGGCGGCTATGATATGGCCACGCCTGCAGCGTTTGTCAATTCCTGGCTAAAGAGTGGCACCGATAATTAAACCTGCCGCCTGATGCTTGATGCCTGCAGCCTGAACCATCAAGATATCCGATTGGAGATTAGTGGTCGGAGATCTTTGATTTAGATTTCACCCTGAACCTGCTGCGTGCTGTTCGCAGCTCCGAGTCTTCGGGGTACCTTGTACCTTGAACCCTGTAGCCCCTTGGCCTGCGAAGCTTTAGCATAGTGGATAGCGTAGTAGGCTGCACCCGTTTCAAAAGCCCATATATTAAAAAAGGCTGACTGATCCAAAGCAGGACAGTCAGCCAAAATCAGTACTCTAAAACAACCCGTGATGAATCCCTTCGGAATCTCAGGACATATCGTTAATTATTATTCTCTCTTGTAGTTGAAGTACCGCTCCTGGTGCGGCCTGATGATCCGGATGAAGTGTTAACCGAGGAGCCTGTTCTGCTGATACCTGAATTGTGAGAGACACCGCTGTTTCTGGAAGAATTCCGGTTGTAATTTGAAAATGTGCTCCTTGATGAGCGGTTTCTCTCATGATACTCGATGGCCCATCTTATCATTTGAGCTTCACGACTAATGCCGGTCTCTATCTGTTCCACTCTCACATTATTAATCCTGTTGCGTAATATCTCTGTCCGGCTTCGGAGTGCCCTTACGCCATTTTCGTCAAATTTTCTCGCAAGAACCCTGTCCCTTTCACCTATATTAAGATCAGGGTCCTCACCCACTCTGTCTTTTTCACTTCTGTTAAAAGCAGGATTCACACCCAATCTATCCCTTAAAACCTTATTATTATCATAGTTTGAATGTGCTAAAGATGTACTTGTCGATTCACCGCAAGGAAGGCTTGACCCATAAAATGCGGATAGCTGGAATGGGTTGTAACACCAACTGTTCGGCCGCTCACTATCCCAGTAATACCACTGTGCCCATCTGTCATAAAAGAAGCTGTACGTATACTGGTTCGAAAAGTAGGGCGGATGAAAGACGCCAGGAATAATATTGGCATTGCCCAGTACAAAGGGTCCGAACGTGCTATACAGGTAGCTGTTTGTATATCCGGGGTAGTTGTAAAAAAATGAACCTCCGTAGGTTGAAAACCAGTAGGATCTGGTTGGGTTTTGCTGGCGGAAACTGGCCATTACTGAAGACGTGGTATCACCTGCCAAATCGATTCCGGCATATCCGTACCACTCTCTTGCACTGTAATCGACAAAATAATATGGACCGCTCGCCTCAATCCAGCGATCATCAACGGGTGTCGCCTCCCCCATCCCGTTAATATACTCAGATTCTTCCGGCGTAATTGTTTTAAACGATGTGTAACAACCTGATAAAGCCAACAGCCCCGTAATATATATCAACAGATGTATTATACTGGATTTCATTGTGGCACTCTATTAGTTAGCGTAATTAATTACTAAAGAGTATTCATAATAATGATGGCTTTTTATCGCATGATCATGTGACATCATATTTCCCCCCTCAGTGACTTGGCAATGACCTCTGCTTTCGAGTTCACATGCAGTTTCTTGTAAATATTCCGGATATGGGCGCGTACCGTATCGATGGAGATATCAAAGCGATCGGCGATCATTTTGTAGCTCAGGCCATCCACCAGCCCGTTTACAATATCCTGTTCCCTTGCCGTAAGATCACTTTCCGGCTTTTTTTCCGTCTCGGGTTTGTTAAAGTGCTGAATCACCTTGCGTGCAATCTGGGGCGACATGGGTGCGCCGCCTTCGATCAGATTTTCGATCGACTCCTTGATCTCCGGCAGAGAGGTATGCTTCAACAGATACCCGGATGCACCGGCAACAAGGGAGTCAAAAATCTTGTGCGAGTCATGATAGACGGTGAGCATCAGTATTTCAATTTCAGGATACTCTTTCTTGATCAGTCCGATACCCTCAATCCCTGACATTCCGGGGAGCTGGATATCCATCAAAAGCACATCCGGCGGATCATGCTTGCTCAGGTGCTCCTGCATCTCTTCAACAGAATCCATGGCGGCCTTGCAGCTCATATTCTCCTGCATGTCCAGGTAGCGCTGGATAAGATTTCTGATTTTTACATTGTCTTCAACGATTCCTACTTCAATCATATCTGTTCCTCCTTCTCTGATTTAATTGTCCGCACAGCCTGTTCGCTACGCGGTTCCCTTCATTTCCACCGTAAATCCGTCTCCCGGCTCGATGGATATATCCGCTCCGATCCTTTCGGCGCGCATTTTCATATTCCTTAAACCCTGGCCCGATTTCCGGTTTGTATTGCTGTCCGTTCCGTTGTCGCGGATCACAAGTTCATAGTTTTTGCCATTGAATGAAAAATAGATATCCACCCGGGTCGCATTGGAGTGTTTCACTACATTGTTAACGGACTCCTTGAATATCAGGTAAATATTTTCTTTAACGTCCACAGGCAGCTTCTGGTCCATCTGCAGATCTTCGAAGTGATAAAACACGTCAGCGTGGCCGTTTACAAAAATGTGGTTCACGTAATCCTGCATTCTGTCTGTAAGGTCTCCGGCCGTATCATTCCGGGAATCGATCGACCAAACAATATCATCCAGGCTCGAAACGATTTTCCTGCTGTGTTCACCAATCTGTTTGAGCGTGTCTTTCACTTCCGGGTTGAGCTCAACAGCCTGAAGAAAATCTGTCTGCAGCGCCAGCTCAGTCAGTGAAGATCCCACATCGTCGTGCAGATCGCTTGCAATCTGAACCCGCATCTTTTCCATATCCACCTGTTTGGTAACCCTGAAATAACGAACGGAGAATAATACCAACCCGATAATCGCAGCAATGACCAGCAGCAAAAACCATGTCTGCAAATAAAAGGGAGGGAATATTTTAAACTCAAAGGATGCTGTTTTCGTACTTCGCGTACCGTCTGCATTGTAGGCCCTCACATCAAGACGGTAGTCACCAGAAGGAAGTTCCGGGTAGTTTACACTGTTTTCCATTGTAAGCTGCCAGTCGTTATACCCTCTCAATCTGTGTTCATAAATAATCTGCTCAGGGGCCTCATAAGTAAGGCCGATAAATGTAGCCTGAAGAAAGTTCTGATCGTATTTGAACTGCCATTTCCGGTTATTTTGAACGGGCGTACCGCTCATCAGCAGCTCCTGAAATTCAAGTCCGGGCGGCACTCTGTTTTTCTGAATTCTATCCGGAAAAAAACGGCTCAATCCTTCAACCGTGCCCAGCCACATACTGCCGTCAGATGCGAGCAGCGAAGCCCCTGCATTGAGCTCATTGGCTATAAGGCCCTGCTTTGTGGTATACAATCGGTATGAAAGCATTCTCTCCAGCTCTGTGGTGTGCGTATCAAATTCAGACTTCCTGAACAGATATAACCCCGTATTGGTACCAAACCAGTA
The DNA here is from genome assembly GCF_003150675.1 of Rhodohalobacter mucosus. Classification (NCBI taxonomy): domain Bacteria; kingdom Pseudomonadati; phylum Balneolota; class Balneolia; order Balneolales; family Balneolaceae; genus Rhodohalobacter; species Rhodohalobacter mucosus. Next base: position 132,209 of record NZ_QGGB01000005.1, on the reverse strand, counting down.
CCGGAAAAAAGAATCCTGCTCGGTGTAGTAGAAAATCGACTCGGTTCTGTCGGTTCGCAGAATTCGCTGTACCCGCCCGTCTTTATAGTAAGCGGGCCCGTTAAAGGTGGAAAACCAGACTTCCCCATTCTGATCAATATGAATGTGAATTACGCCGTTACTTGGAAGATTGTCCGCAATGGTAACAAAGTGAAATTCTTCCCCGTCGTAGCGTACCGCGCCGCCGTAGGTGGCAAACCACATATCACCATTGAAATGTTTTTTGATATCCATCACCGTATTATTGGTCAATACATTTCCTGTATGGTATTGCTCATACCCACCATCCCGAAGACGAAATAGTCCGTCATTGTAGGTAGCGATCCAGAAGTCGCCGGTTTCGGGGTCCTCGAAAAATTTCCTTACGGTTCTGAGCTGAACTCCGTCTAGCTCAAATGTGCGAAACTCACCATTTTCGTAGACTGATATCCCCTCATTGGTCCCGATCCACATTCGGTTAAAACTATCTCTGTAAATCGCATAGACTTTATTGTCAATCAGTCCGTTTTCTTCAGTGAAATAGGAAAATTCTCCGTCATCAATAATGACCAACCCCCCGCCAAACGTAGCCGCCCAGATTCTGCCCATTTCATCTTCTTCAAAACCGTTTACCACGTTATTTGGAAGCCCGTTGTCTATCGTATAGCTGTAGAAGATATCGCCGGAATAGATGCTTATTCCGCCGCCCAGGGTGCCGAACCATATATTGCCTTCGCGGTCCTTCATGGTATCATAGATGATGGTAGCAGGCAGTCCGTTTTCACGCGTATAATTCACAAAATCCTGTCCGTTAAAAAGGGAAACGCCATTTTCTGTGCCCAGCCATATACGGTTTTCCGATTCTACCGTAATCGATTGAATCCGATTGTCATTGAGTCCGTCATTCTGCGTGTAGAGACGAAAACTCCCGTTCTGATAAAGAGCCAGGCCCGACCTTGAACCTGCCCAAACACGTCCATAATCATCTGCAACGATATCTCTCACCCTTAATTCAGGCAGTCCGTCATCCTTATCGTAATGAACAACCTCACCATCATTTATCCGAACAACACCTTCACGTGATGCCACCCAGATGGTATTGTCTGCCGACTGATCAATAGCCCTTACCGAGACCGCCGGGATATTCAATCGTTCTGAAACAGAATAGAGCTCGTTATCAGGGCCCAGTTTCCAAAGTCCGTTTTCGTCCGTGCCGAACCAGAATGAGCCTTGATTGTCTTCAAAAATGGAGCGTATCGCAAATTGATTCAGTCCTGTGAGATGGGAAGGAGTGTGCAAAGAATCATCTTCAAGTAGTGAGATGCCGGTTTCAGTGCCTACCCAAATTTTTTTCTCTGAATCCTGGTAGAGTGAGTTGACCTTATTATTGGCAAGCCCGTCATCCTCGTAGAACTGCCTGAAGTAATTGCCATCAAACCGGTTCAAGCCGTAACCGGTTGCAACCCATACATATCCCCGCTCATCCTGAATAAGGTCGTGAGCCACGGATTCACTCAGACCCACATCAATGGAGTAGTTTCGGAACGGCATGATCTGCCCGTTCACAGGGAGTGACAACACTGTGAAAAGAAACCCAAACTGTATGATCAGCCAGTATTTCAGCATCCATAAAAGCTAACAAGTTCACAGACAGGGTCAAATCACATGTTCATGTGATTGCATCATAAAAAAAGCCGCTCCCGATTGGGAGAGCGGCTTCGATAAACTCATAGGTTGAGGGATGGATCAGCCCAGATAAGCGCGGAGTGCGGCGCTGCGATTGTGATGACGCAGCTTGCGCAGTGCATCTAGATACATTTCAAATTAAATTATGTAATGAAATGCATAAATAAACAATATTAAACCCCCACAACTTTCGTACTCTCCTCCCCAAACTGACTCACAACCCGAACCGCAATTTTTTGGCCTTCTTTCTTCTTGATGAGGTGGGATTTAAATCCGTATAGCCGGTCGAAGGCTTCGTCGTCGATTTCAATTTTGAGAGTGCGTTCGGCATTTCGTTTTTGGCTCTGTTTGGCCAGATCGCTGAGGCCTTTTTCCCAATCCTTGAATTCATCTTTACTGCCGCCACAAAAGAAAATCTGTTTCACAACGAAATTGCTGCCATCATAATCATCGTCCACCATCCAGTAGGCAATGTCTTTGCGGTTACGGGCTTTTACCTGGTCTTTGATGGGATCGTAGATATCGAGGCCGAGGATTTCGACTTGCACTTTGTCAGTATCTTCCTCCAACGGTGACACTTTGATATCGGGTTCACCAATTGTTATGAAGGAGGCCGCTTTTTTGTCTTTTTTGAGTAGGCCTTCCTGCAATAGATCATCATGCATGCGTACTTTGGTGACTTCGAAAGTACCCATACTGGTTGTATGAGTCTGGTTCTGGATGTCGCTTTCAAAGCTGAAACCGAGAATGATGAGCCAGTCGGCATCACCGCGGGCACGGCACTCTTTTACGGCATTGTTGACAGCCTCTTTACTCACCGTACCGAACTTGGGACCGATATGCATATACGCCTTTCGCTCACCATGCTCGGTATCATAAAATCCTTCAGCGTTCAGCCACACATCCGCCAGCGACTCAATTCGTTTAAATACCGCCTGTTCATTTTTAATACCATTCTTTACACCGGCCGACTTCAAATGCTCAAACACCAGCTCTTCGAATCGCTGGCCATTTTCATCGGAGTTGGTTTTGTCTTCCAACTGTTCGGGAGCAACCGGTTCAAAATTTTGAAGAGTCTCTACTGTAAATGGACCAGTTACACGGAGTTTATCTTGATCTAATAAAGGTTTATCATATAGTGTCTCTGTATCTGGAGGCTCATCATAAGCAAGTTGTCGCATTGATACATTCGGTTCTTCCTTGTATACAAAACCTTGACGGATATCTTGAATTTGGTCTAATTCAGGCTTATAGGTCACCTCTTTCTTTATAGAACCATCCTTTTTAAATCCCCGATTTATATTAACCTCACTATGCAAGTAATAATAAGGATATGCTGCTGTCATTAATCGAGTTTTAGCAATATTAAGTGCTATGCGAGAAGTTTCAATAGTTATCCATCTACGTCCCCATTCTTCGGCAACATACGCCGTTGTACCACTACCACAAGTAGGATCTAAAACTAAATCACCCGGATCAGTAGCCATTAAAATGCACCGTTTTACAACTTTCGCGTTAGTTTGAACAACGTACCGTTTTGTCTCATTAAAGCCGCCGGTTCCAGTATCTAACCAATTGTTGCTCAATTCTTTTAATTTATAATTATCAAAATACCTTACGAGACCAAGATTATTTCCAGTTTTTACAACTAGATTCTTATCAACAAGATTTTGCAATCCCTTTACTGTATGTGTCCAGTGCCTATTTCCAGGTCTATATATTTCACCTTTATATTCAAATGGTTCATCTTCTGAAGCTTTACCCTGAGAGGTTGGGTCTCCTATCCTGTAAATTCTTGCACCATCTGGAATATTTTGAGGATTTTCTCTCTCAAGTTTAGTCATTTTTCTTCTTTCTCCACTCTTGAGCTCTATAAATCGATAATTCGGGTCATTTACTGGAAGATCTAATTCGTCAAATAATTGTCGGTACTTTATTTCTTTAAGATTTTTCCCATACCATAAAATATAATCACCAACTCTACTCAGCGTGTTAGTAGTAAATCCACTGGTAGTAGCATAGTATATCATTGATGAAAAATTCTCACTTCCAAACACCTCATCCATCAAATTCCTTACGAGGTGCACATTTTCATCACTGATCTGTACAAAGCAGGACCCACTCTCTTTTAACAATTCCCTGGCGGCCAGCAGACGTTCTTTCAGATAGCTCAGGTAGGAGTGAATCCCCAGTTCCCAGGTATCGCGGTAGGCTTTAATCACTTCTGGTTCTCCAGATAAATCCTTATCAGGATCAGAATACGACATCGAGCGATCATTAACTTTCATCTGCCAGTTGCTGCCGTACTTAATGCCGTAGGGTGGGTCAATGTAAATCATCTGTACTTGTCCGGCCATGCCTTCGCGTTCCAACAAGCTGCTCATTACCAGAAGGCTGTCGCCCTGTATCAGGCGGTTACTCCAACCATCATTATGCTTGTAATATTCGCTTACCTTTTCAAGCTCATCCTTCTCAAGTGCATTGCCAAATAGTTCATTGGTAGAAAACAGATCAGGCTGATCCTGTTTTTCCTCTACCAGACGATGTAACCCCTTAATCAATTTTTCGGGCGCAATGTGTTCATACCGGTAGAGTGAGCGAATGTCCACTTCCAGCAGTTCTTTCCAGCGTTCATTGCCGGAATCGGGATTCAGTACGATTTCGCGAAGCTCTGCGGCCAGTTCCTTAATCTCCTCTTTATCATTGCTGCCGGCAATGGCATCCAGTAGCAGAGCAATCTCCTTATCGTTATTGTATTTGTGCATCCAGAACAGTTCCGGATCTCGGCCACGCTCAATGACCGGGTTTACCGGAATTTGTAACTTCTTTTTTCCCTTTTGCACATTGGGGTTGGCATCTTCGTACCCCGCTTCTTCTTTTGAAGGAATGTGAGCGCGCTTATCGGAATGCCGGTAGGATTTAGCCATAGCAGATTAATAGGTATTTATAAAAAAATGAATGTAATTAAACCAAAACCCCCAATCGAGTCGCCAACATTCTGACGTCAATATATCCAGGAATGTGCCTATTCAGGTTCTTCCAGCTTTTCTAAATCAATCTCAACATCCTGTTTAATCAACTCTGTCAGGTTGATCGGAGGTAGAATAAATTTGTTGTAAGGAGTACCCTTTGTTTTTTCGTGTAAAATTCCCCGAATGGTTCCCACGGTTAAAACGGCAAGGTGGGAGGCAAAGTCCTCAGGGAGGATTAATTTGTTTGACTCTTTATCCAGCAGCTTAGCCCACGCTTTCTTTTCAATTTCAAATCCACATGTGGCTGCAATAATGAGGAAAGGTTTCTTCTTTTGTTCAAATTGAACTTTGAATTTGATGCCGACACCCCGAAGCTCCGGATTCACACCATAATTAATGGACAGTGCAAGGTTAGATGGTTCCGAGTCTTTAAAATTTTCATCAATTGTGGCAAACTCATGAGTATCGATATCTGAAAATTTAAAGCCAAACACTAAATCTTTTTTTGTACTCATCCAACAAGCATCATTTTTGGTTTATCCTCAGGTGATTCCCAAACCTGCTTATTTGCTTGAGTCCATTTGACTTTAGAGGAGAAGTGTGTTTTAACAGTAGGGATATTTTTTGCAAAACTATTCCTAACCTCTTCTTTAACTGTGTTAATGTATTGATGACGTACATCAGATAACAAATAACTAAACAAGTACTTGTTATCTTTAGTCTCATCTCTTCTGATTTCATCAAAAAGATTAATAAATGTTCTTTTGACACTTTCACGAGCAGCATATTCTTCAGAATCCATGGCTACTTGCAGATAACTAATCAATTGCGGTTCAATTTGTGAAAGAATAGTTGCTGTTTCCTTTAATTTACTAAATTGATCTACTTGAGCTCTAGCTGGTTTCTCTTGTTGATCTGATTCAGATTTATGGCTTGGAATTATTAACAAAGATATCTCCAAAGCTTTCTCAAGCTTTGAAATTGTTTCGAGAGTCAGGTTCTCTTTTCCTTTCACAATTTTGCTCACCTGCTGTTTGGATACCCCTAACTTTTCCGCCAACTCTTTCTGCTGCATACCTCTTTCCTTGAGCACACCGAGTACACGCAGAGCTATACGCTTTGATTTCACTAACCAATCACGATTTTCACGACGATATTTAGCTTTTTCAAGCCACTTGCTTTTATCTTTCTCAGCTACTTCAGCTATTTTTTTCTTTATATCAGTCATGGTATTAAATACCTAATTCTAATTCTTTAAACGCTTTTTTATTGATAAGCCCTTTATTCTTCAAATACCGTTTCACTTGATCGATTTTTTTCAATTCCAAATCGGTATGAGTGCGTTCTTTCATTTTTTGTGTGAGTTTTATACATCCACCTGTTATAACGTATAAATTCTCTTCAATTCGTATGGCATAAAAACGGAGCCAGGAGTTTCTTGCTTTACTTTTTTGCAGCGAATAATATTCGTTTTCATGATTGCGCAGAGGTTCAAATAAATCCTGAAGAATTTTCAACTCAGTTTTATTTCCAGGGTCTGCAGCCTCGTATAATAGATCTTGAAAATCAAAGGCATCGTCAATTGTCTTTGATACTGCTTCATCTACCGTGTAATGGGTGCCATGAAAATTATTATACGCTTTCAAGTCCTCTGAGTTTAATTCAAAGAAATGCTTCAAAAACTCGGGATCCATCCATTCATCAAACGCCTTGTCTAACTCATCTTTTTCTTCATTAAGATACTGAACAGTATACAGTATCGGCTCAGGATCTTCGATTATAGGAACAATTTTCATGGTAATCAACTTATAGGTTGACTAAAAAGTTCCCAACTAATCGCATATTCATTCCTTCTCTTCATGTTATCGACCTGATTTTATCGATCAAAAGCTGCCGCGTATTGCGAATATCGTTGGCCACCTCAAGGAAATGCCATTCATCATACTTGTATTTATCCCGAACCGCATTCACGGCCGGCAGCCAGAATTTTTCTGTATAGAATTTCTTTTCAGCTTTATCCTTATTGTAACCGCTGATTTCGAGAATCAGATTTATGATTTTTCCGGATGGTGTTTTGCACCGGCATAGAAAGTCCGGCTGGTAATTTCGCTCCGAACCATCTTTGAGGTATGGGATAAAAAAACCGAGATAGTCGTTTTTTACATAGCTCAGGATCTCATCCAGATTCTCCATCTCTTTAGCGGCGATTTGCTCCCAGTCGGAATCAGCTACAACCGCATTCACATGGCTTTTGGTTGTAGGCCGTACTTCACGTTGCGTTACACCATTTACATACCGGGTACTGCCAAACTTTTCTGAGGAACGGGCAAAAATGGGCCGAATAAACTCTTCCGTGTTCTTTACCGCATTCACACCTCTCATAATGTGATCTGTAACCGCGATGGGATCATAGATTTCAATCAGCCGTTTATACACATTGTCTTCATGCCCTATAACCGTCAATCGCTCATCATACCACTTCTCAACTATCTTTTTCACCCTGTTGAACAGGCCAAAGTTTAGATTCTTTTCGCCATCTGAGAAATGATAACGAAGAACGTGTCGGGTCAAATTGAAAATAACTTCCTGATCCCGTTTTTCTTTCACAGATTGAACTTTTAGCTGCCGGTCATCATCCGTAAAAGCAGATCCCATAGTTGTCCCAAGTGGTAAGTCCGTTAAATCTACTTCATACGGCTCAACATCTGTATAGTCACAAGTCAATTCATCTTCTGAAAACTCTTTACGATAACCGCTCAATACAGGAAACGTAATTTCGTGCTCTTTTTGCCTCTCCGGCATGGCATAAATTCGATGTGTTTCAACAGGCTCAGGCAGTTCCGTAGCACCTTGTTTAAACAGTTTAAAGGGAACACCGATGATCTGGGCATATTCAGGTGGAAATTTATACTCTACTATTTTCCGCTGATCTTTCGTCGGGTTTCCTTCTTTATCATACCCAACCAGATCGTATCTCATTCTCCGCAAAGCCCGACCAGCCACCTGTTCACACAATAGTTGAGAGCCAAAAGCACGCAAACCCATAATGTGAGTTACAGTGTTAGCATCCCACCCCTCAGTAAGCATCGAAACTGAGACTACACAGCGAATGTGTCCTCCAAGTTTTCCGGGTTTACCAACTGTATTTACCACCTCTCGTAATATATCTGCATCATCAATCCGATCAGCCGTCCCCTGTCCATATTGATTAGCGTACTGTTTCTTAAATTCTTCAATTTCCGATGCGAAAATCTTTTTAAAATCCTTATTAATCTGATCAGCATCATCCAGCGCTTCACTATCAATCAAGAGAGTAGGTGATTTTCTCTTAGGGCGATTGGTTTGCTCATCATAGTTGGAAAATAAGTCCAGTTTTCCTCCAACAACCCGTTCTATTTCATCATCCTCATTCAGAATCTCGTAACCGGCTATCGCTTTATACATCTCACGAGAAACGGATGTGTTGTTACAAACAACAATAAAAACGGGTGGTGACGATAACAGATCCGGACTTATCTCACCTTCCTTACGTAATCCTTCTTCATAATCGAGATAGTCTTTGTAAAACTTCTCCATAGCAAGATGAACAAGAGGGGGTAAATCCGGTACTTCATCACCTATCGATTTCCCCTTCTTTTTTGCTTCTTTCTTCCTTTTCCGCCGACCTTTCTTCGGAAGTTTATCTTTTACATGATCGTATAGATTCTTCAATTTTGCTTCATCCAATTCCTGAGAGGTATCATCAATAGGAAGGAAAGGGATTTTCACAAGCCCGCTTTCAATCGCTTCAATCAAACCAAAATCAGAAACTACCCATCCAAAAAGACTGTAAGGAGTGTATCCAGATCCATTTAAATAGTATGGTGTAGCAGAAAGGTCATAAACATTATTGATTTGAAATCTTTTGCCAATTTCTGACAGTCCTGAAAACCATACCGCTGCTTTCTCATTTTCGTTGCTACCTTCGTGATCTTTTGTTCTTCCTTTTCGTTTTGGAAGATAGCAGTGATGAGCTTCATCATTTAAAACCAATAAACGGCTTCCGGATTTGAAATTTTTGAGAACACGCTTCACCATTTGTGATGGTGATTCTTTTGCCTCTTGTTTGTTACCTTCTGCATCCACTTTCCCATCATACGGGCTTTTCTTATTCCCCTGAAGGGTTTTAGGCATAAAGCTATGGTAGTTGGTAATCACTAACCGTGAATTGATCCCGTTTAACTGATCTCTGTATTTCGGAGGACACAGTTTTCTTTCTGCGTAATAATCATTCCGCTCAACTTCTCTATCAGAGCTACGATCAACCTGTAAAACTCCTAATCTGTCTCTAATAGTAATACTTGGAGCCACAACAAGAAAATAGTCGGCAAATCGTGTGTCTTGTTTATACTCGCTTCGATTTAGATAGTGGTACAGAATCAAAGCAGCCATTACCACGGTTTTACCTGTTCCTGTTGCCATTTTAAAGGCAATTCGCGGCAACTGCTCTGCTTTTTTCTTACTTACGTTTTGCTGTTCAGTTTGCAGTCTTTGTATAATGTTTTGACCATAATTGCTTTTAGATGCTACTTCATTCAGCCAAACTGCTGTTTCAATAGCTTCTCGCTGTGCAAAAAAGAGGTTCTTTCGAGGCTCATCTTCATATTGAAGAAACCAGTGAGACATTAAATCTTTTGATACTCTTGTTACCCCAGGATACTTCTGTTCTCTCCAATCCCTGGTATGCTTTCTTACCTGGTTGACAAGTAAAGTATCATATTGCCTTCCAAAATCATTTACGCTGAATACTTCTTTTTGATCACCCGCTTTATTCGGAATAGGAGCATTCAAATCCGGTACAAATAATCTGCGCCCTTCAATTACTTCAGCATAATCCAGGCTACCGTCTCCTCTAGTCGCATAGTGATATTTTGGCTCTTTATATGGGCTATTTAGAATTGGGTTTTTATTCTGCATTAATGACAGATATCAAATTTTATTCAAAATCACTATCAAATATAGAAGTTTTAAATATTATTGAAAGTCATAAATGACAATGATTTATTGTATAAATAAATTAATACGATAAAAAAAGCCGCTCCGGATTGGGAGAGCGGCTTTGACAAACTCATAGGTTGAGGGATGGATCAGCCCAGATAAGCGCGGAGTGCGGCGCTGCGGTTATGATGCCGCAGCTTGCGCAGTGCTTTTTCCTTAATCTGTCGTACGCGCTCGCGAGTAAGATCGAAACGTTCGCCGATCTCTTCAAGCGTCAGGGAGTGCTCACGGCCGATACCAAAATAGAGCCGGATCACTTCTGCTTCCCGCTTGGTCAGCTTGGAAAGGGCGCGCTCAATTTCCACTTTCAGCGATTCGCCCATCAGATCGTTATCCGGATTGGGGATCTCTTCGTTTTCGAGCACGTCGAGCAGGCGGTTATCCTCGCCCTGTGCAAACGGGGCATCCATGGAGAGATGTCGTCCTGAAATTTTGAGCGTATCCGCAACTTCCGAAACGGTCATATCCAGGCTTTCAGCCAGTTCGGCTGCGGAGGGTACACGTTCATACTCCTGTTCCAGCTTGGAGAGCTCTTTTCCGATTTTGTTCAGTGCACCAACCCGATTAAGCGGCAGACGCACAATTCGGCTCTGCTCGGCCAGTGCCTGCAGAATCGACTGACGTATCCACCAAACGGCGTAGGAAATAAATTTGAATCCGCGGGTTTCATCAAAACGTTTTGCCGCCTTGATCAATCCGAGGTTCCCTTCATTGATAAGGTCACCCAGCGACAACCCCTGGTTCTGGTACTGTTTGGCGACAGATACCACAAAACGCAGGTTGGCTTTGGTTAATTCTTCAAGAGCTTTCTGCGACCCTTTCTGTATCTCTTTTGCAAGACGGACCTCATCGTCCGGGGTAATCAGTTTCTCTTTTCCAATTTCGTGTAGATAGCGGTCCAGTGATTCGGACTCTCTGGTAGAAATTCCTGAGCTTTTTGCCACGTTTAATTGTTTTCTATGTTCAGATTGCTAATAGCCTGCTATAGACTGGTATGAGAACGATACGGTCCTGAAGATGTTGCGCCAAGTTTTCATACGAAACATTAAATATACCAAAATTTGACAAAATCTACAGGGTCGTTATTATGTTTATCAGCCCCTCTGATATATGCGTAAATTTCAGCTGATTTGTTTCAAAAAAGAGTTTCCATTTAGCGGATTTGCGCAGCCAAAGTAGTCCAGAATCGTTGCTGAAACGTCAGCAAACGTTTCCCTCACTCCCAAATCACAGTCCTTTTTTTCCGGTCTTCCTTTAAATACAAGCAGCGGGACAAATTCACGGGTGTGGTCGGTAGAGTTATCGGTGGGGTCGTTCCCATGATCGCCTGTGATAATCAGAAGATCTTCACCGGACAGCTTTTCCAGCATGGCAGGCAGGGCGCGATCTATTTCACCGAGCGCTTTAGCGTATCCCTCCGGGTTCTGTCTGTGACCATACAGCTGATCGGTATCAATCAGGTTGATAAATGTAAAACTATGGTTGATACCTGCGCTCATCAGGCTGAGAAGCTGTGAAATTCCCTCTGCATTACTTCTTGTTTTGCGGTACTGGCTGAATCCCTCACCTGCAAACAGGTCGATCACCTTACCGATCGAGTAGGTTTTTACGCCCGCTTTCTGCAGCACACTTAACATATTGGGTGTTGGAACCGGATGTGAATAGTCTTTTCTGCGGTCTGAAATGCGCTCAAACGAACCCGGCTTCCCTTCAAAAGGCCTTGCGATAACCCTCCCCACTGCATGTTCTCCGACCATAACATTCGTCCTGGCATGCTCGCACCATCGGTAGAGAGTCTCAACCGGTGTCACATCCGCATGGCAGGCCACCTGAAAAACACTGTCAGCCGAAGTGTAAACAATCGGCCGGCCGGTTGACAGATGCTCTTTCCCGTAATCCCTGATTACATCCGTACCCGAATAGGGCAGATTACACAAAACACCTTGATGACCCGTTACGGTACAAAACCGTTCAATAACATCCTCAGGAAATCCGTTGGGATAGGTTGGAAATGCTTTGTCGAGAATCAGTCCCGCAAGTTCCCAATGCCCTGTGGTAGAATCTTTTCCAGCCGAAACCTCCCGCATCTTCCCCACGCACGAAACGGGAAAATCAACGGGTGGAATAGACGGCAGGGGCTCAATATTTCCCAGCCCCAGTTTCTCAAAGTTCGGAAGCCTGCATCCCGTTTCCCTGCTAACCCCGGCCAGCGTATTTGCAGATTCATCACCGTACTCTGCTGCGTCTTCCTGGGCTCCTATTCCCAGTCCGTCTATGATCACCAAAAAGACCCTGCCCATCAGTTATTCCCTTCATCTTTGACATTCTCCTTCATCGCAGCCGAAAGCTCCTCTTTTGCACTGTCCATTACATCATGAATATCAGCTCCGGGCCCATCTACGTACACCGATCCCATTTTGATACTGACTTCGGCTTTCTGTCCATCAATAAGCTCCAGGGGTTCCGCGAATATTTTCTCAACACTCTTTTTCCACTCCGCATATTCATTTTCATCCTCGCTGTACAGAAGAAATGAGTAGATGTAATCGGAATTAAAACCAATATATCCGCTGTAACCGGACGCTGCAGGGTTTAATTTTTTCACAATCAGTTTCTGCAGTTTTTTAAGTGTTTCCAGACGAAACCTGGATCTCAGTTCTGCTGCATTTTCCACACCTGCAAATCCAAACCAACCTTTGCGTTCTGTTTTCCCCGCATTGGCTATCATCACTTCAAGACCATACTCCCACATTTCCGGAATGAAGCTGCCGTATTCACTGGTAAGAAGGTCTTCATCCACTCCTATTTTCCCCAGATGAACCTGAATGGAAAGTGATGCTACCCTCACAACGTTTTTCAGCTGATGTTTGGTTGATTCCTTGAAGACAAGCGGATTTTTGTCGTAAGCCAGCACCACTGCATGCCGCCTGTCATTGATCAGTACCGGAATGGCCAGCGTTGCCCCTCTTGTATCTGATTCAAGTGAAGAAATCCTCTTTGGGTTTTGGTTAAAATGCATCGAAAACTGGGCTGTTCCCTTCTGGAGGGCATCGTAGGCCATCGATTTTTCTTCCACCATCAGACCGGGTGAGGTTACCGATGTTCCTTTTTTGGAGCCAATCAGTGAAACCCAGCTGTCCATGCCGCGTGCCACTATAAGTACGTCGCCGGAAGGGAGCAGTTTCTGCATCTCCTCAACAAGAATTTTAATATTCTCCACTTTATGAAGCCTGGGGGACAGTTTTTCGAGGGACTCTTCATAATCGGGCCACTCCCGCTGCACTTCATAAAGATCCGTCAGCTCCAGGTAGGTGTTCAGAAGGTTTAGAAGTGCATTTCTGTAGGCCGACAGCGTCTCTTCAAGCTCTGTAGTGCTGATCTGCTCTTCCGTTTCGATGACCGTGACTGCCACGGTTTCACCATTGTTGGTAAATGGAACCAATGTTAAAAAGCGAACGGGAATGTGTTCATGATAGTGTTTGAGGGCATCTTTCGGCACGTCTTCCTGAACCTTTAACTGAGTAATCTGTTCGATGTCCTTATACCCGTCAAGATAGTGCGCCTCGAAGCCAACCCTGTCCTCAAACATGACGTTCTGAAGGATGGTTGAGCTGGTTTCCAGAACAAACTGACCACGCTGACGGTTCACCCAATAGAGGTAGACCGTTTGCGCTTCGGATGCTTTACGGAGCAGACGTACCACATCATCAACCGCATGCTTGAATTCCAGAAGTGCTTTTTCTTCGCGTTTGGCCGGCATAATCAGGTATTTCAGGAAGTGGCAGTTTCTGCGGCAAGTTCTTCAGCTCTGCTGATCATGGATTCGAAGAGGTCCAGACCCCGGTTCCAGAAATTCCGGTCGCGGATATCGATACCCATACCGGCGATCAGGTTGTGGGGCCAGTCAGACCCTCCCGCTGCCAGCAGATCCATGTAACGATCCGCAAATCCATTGCTCTCCGACTTGTATGCATCGTAGAGTGCAAGTACCAGCAATTCTCCGAAGGCGTACGCATACACATAGCCCGGTGTATGCAGGAAGTGCGGAATATAGCACCACCATAGCCTGTATTCATCGGTTATGGTTACGGAATTGCCATACAGGGCTTTCTGGGTTTCAAACCAGTGGTCGGAAAACTGTTCTGTTGTCAGCTCCCCCTGTTCCCTTCTGCCGGTATGTATGCGGTCTTCGAATCGGTTCATCGACACCTGTCTGAATACGGTAGCGATGGTATCATCGATTTTGCTGATTAGAAGCGCCAATTTCTCTTTAGGATCATCGAGCCGGTCCATCAGACGGTTAAAGACCAGCATTTCCCCAAAAACAGAAGCGGTTTCTGCTGTTGTAAGGGGTGTCGACGATTGCAGTTCACCTTGCTTCCTTGAAAGATACTGATGAACGCCGTGTCCGAGTTCATGGGCAAGTGTCTGCACATCTCTCAGCTGACCGTCGTAATTCATAAATACGTAAGGATGAACCGATGTAACGGTGCTGGCGGAGTACGCACCTCCCCTCTTACCGGGCCTGATGGCTGCATCGATCCAGTTATTTTCAAAAAAGTGCCCCGCAATCTCACCCATTGAAGGGTGAAAGTCTGAGTAAGCTTCGAGAACCATCTCCTTCGCGTCGGTCCACTGAACCGTCTCTGTGGTTTTGACAATCGGAGCGTACCGGTCGTAGTCAAAAATTTCATCCAGGCCCAGCAGCGTGCGCTTAAGCCTGTAGTATCGCTGTACAAGCTCATATTTTCCGGTAACGGCTTCAATGAGTGCATTTACCGTTTTCGCGTCCGTTTGATTGGAAAGATTCCTGGACGCAATCCAGCTGTCATAGTTTCGCAGCTTGTCGTTGGTATACTTGTCGGCCAGCAGCGTGTTGAAGATAAACGTGAGGGACCGCGAGTGATCTCTGAATGTTTCTGTAAGTGATGCATGGGCTTTCTGCCTCAATTCGCGATCTGGATTGTGCAGCTTGCTGAGTACTTCCTGTTCGGTAAATTGTTCTCCGTCCAGTTCAAAGCGTGCCGCACCCAGTGTTTCATCGAAGAAACGATTCCATGCCCTGCTTCCGGTTACCGATTTGGCACTCATCACTTTTTCAGCCTCTTCACTCAAAACATGTTCTTTATAGCTGCGTGATACTTCCAGATAGTGCTTCCAGCGTTCCAGTTCCGGGGCATTGATCAGCGCGGATGCCCGTTCTTCTTCCAGCCTGAGCCATTCAACATCGAAAAAGACCAGCTTCTGACTAAGTTCGGCGCTCAGTTCACTTGCTTCCTGAAGCAGTTTACCATAGGAAGAATCTTCCGTGTTGGTCGACCAGATCAGATGTGAGTAAGATCCGATCTTACCGGAAGTCTGAACCAATTCTTCGTATTCCGTAAGCATTTCCGCAAACTCTTCAGGAGATATTTGCGCTATCCGCCCCCTGTACTTTTCCGCAAAAGCATCTGCGCGCTCAAGCAGGTTTTTGCGATCCTCTTTCAGCCCGGGGGCGTCCGGAGAGGCGTACAGATCGGAGAGGTCCCACTGAATGTTTTCTGCTCCGCTTTTCTCTTTTTCACCGTTACTGCTCATAATTGGTATTGATGTTCATTTAGGATTGAAACTCAGCGTGAATATAAACAATGATTCACCCTCTTTGAATTCAGAAATGCACTTCTTTTGTGTTTCTTTAAGCTGAAATATCATCGTTTTTTTACGCAATAATGGTTAATTTAGAAATTGTTCAAAATTAAACGGAAAACCGGGCAGTTAACGTAATTATCTATCCTTCTTGGGATCGCCTATTGTCACTTATTTTCAGCAGCTTCCAATACCGGGAGAGATGTTGGCCATTCCGGAAATCTGCCACGCATACCGTTCATTTTATTACCCTAAAGACACCCTTTTGTTTTGAAATCACTTGAAGCCGTATTTGGACCCAATTCCGCACTGGTTGAAGAGCTTTATGACCAATATCTGGAAAATCCGGATTCCGTCCCGCCCCACTGGAAAAAGTATTTTGACGAAATAGAAGGCAAAGAGGCACCGGTTCCCGAGCCGGAACCTGAATCGAATGGCGCGCCTGCTGTGAAAGCCCCGGAAACAGAGGAAGAACCGGAAGCAGAGGCAAAAGCTCCGGAAAAGAAACAGCCTGCAAAAGCACCTGAAAAAGAGAAGCCGGATGTTGTAATTCCGGATGATGCGGAACTGGAAAAGATCAAAGGGGTCTCGTCTAAGATAGTCGAGAACATGGATAATAGCATTGAGGTACCCACAGCGACCTCACTGCGCGTTCTGCCGGTCAAAATGCTTACGGAAGATCGTACCATTGTTAATACGCACCTGCTGCAGCGGGGCGAGCCAAAAGCCTCTTTTACACATTTTATCGCATGGGCGGTCATTCAGGCTCTGAAGGATTTTCCCTCGATCAACTCGTTCTATGCTCAGAAAGAGGGTTCTCACTATCGCGTGAAACCATCCTCGGTAAACCTTGGAATAGCTGTGGACCTCGAGAGTAAGGATGGGTCACGAAACCTGGTGGTTCCCAACATAAAAAATGTAGACCGGATGAATTTCCGGGAATTTCTTTACGCTTACGCTGAACTGATCGAGAAAGCCAGAAGCGGAAACCTGGAGCTGTCCGACTTTCAGGGCACGACAATCAGCATCACCAACCCGGGCACCATCGGTACCGTGTCATCGGTTCCGAGGCTGATGAAGGGGCAGGGTGCAATCATTGCCACGGGTGCTATCAACTACCCGGCAGAATACCAGTCGATGGCGCAGGACGTGCTGAATCAGCTTGGTATCAGTAAGGTTATGACCGTGACATGTACCTACGACCACCGGATTATTCAGGGTGCGGAATCAGGCATGTTTCTTCAGAAAGTGCACTCCCTGCTGAACGGTGAAGAGACCTTTTACGATGCCATCTTTGAGGATCTTGAAATACCTTATGCGCCGCTGCCGTACGGTGAAGACAAATATGAAGGGCAGCTGAGCGGTAAAGCCAACACCCTTGAACAGGACCGGCGCGCCATAGCGGTATGGAGACTCATTAATATGTACCGCATGCGCGGTCATGTGCTGGCCGACCTGGATCCGCTCGGTGCTGAGCCCGGACACTCACCCGAACTGGACCTTGATTATTACGGGCTGACCCTTTGGGACCTCGACCGTGAGTTTTACTGTGAAGGCCTTGGCGGACAGGACATCACCAGGCTGCGCGACATCATTAAGCTTCTCAGAAATACCTATTGCGGCAAGATAGGCGCTGAGTACATGCACATTCTGGATCTCGATGAGCGCAAATTCCTTCGCGAGTCGATGGAGTCGACCACGAACACTCCAAACCTCACCAAGGACGAAAAAGAGGATATATTGCATAAGCTCAATCAGGCTATGGCCTTTGAGCAGTTTCTTCACAGAAAATACATCGGGCACAAAAGGTTTTCACTGGAGGGTGCCGAGACGCTGATCCCCATGATGCATTTTCTAATGGAAAAAGCGGGTGAAAAGGATGTGGAGAAATTTTTCTTTGGCATGGCCCACCGCGGCAGGCTCAACATCCTGGTCAATATTATGAATAAACCTTATCAAAAAGTCTTTGCAGACTTTGAGGGGAACATTGACCCGGATTCCATCCAGGGATCGGGTGACGTGAAATACCATCTTGGCACGAAAGGAAACTATGAAACCAAGAGCGGACATGAGATCGAACTGGAGCTGCTGCCGAATCCAAGTCACCTTGAAGCGGTAAACCCGGTTGTGGAAGGTGCTGCACGGGCAAGCCAGGATCACCACGGATCGAATGATGCAGAGAAGAAAATTATTCCCGTATTGATGCATGGCGATGCTGCGTTTGCGGGACAGGGTGTGGTCGCCGAAACGCTCAATATGTCGCAGCTGCGCGGTTATGAGACCGGCGGCACCATCCATATCATTATCAACAACCAGATTGGGTTTACCACGCTTCCACTGGATGCACGCTCCACGGAATATGCTTCGGATCTTGCCAAAATGATTCTGGCTCCTATTTTTCACGTCAACGGAGACGATCCGGAAGCTGCCGTGCATGCAATGCGTCTGGCACTTGAATATCGACAGCAGTTCGGAAAAGACGTGGTAATCGACCTGATCTGCTACAGAAAGCACGGGCACAATGAAGGTGACGAACCGGCCTTTACCCAGCCCGGCCTTTATAAAGAGATAGAAAATCACCCAACTGCGCGAGACATCTACCTGGAGGAGCTGTTACGTAAAGGTGAATTCAGCAAGGAAGAGACCGACTCCATTTTCAATGAATTTGAGGAGCTGCTGAATCAGGCTTTTGAAGACGCGAAAAGCTCACCGGCTCTTGAAGTAACCGATAAGATGCTCGACCGGTCGGAGGAGACGCAAAAGGAACGCGACACCTTTCCTGATACCACCTTCCCGATTGAAGACCTTAAAGAGATTGCCGTTAAGCTGAATACGGTTCCTAAAAATTTTGACGCCAACCCAAAACTGCTTCGACAGCTTGCCAAACGTGCTGAAGCTGCCCAGAACAATGAGAAAAAAATTGACTGGGGTTTTGCAGAGGCGCTTGCTTTCGGGTCACTGCTAAAAGACGGAACCACCATTCGCCTTACCGGCCAGGATGTGGAGAGAGGTACTTTTTCACACCGGCATGCGGTGCTTCACGGAACGAATACTGCACAGAAGTTTATACCACTCAACAATCTCTATGAGAATCAGGGAATATTTACGCCCTATAACAGTCTTCTCAGTGAGTTTGCAGCGCTCGGATTTGAATTCGGATATGCCTCAGCAAAACTGGATGCCCTGGTAGTATGGGAAGCGCAGTTCGGAGATTTTGCGAACGGCGCGCAGGTCATAATTGATCAGTTCATCACTTCATCCGAAGCCAAGTGGGGGCAGCAGTCGTCCATCGTTATGACGCTTCCACACGGCTATGAAGGACAGGGACCTGAACACTCTTCCGCCAGGCTCGAACGCTTTCTGCAGCTTTGCGCTGAAGATAATATCCAGGTAGCCAATTTTACCACGCCCACACAGTATTTCCATGCTCTGAGAAAGCAGGTTCTTCAGGACAAAAAGAAACCCCTGATCATCATGTCGCCTAAGAGCCTTCTTCGTCATCCCCTTGCCGTTTGCAATGTGGAGGAGCTGGCAACAGGGAAATTTCATCCTTTTATAGAGGATCTTGACGTAGAAGATGAGAAATCGATTGACCGTCTGGTTATCTGTTCGGGCAAGGTGTACTACGATCTTTACAAGGAGCGTGATGAACAGGAGAAATCATCCGTTGCACTCGCGCGACTCGAACAGTTCTATCCGTTCCCTGACAAGGATCTGCGCTCTTATCTGAAAAAAATGAGCCATGTCAAAGAGATCGTATGGTGTCAGGAAGAGCCGCGCAATATGGGTGCATGGACATTTGTTTCCAACAGAATTGAATCTATTCTGGGCAAGGGTCAGAAGTTAACCTATGCGGGCAGGCAAGCCTCTGCGTCACCCGCAGCCGGACAAAAAGCCATCCATGAGGCGGAACAGAAAAAACTGATTGAAACAGCGCTGGGATAGAATTCAGAATCCGGGGCTCAGGGTTCAGGGCTCGTGGTGCAGTCTACTACGCTGAAGCTTCGTAGACCAAGGGGTGCAGGCAGCAAGCTACAGGCAACAAACCACCAACTTCTGCCTTTTGCCTTCTCCCGACTCAAGACCAACTTCTACCTGAGTCCGTTGGGAACGCCTTTGCAGATTCGGCTTACGGCGTCGTGGCTGTGCAGACTTTCAAGGTGGGCACATCGTACCACAAAGTCGCGGATGCGCTCATCTTTGTTCAGTTCGTCGTAAAGAAGGCGTGCTGCGTCCTCCACAAACTTCTGAAATGCACCGTTCATCTCGGCAAATGCCTGCTCATCTTCACGCTTTACTATTACCTGCGTTTCCGTCTGAAGGGCTTCACGGCAAATCTCTACCATATCATCTACAAAGATTTCACTGTTCAGCTGAGCGGTAATCGTGGCCACGCTGCGCTGGCTGTGCGGTATGGCTGCAAGATCTCTCGACTCCCGTGCGTGCTCCGATAGTTCATAGGAGCACGGACATGCACTGCTGTATTCGAAATCAAGGTGCATATAGCTTGTAAACTGTCCGCTTTCATCAAGTTTGCCTTCGATGGATACATTATAGTACTGATACCCTGCCAATCCGGACCGGAGGCTCTCCTTCATCATAGGATAGCTGAATGAGAGCTTCAGGAATGCTGACCGGCTTTCCAGGTCATCCTGATAGGCTTTGAGCACCTCTTCCAGCTTGTCGGGATGGAAAACGTCGTGCTGAAATTTGTAGAACGTTCTCATGATCCGTCCCATATTGATACCTTTCTTTCCGGCATCCAGTCCTACATATCCGTCAACCGATGTCTCGAGTGTGAGAAGCTCACCGCTCGGGGTCGGATATTTAAGTGGCAGCTTGAAATTGGAAATACCCACCTGCTGAATCGGTACATTGGCTCCTTCAATCAATGAAGCAGGGCCGTTTTGCAAATCGGGCAAACTCTCCTTGTATGAATCGGTAACTGTAAATGTGGGGTCGTAAAATCGTCGTAAATTTGTCGTAATCATGATCTGTATGTATATCTTTTTTAATCTCTCCGGAAAGGACAATATTCTGCAACATTTCGTTCGGTCTCGAATAACTTCACCGAATAAAGCTTTGATTCTCCGTAAGCTGCAGATGATACCTGTTCATTCAACCGTTGAAAAAACACCTTCACAAGATTCTCCGTAGTGGGTATAATTCCCTCCAGAAAATCCACTTCCAGGTTCAGGTTTTTATGATCGCACGGGTCGAGGATTTTGTGCTTAATAATCGATTTGAGATCTCCCAGGTCGATAACATAACCGGTTTCAGGATCCGGCAGTCCCTGAACAGTGACTTCTATCACATAGTTATGCCCGTGCCAGTTAGGATTGTTGCACTTGCCAAATGTCTCACGATTCCACTGATCGGATTTCTCCGGATTATGAAGCCTGTGAGATGCATTGAAATGAGCTTTTCTGGTTACGTAAATCAAATCGGTCTTTATTTTCTTTGGTTTGAATAGGTTTTAACACTACCTCCTGCTTTCCGGTTCCCTTTGATGAAAAGAAAGTAGCATAAGCAGTCGGATCAGCAACCGATCTCCGTATACATAAAAAAGCCGTGTACGGTTTCTCTTGCTGCCAAGAGACCGTACACGGCAGAATATTGACTTTTTATCCGTTAAACGAAGCTAAATCAAAATGAATATTTGATTCCAAGGCTGACCGACCGGCCAGGATCAAAGCTGCTGAATATTTCACTTTCAGCTCTGAAGGCTTTATACAGCTCCTGGTTGGAGTCGTTCAGAATATTGGATACGCTCAGGTTTACGGAAGCTTTATCTCCTATCGACTTGTTCAGATTAAATCTGAGGTTGTGAAACGGATCTGCATAGACGTCCGGGAAAAGCCCCCCGCCTACGATCACAAGGGTTTCACCATTTACGTTGTAGAAGAATCCTGCGTCCATGCCGATCTCCGGATTATCGTACTGAAGCCCCGCATTGATAATGTAAGGAGCCTGGCCGGCCATTTGACGTGAATTGTCAACACTTTGGCCATCTTTTTCCCTGCTGAGCCGGGCATTAAACTCCTGATCGGTCATATCGATCTGAGACAATACATAGGTAAAGTTTCCATTCACGTTAAACCATCTGAACGCTGAACCAAGAAAATTCAGATTTTTCCTGAATTCCAGTTCTGCTCCAAACACCTCGCCATCACCCACATTTCGGGGCTGAAACTCACTGGATGTTGCCTGAACCTGTATTCGAACCACTTCAATGGGTTTATCAAACGTTTTATAGAATCCGCTCAGTGACAACAGCTGCCCGTCAGCACCAAATCGCTCCCATCTCAGGTCGACATTGTCGATTCGGGTTTCGGTCAGGTTTCCGTCCCAGTCACCGATAGGGAATAATCCGCCATTAAAAATCCTGTCGGATACGGGATCCAGAATCTGTGCAAATGAAAGCTCCTTGAATGTAGGCCTTGCAATGGTTCTGGAGTACGACAGCCTCAGGTTCATATTGTCAGTAATGTCGTAGGTGAAATTAGCTGACGGAAAGAAATCGGTGGAGTCGAGTACTTTAGCGTTATCCAGGTTATTCCCGGATGTGCCGCTCTGTGCAAAAAGCGCATCACGGCCCGTGTGTCGTTGCACGTAGTTCTCTACGCGCAGGCCCAGATACGTTCTCAGTCTTGGTACCAGTACAAATTCGTTGGAGATGTACGCTGCGGCGTAATTGACATTCGATGAGTACTGGTTCGGATTTGGATCGGGGTTACCTGACTGGTAATAGACCGAACCGTTCGGGTAAATGTTCTCTTCCCTGAGCACCTCCGAAGGATCGCCCGTCAGTGCAGGCCAGGAGCCGAAACTCTGAAGGTCAAAAGCCAGAATTTCAAAATCCCTCTCCTTGTACGAATAACTTGCACCTACACGCACTTTGGCATCACCCGAAAAAAGAAAGTAATCTTTGTTGAGGTCAAGACGCCCGTTGTAATTCACTTCATCCATATATCTCCACAAACGGCTTGGGTTACCACCGGCACCGGCATTAAACCTGGGAGGATTGTCCGTCAAAGACAATGTGTAGGCTGTCTTGCGGATATCAGGGTCGTTCATGGTTGAGAACGTCGGTGAAAACCTCCAGTCAATCTCGATGCTGGGACCGTCAAAATAGTGAGTACCGCCCAAAAAGAAGTTGGTAATGCTTCGCTGAGAATATTCGAGATTGTACGAATCAGCGGTGTAACCCGACTGTCCGGGTGCATCATTGCTGTTATCAATAAAGAAGTTTCCTGCACTGCTGTCACCATTCTGAAGCCTCATGGCAGTTAAGCGATACTTTGAACGTTCTGTCTTGAATGCAATACCTCCCAGTCCGCTGAGCAATACATTTCTCTCAGAAAGTGTTCCGTTCTGCGTTGTGGCATAGATCAGGTCATAATTCGTCGCTCCCACCTGCGTCTGGTATTCACCGTACCGCATGTCTGAATAGTGATTATTCGCATTTTTGTAGGAACCTGTAAGAATATAGCCCAGCTTTTTATCACCAAATACATCAAACTGATTGCCAACGGTTACCCCAAAGCTGTAATCCATCAGGTTGGTGTTTTCCGTAGGGCCCAGTGTGGAGTTGAAGCTGTTTACAAATTCACTTACCTGCTGCGGGGAATCGCCGCTGATTGGTGTGGGGATGGTAGCGTTCCGTGCAGCATCAGGCAGAGCCCTTGCTCCGTTGTCAAAACCCAGGAAGTCCGTATTGCTGCCACCGTATGATAAAAACCCGTTGTTAAAATGCATATCGGGATTGTAGCCGATACTTGCGGAAATATCCAGAATCGGAACTTCCGGAAAATCCTTGGTCTCAATGTTCACAATACCACCGGTGAAATCGGCCGGCATATGCGCAACCGCACTTTTCGATATCACCATATTATCGATGAGATTTGTAGGAAAGATATCGATTTGAAGGCTGTTTCTGTCCGGATCAAGGCTGGGAATGTCAACCTGATTAAGCATGGTTTTGGTGTACCGGTCGCCAAGGCCGCGAACGTAAACGTACTTGCCGCCTTCAACGGACACACCGGTTACGCGCTTAAGCGCTTCGGATGCGTCTGAATCTCCTATTTCATTGAATCGCTGGGCGGTAATACCGTCCATTACATTCGGAGATCGCCTTTTCATGCTCATCATGGCCACTTCCGATGTGCTGATCATGGCAGCGGTTACCACCAGTTCATCCATCTCCTCAATGGAGCTGCGCATAAGAACATCTCCCAGAGATGTTACCTCCCCTTCAATCACTTCCACATCTTCAACCACAATCGTGGTATAGGATACAAATGAAAACCGCACATCATATGTGCCGGGAGCAATGCGAATATCAAATTTACCATCAAAATCGGTGCTTGCACCGCTTGAGGTTCCAAGAACAAAAACCGTCACCCCAAATATGGGTTCCGCGGTTTCGTGGTCAAGTACAGTTCCCCTGATCGTGCCCGTATTTTCATCAGATCCGGATCCCGGGGTAACATTTTCCTGTGCTAAAGATAGTTCTGTTAAACCCAGAGCAAAGAGAAGGGCAACAGTTATAACGGCTATTATTTTATTCATTTTATGTATTGTGTTAGACTAACGGATACTATCAACATGTAGAAAAACCCGCTTCCGGCACTTTGGCCAGAAGCAGGCTTGTATATAGGTGAGAATGATTTATTCAACTCCAAGTGAACCCAATGCTCCTGACTGGCTGGCCCAAGTCCATCCGAATACGGATGCGTCTGCGCCAAGCGTAGCCGCATTGAGGTCAGCAATTTCGGTTACTTCAGATTCGAGACCGGGAAAGAAATCTGTAACGGTGAACCCAGCCGGAATAATGGCTTCGATACTGGTGATGGCATATCCATCCGGATTAGCCGCATAATCGGGATAATCTGATGAAAGAGAACCACCTTCATCCAAGCCAAAGAAGAGAAGATTATTCATGGATACGTCTGTGTTATCATCCACATCGATCAGCTCTTCTGCGCCATTACCCTGCAGGTAGATGGTAGCATTTTGTATAGTGTGGCCGGTGCTCGTGAATGAACCTTCTGGACCGTCAAGTTCAAATGCTGAGTCTTCCGGGCTTACGATAACAGCATTATCCAGCGTTCCCGCCCATGCCTGGTCTGTATCGATGGCGTCATCGAATGAATTCCAGACCAATACGTTGGTCACGTCAACCGTGCCGCCGAACCACTCAATACCATCATCCTGATTCGCCACAACTTCTACATTCTGAATGTTTGTGCCGGAACCAACGCCACCCAGTGTGAGGCCGTTAATTTCATTACCTTCACCGATATTGGCACCGCCATGACGGATAGAGATATGGGTAATGGATCCTGAGCTGTCTGATGGATCATTGCCTCCATAGAGTCCGTTTGAATCAGAGGTCGGAATACCTTCGATTTGTGTCTCAGTGATGTCACTGCCTTCGCTTGAAGCAGAAATCGGCGCATTACCGAGAATAAGAACGCCTCCCCAGAGACCGCTAATATCGGGATCCAGGTTGGGACTTGTGAAATCACCTGCAGCTACCTGCTCGGGGGTAATCTCATCTGCAAAGGATGTGAATATGATTGGCGCATTTGCTTCACCATTTGCATTCAGCGTACCGTCACGCGCAATCAACAGTGCTGTCGCGTTGGCACCGGTTCCTGCTTCTCCTTTCACAATTACTCCCGGCTCGATGGTGAGGGTTGCACCCGCAAGAACGGTAATACGACCGCCGAGAATGTAGGTGTTTCCAGTCTCCCAGGTTGTGTTGCTTGAGATATTCTCAGTTACCTGAAACACCGTTTGCTCGGCAACTACCGTAACAACGGCCGTAGCATCGTCGGTCTGCCCGTCCGAATCGGTTACGGTAAGAGTGACAGATGCCGCACCAACACTATTCGGTGTGAATTCAACTTCTACAGCTCCGCTTGTTGCACCGCTGGCAGGCTCAGTAGTGACGTTTGCGGATCCATTCTGGGCAGATGCCTGAGCAGAAGCATATCCGCCGGAGATAGTTACGCTGAAAGAAAGAGTGACTGAATTACCGAGCACGACTTCCTGTGCTCCCGGTGCAGTTAAACTAGGTGGATTTACGTCTACTTCGGCGGGATTGTCATCGCCGCATGAAGCAATAAACCCGAGTAACAGAACAGAAATCAGGATTCCCTTTAGATAGTACGAGAGGTTCATATGATGGTTTGAATGAGTTTAGATTAGGATTAGTTTTTACCCGATCTAAAACTAACATTACACCATTATGAACAGGTTACTCCAATGTTACGAAATTGCTAAGAATTGCTGTTCCCCTTGCTATTCTGTGGGGGTAATCGTCAGAAACCTCCTGGGAGGCTGATGGCCTTGCATTAACCAATTAGATACCAATGGCTATTGATAAAAAGGCTGATATTGTTTTCATTATTTCTCGCATAGTTTAATAAATAAAGGATACTATTAACAGGTAGAAGTACCTGCTTTCGATTTAAACCGAATGCAGATATGAATTAGGAGAGAAGATTGATTATTCGAGACCGATGGATCCTTGTGGATTATCCTGCCTGGCCCAAGTCCATATAAAAGCGTTAACATTAGCTCCAACGGTTGCAGAACCGAGATTAGCAACAGATGTAACTTCCGATGCCAGCTCTGTAGGAAAGAAAGTTCCAATTGAAGTTCCAGGTGGGAGTATAACTTCGATGTCCGTAATTGCATAGCCATTCGGATTATTGGCATAATCAATATAATCTGAAGAGATTCCGCCACCTTCATCAAGGCCAGTAAAAAGCAGATTATTCATGAATACGTCCGTATTGGCATCCACATCTATCATGAGTTCAGAACCATTACCCTGCAGATATGTAGTTGCGTTTTGAATCGTGTGCCCCGTACTGGTAAAATTTCCTTCCGGTCCATCCAATTCAAAGGCTGATCCCTTAGGGCCGACAATCAGAATATTATCGATCGTGCCTGAGAATGCCTGATCGGTATCAATCGCATCATCACCTGCGTTCCAGACAAGGACGTTAGTTACGTTAACCGTACCGCCGAACAACTCAATACCATCATCCTGATTGGCAACAATTTCCACATTTTGAATGGTCGTACCAGAACCCACGCCACCCAGAGTAAGACCATTAATCTCATTTCCTTCGCCAATATTGGCACCACCATGTCGGATGGAGATATACCTGATAGAACCTGAGCTGTCGCCTGGATCGTTACCACCGTATAATCCATTTGAATCTGATGTCGGAATGCCTTCAATCTGTGTTTCGGTAACGTCGCCGCTTTCATTAGTAGCTGATATCGGGGCATTACCAAGCACAATTAAACCACCCCAGAGTCCGGATATGTTCGGTCCAAGGTTAGGACTGGCTAAATCGCCCCCTGCCAATTGTTCAGGCGTAATATCATCACTAATTGATGTAAGAACAATCGGTAAGTTTGTTTGTCCATTTGCATTCAGTGTCCCGCCTCTGGCTACAAGAAGTGCAGTCGCATTTGATCCTGAACCAGTCTCACCTTTGACAACTACGCCGGGCTCAATCGTTAATGTCGCCCCTGCCAGTACTGTAATACGGCCACCCAGAATATAGGTATTTCCGGTTTCCCAGGTCGTGTCGCTTGAGATATTCTCTGTAATGTTAAACACGGTAACATCAGGAGAATTGACTTCTGTTGAAGCTGGATTATCGTCACCACAAGCAGAAACAAATCCAAGCAGGAGAACTGACATCAGAATACCCTTGAAATAGTATGACAGGTTCATGTGACAGTATTAAGAAGTTTGTGAGTCTGGATTCATTATAGTCCACTCTCAAACTTTAATCTACTATTTAGAAAATATTATTTCAATATGACGAAATTGATAAGATTTGATGTTTCCCTTTCTTTTCTATCCGTCTTTATCGTCGCTAATCTCTTGAGAGGCCTGTTTTTTATCCGTTTCACCTGTTTTGCCATTTGAGGTACCGTTTTTGGGTACAGCCTGATCGTTCTCTTTGTTTTCCTCTTCGCCGGCCTCATCGCCATCCTGCTCAGTCTCAAATATTCCTTCAGGATAATTTCCGCTTGGCCGGTCACCCAGCATTTCCCTCAGATCCACATGGTTCAGCACTTCTTTCTCCAGAAGCGTTTCCGCCATTTGTTCCAGTTTGTCACGGTGCTTTTCCAGAAGCTCTACCGTACGCTTATAATTCCGCTGAATTATTCCCCGGACAGCTTCGTCAATCTGCTGTGCCGTATGCTCCGAGTATTTTTTGTTGAATCCGTAGCTGTTCTCGGGGCTGCTGGAGTCTTTCAGCGACAGGTATCCAAGTTCGCTGCTCATTCCGTATTCGGCCACCATGGCGAATGCCATATTGGTAATACGCTCAAGGTCATTTTGTGCACCGGTGGAAATTTTCCCAAAAACAATTTCTTCGGCAACGCGCCCGCCCAGAAGGGCACAAATTTTATCATCCAGCTCCTCTGTAGTCATCAGAAAACGATCTTCGAGAGGGGTCTGAAGGGTATACCCTAGCGCTGCAAAGCCCCTGGGTACAATGCTGACCTTGAGAACCGGGTCGGTGTACTCCAGGTACCAGCCTACAATTGCATGTCCCGACTCGTGATAGGCTACAATTTTTCTCTCATTCGAATTGATCAGCTTGTTTTTCTTCTCCAGACCGGCAACAACCCGTTCGATGGCATCCTGGAAGTCGATCATTTCGACAGCCTCCTTGTTCCTGCGTGCCGCCAGCAATGCCGCCTCATTACACAGGTTGGCAAGTTCCGCCCCCGCAAAACCGGGTGTTTGTGATGCAAGCACCTTCAGGTCAATATCTTTGGCAAGCTTAAGCTTTTTCGAATGCACCTGCAGCACCTTGATTCTGCCGTGAAGATCGGGTTTGTCGATTAGGATCTGGCGATCGAAGCGGCCGGGCCTGAGCAGAGCTGAATCGAGAATATCCGGACGGTTGGTGGCGGCCATGATGATCACGCCCTTATCCGAGTTAAATCCGTCCATCTCGCTCAGAAGCTGATTCAGGGTATTTTCACGCTCATCATTGGAACTCATCTGCATTCCGCGTCCACGCGTACGGCCTATGGAGTCAATCTCATCAATAAAAATAATACACGGCGCTTTCTCTTTGGCCTGTTTGAACAAGTCGCGTACACGCGCAGCGCCCACACCTACAAACATCTCTACGAAGTCGGAACCGCTGAGTGAAAAGAACGGTACATCCGCCTCACCTGCCGTAGCTTTGGCAAGAAGGGTTTTACCCGTACCCGGAGGCCCGACAAGGAGCACGCCTTTCGGAAGGTTACCGCCCAGGTTGGTAAACTTTTTGGGATTGCTGAGGAACTCTACAACCTCTTCCACTTCCGCTTTGGCTTCCTGAAGGCCTGCCACGTCCTTGAAAGAAACTTTACTCTCGGTTTGTTTATCGTATAGCGATGCTTTGTTTTTTCCAATGTTGAGCACCTGCTGGCCGGGGTTCATTCGTCTGAATATGAAAACCCAGAATGCAATGATAAGCGCAATCGGTATCAGCCAGATAAGGATGCCGCTGAACCAGTCTTCCTCAATCCGAACATCGTACACCACTTCGTTTTGGTCAAAAAGTGCACGTATTTCATCACCTTCAAGCATGGTGGTGGTAAAGCGGCTGGTGTCGCCTTCGGTACGCTCCCAGCGGTTTTCTGATGGCTGTGGCGGCTCAATAATACCGTCTTCAATTGCTTTGTCAGAGAATTGCCCCTCTATTCTTGTATTATTTACAATCACTACCTCTTCCACGTAGCCGTTTTGTACATAATCCAGGAACTCGCTGTACTTGATTCGTTCGGAGCTCTCTCCGGGCACGAAGTAAAAGTTAAACGCAATGAGGACGAGAAATAGAACGATGTAGATCCAAATAGGAAATTTGGGGGCCTTTCGCTCACTATTCTTCTGAGAGCTGTTTTTCTTAATTGGGTTCTGTTTTTTTGCCATTTAAATATTTTTGATCACAGACGAGCCTTAAATATAACTCTTTTTGGGTAACTGTGCGTTGGCACAGGTCAGATTAACGAAATTTTCAGGACAATCAATCCTGATTTCAGGGGTACGATGATCCTTTTTTCAACCTTTACAATTCCAGCTGGTAACTCTTATCCTCGCCTGTATTGATGGTCAGCTGCTTTTCTTTTTCCGTCATCCTGCCTATAACGACAAAGTCATCAAAATCTGATTTAAATTTTTCAACCGACTCTTCAGGTATGGTAAACACCATTTCAAAGTCTTCTCCGCCATAAAACGCGTACTTATCTACATCTTCATTCATTTCATCGGCAATCCTGCGCGTTTCAAGGGCTATGGGAACTGCCGGTGAATAAACTTCCATTCCAAGGCCGGAGCTTTTTGCAACGCTGCCAAGTTCGGATATGAGTCCCTGTGTAACGTCTATCAGTGAAGTAGGCCTGATGTCGCTCTCTGCAATCGATTCAATCAGATCTTTCCTCGCTTTCGGAACAAGCTGTTTTTGTACGGCAAATTCATACTCATGTAGATCGGGCTGAAACTGGGATTCCGAACGGCTCTCCTGCCATGCTTTTTTTTCACGCATCAAGACCCTCAAACCCGCAAGTGCACTACCAAGATCACCGGTAACACAGACAATATCCCCCAATTGAGCACCATCTCTGTATATCAGCTTATCAGCAGGAGCTGCACCCGTTGCGGTTACGGATACAGAAAGCAGCTGATGGGACGCCGTTGTGTCACCGCCGGTGAGCTGAATTCCATAGTCCCTGCAGGCTGCATCCACACCCCTGTACAGGTCCTCCATCATCTGAACGGA
Source organism: Rhodohalobacter mucosus (assembly GCF_003150675.1). Lineage (NCBI taxonomy): Bacteria > Pseudomonadati > Balneolota > Balneolia > Balneolales > Balneolaceae > Rhodohalobacter > Rhodohalobacter mucosus. Next base: position 102,052 of record NZ_QGGB01000005.1, on the reverse strand, counting down.
GTATTTGTTGGGTATGGCAAGCCCGATTAAAACCTGTTCTGGCAGTGCATTCATAGCCAGAATATCACTCACGGCAGCCGTCACAATCTTATATCCCAGGTAGTTAAAAGGAGTGTACGTGAGGTCGAAATGCACTCCTTCCAAAAAAACCTCGGTGGTGGTACAGATTGCTGATGCCTCCTCATGTACGATTACCGAAGCGTCATCGCCGATACCTCTCCTCACTGCCGGGTGCTCTGTACCGGTATGGGTTTTAAATTTATCAATCAGTCTTTTAAAACCGATTTCATGAATTTGTTGAAAAGTATCTTCTGCCATAAAAACAAAAAAGGCATTTGTCCCGCGTGATGGGGACAGATGCCTTTGATTAATTAAACGAATGGTGTTATTGGAAAGGGATCAGAAACGTTATCGATCAGATTTCCCTTCTGGTGGAGTAGTTGATTCGCAGCGTTCCGGCATGCCTGAGCTCCTGCTGAACATCGGTTACGATACCAAATTCGGAATCCTGATCCACGCGAAGCGATACAATGAGCCTGGGCTCTTCCATCAGTTTGTCATACATGATGTTTCTGATTTCACCCATCTCTTCGATCAGCACGTCATCGATCTGCACGCGTGTTTCACCAACCTGATTTCCACCCAGCCGTTCAGGCCCGATGTAGATATAGCTGACGAGACGTTTCTCCTCAATCTTCTCGATCGTTTCCGCTTCTGCGTATTCGATCTGAACCTGAAGTTCTACTTCACGAAGCACTGTGGTTACCATAAAGAAGATCAGAAGCATAAATACCACATCAGGCATAGCTGATGTTGGAACGTTCTGACTTGTTCCGGCTTGTTTCTTTTTAAAATGCGCCATAGTCGATTACCCCTCGTCCGGTTCAGCGATTGATATTTTCTTCGGATACATCTCGGTTATCTCCTCGCGTTCTACACTTTGACGCTCCAGAGCCGAAAACGGAACCCCGAAACGCTCCATCGAAGCTTCATTACGCAGTTCGTCGTACGCCGCCATCACTTCATCCAGCATATCTATGTAGACGTTGTACGGAGTTCTGCGGTCTGTTTTGATGGAAACAATCGCATCATCAGGTGATACCGACAGCTCCGGGTCTTCACCGTTATTATCCACGAATGTTTTTATTTTTTCCCGCACTGCATTAATGCTTGTGGGTTCTTCATCCATGAGTACCATACCCTGTGCATTCACCAGAATATTGAGGAGATTTCTCTCCCTGACCGGCGGCGGCGGTGTGGTTTCATCCGGTATCGGAGGCAGTACCAGCCCAATTCCGGTATCAACGTCAATCGTGGTTACAACGAGGAAGAAAATGAGGAGCAAAAACGCGATATCAGCAAGTGACGATCCGTCAATTTCCCCGCTTTCTCTTTTTCCTTTTTTCTTAAGCATACATTATAACTTAAATGTTCCGCGTGTTCCTGTAATCAGGATACCCAGTATCATGGCACCGATCATAAAGATCATGGTAGCCACTCCTGCCTGAGCTACTGAACCCAGAACGGCAAAAGAAATTCCGAATATTGCCACCGGAATCAGCATGATGCTTACTTTCTTAAACTCTGAATTGCCGTTGATCACGTTACGGACACCTGAAAAGAGGATACCGAGAACGCCAATGCCAATCAGAGCCAACGTCAGGCCTATTGCTAAATTGTCGATCATAATTTCTGAATTTGAAGGTTTGGGTTAATTCCGGTCAGTTCGATTTACACCTCGTCTGATCCTTGTTCCGGAACAATTTGCTTGCCTTCTTTCAGAAGTACGATTGAATCAATAAGAGTGATAGAGCCTTCTTCCATATCGGAAATTAAGCGGTCAATTTTGGATACACAGTAATTGTATCCGATCTGGAGTATAATACCGGCCAAGAGACCGCCTGCAGTGGTGAGAAGCGCAATTTTAATACCCCGGGCTACAAGGCTTGGAGATATATCGGCTGCGGCTTCAATGGCATCGAAAGCCTCGATCATACCTACCACCGTTCCAAGGAATCCGAGAAGCGGAGCAATGGAAATAAACAATGAAAGCCATACCAGGCCCCGTTCAAGAAAACTCATTTCTATGGAACCATACGTGGTAATGGCTTTTTCAGCTGCATCAATACCCTCATCGGCACGCATCAGTCCTGCCTGAAATACGGAAGCTACCGGCCCGCGTGTTTTGGCACATAGTTCCTGAGCCGCGGGTATGCCGCCCTCCTGCAGTGCCTGCTGAACTTCAACAATAAATTTTCGTGTGTTAATGTCGGCAAGGTTGAGTGTGATGATACGCTCGAGAAAGATCGCAAGTCCAAGTATAAGGGCGATCAATACGGGCCACATGAAGTTACCGCCTTCATTGAATTTTTCTACGATTACATTAAAAAAGCCAGCATCAGCCCCAGCTTGAAGAAAAAAGAGAGCTATGGATGAAGTCATACAATTACTCCGCGTTATGTTTTGGTTATTGAGCTAAAAATTGAAGCAAAATGATAGATCATTTGAGCCTAAATGTCAAAACAACAAACTGCCCTGAACCTCTTGCACTCCAAAAATCTTTCACTGCCAGTTTAAAAATAACTGTCTCGGAATATATTGGATGAAAAGCCTAACTGCCAAACCGAAATAGTTATTATTTTGAATTATTCTGCCTGATTTTCAAAAAATATGTAAATGACTCCGTGGTCTGCACGATGAATCAGCTCTGAATGCCGGTATTGAGTCAAGAATAATCCGTTTTCGGCCTCTGCCGATACTGCGCTACCGGGAGGCGGATACACGGTGCCTTTCAATGCCCCGGTCCAGAAATTCCTCGAAGCTCTCTGCTTTGGTGTAGCCGATCAGCTGATCGAGCACCGCACCGGATTCCGGGTTTACGATTGCATATGTGGGCAAAGCAACCGTGCCGGTGAGGTCAAACTGAAATTGCTGATTTTCACGTGCATCCGATCCCCCGTCGGTATAAAGTTTCACCAGCTCCATTTGTGAAAAGCGTTGCTGAACATTTTCAAGGGGAAATACGGTAGACTCCATGGCCCGGCAGTTGGTGCATGTGTAGCCTGTAAAATCGATAAACACGGGCCGGTTCTCCGCGGCCGCCCGTTCTGCTGATGCGGCATAATCATCCGACCACTTCTCCGAGTCCTCTGCTCCGCCTGTAACGCTGATCGAATTTACAACGCTCACATCGGTAGCCTGCCGCGCGGGGAGCCATGCGTCCCAGATTCCGAGTGAAGCCCCCAGAAGCCCCGGAATCAGATAAAATGTGAACAGAATGAACGGCATCGCAATGAGCAATCTGCCTGTCGAAATATGCTCAGGCTTTTTGTCTTCGTGAAGCGTAAATACACCCAGTATGTAGAGGCCTGCAAGAAAGAAAAAGGTCATCCAGGCAGCGATGCCCAGCGGACGTGAAATGATTCCCCATTGCCATACGATATCCGCGTTGGCAAGAAATTTTACGGCAGCAGCCAGAATTACAAACCCAAGAATTACTTTCACCACGTTCATCCATGCGCCGCTTTTCGGCAGGGATTCCAGGTAGCCGGGAAACATCGCAAAAAGCACAAAAGGACTTGCAAACGCGGTAGAGAAACCCAGCATTCCGATGATCGGATAGAACCACTCCCCTCCTGCTGTAGCGGCCAGAATCGCGCCCACAAATGGAGCCGTGCAGGAAAATGAGACGGCACTGATTGTGAATCCCATAAAAAGGGTACCCATTACTCCTCCGCTCTCATTGCTCTTCTTGTTAAGCCAGTTTGTGAGCTGATAGGGAAGCCTCAGTTCAAACATTCCGAGCAGGCTAACTCCGAATACAATAAACATGATTCCTATAACAAGGTTGACCCAGGGATTGGACGCAAACTGGCTCACGCCGCTTACACCCAAAATCAGCGCAAGGAGAGCGCCGAGCAGCGTGAAGATAAGCACAATCGATATACCAAAAATTATCGCCTGCCCCCAGCCTGTTGATTTTTTTTCTCCGGATTGATTTGAAAAGTAGGATACCGTGAGAGGTATAAGAGGAAAAACGCAAGGTGTAAGAAGTGCTGCAAGGCCCGCTGTAATGGCCAGCCAGAGATAACCCCACAGGTCATCCGAAGGAAGTCCGGAACTGCTGGTTAGTTCAAACTGCTCATCTTCCGCGATCTGCGGTTCGGGGAAATCGGTGTGCGGCGTATCGGATACTCCTGCAAGAACCACCTCGGCTTCAATCTGCTTGGTTTTTGGCGGAAGGCAGGATACATCGTCACATACCTGGTAGAGAACTTCGAGGGAGATGGATTGCAGCCCCTGCAGCTCCGAACGAAAGGCCACAGGAATAGTGAATTCGGCATTTTTTGAGTGCCAGCCGAGCTCGGTATTAAAATTGGGGTCAAATGCAATTTCGGCTTCAGATTCCGTTACCGACCCGGCGACGGCCATGTCGGAAGAGAAAGAAGAGAAAGACGTGGGAAAGGGTCCGGCATCGGGGTCATTGAGCACGGAGTAGAGATGCCAGTCGCCCTCTATGGTTGCGCCGACGCGAACATCAAATACATCTCCGGCGCGTACCGTATCGGGTACAGATATCACGGTATAATCAACCGGATCAAGAAGCTGCCCGTATACAAAAAAAGGGGAAAGCACCGATAAGGCGATCCCCATTATGATTCCAATCTTTTTCATTTAACCGGCCGATTCTATAAGGTAAAATTTACCCTGCCCGCTGATGCAGGCAGGATTTGTATCCATTGGGATGAGAATCAGTCTTCCTTAACTACCCAGACTTTTACTTTAGGGTTCAGATCTCCCATCAGGTCAACAGTGGCGGTATATTCGCCAAGGGTTTTAATATCCTGATCGAGGCTGATTTTTCGGCGATCGATGATAATATCCCGCTCTTCAAGGGCTTCGGCTACCTGTATATTGGTAACTGTTCCGTGGATCTTGTCATCTTCGCCTACCGTAACGGGGATTGTAACGGATGTTGTTTCAAGTTGTTGTGCCAGTTCCTTGGCAGCTTCAACCGACAGATCCGCGCGAAGTGCAGCCTGACGCTGCAGGTGTTCAAACTGGCGAATGGCGCCGGGCGTGGCCAGGGTTGCTTTACCCTGAGGTATCAGGTAGTTGCGGCCGTACCCGTCTTTGACATCAACCAGATCGCCGGCTTCACCCAGTTTTTCTACATTTTCTTTTAAAATAAGCTTCATAATAATTCTGGTGTTATCTCAGGTTTTCAGTTACATATGGAATCAGTGCCATAAAACGAGCTCTTTTTACAGCGGTAGAGAGCTGTCGCTGATGCCGTGCACTGTTGCCGGTTACCCTGCGGGGCAGAATTTTTCCCTGGTCGTTCACAAATCGTTCCAGTATCTCGGTTTGCTTGTAATCGATATATTCGATGCCGGCCTTGGTAAATTTGCAGTCTCTGCTTTTTAGATGGCCTTTCTTCGGATGTGATGGATTGTTAATCATGGTTGTTCTCCGGTATTCTAATCTGTAATCAGTTTAATTATTTATCGTCGTCGCTTTCCTGCTCGCCTTCCGGATCCTCAAAAAGTGCCGGTAGCTCGCCTTTTTTGCGCAGGTCATAATGCCGCTTCATTTTGGCATCATATTTCAGGGTGAGATAACGCATGATATCATCATGAATTCTCATGTTTCGCTCAACGGGCGCAATGGTTTCTGCGGGAGCATTAAAATAGAGATTCACATAATAGCCGGTGCTTTTCTTGTCGATGTCGTAGGCCAGTTTTTTCACTCCCCACTCATCAACTTCCACCAATTCACCGCCATTGTCTTCGATAAGCTTGTTGACGTAATTAACCATTTCTGAAAACTTCTCTTCATCGAGAACCGGATTCAGAATGTAGGTCATTTCGTAGAAATCTTTCTTCATTCTGGTAAGTATTTGTCTTTGGTTGATTTCCATTATTGGAAACAGTCATCGTGCACTACGCCGATAACAGAGCCTTAAAAGATACGGAAAGGCTCGGTGAGGTGCAATGACAAGGTATGGTGCAGGGTATTCCGCAGGATCGGGACTGCGCCATGAGCCGAAGGCGATTCCCATGAAGTGAACTACACGCAACAGGGTGCAGTCTACAAAGGGCACTATTGGAAATTCTTCTGAGATCGACAATCACTCCCGAGATTTCGGGACCAATCAGAGATCGCCTTGCCTTCTCCCTTTTGCCTTCTCCCTTTTTACCCTCTCACTGCTAAAAACTACACCGCATAATACGATGTAATAAGCTCAATCAATCCGGTTGTCGGCAGAACAGGCTCAACGCCGTAATAGATGGTGAGGACCGCCAGCAAAACGAGAGTGGCCTTAAAGAGCATGCCTGGAGACTTTAGTTCAACTTCCTTGTGAGCTTCCCTGAAATACATAAACACCATTACACGCAAATAGTAGTACACACTGGCGGCACTGGCCAGAACTCCAATAACGGCAAGCGTAATTAGATCTGCGTTAACGGCCGCTGCAAATACATAGTATTTTCCGATAAAGCCCACAAACGGCGGTATACCCGCAAGCGAAAACAGGAAGATGGATAGCATTACACCCATAGCAGGAACCCTGTATCCGAGCCCGGCGTAACTGTCGATCTCTGTAAAATCGAGACCCTTGTTTCGTTCATAATAGGCAATCACACCGAATGCACCCACGTTCATCAGCGTGTAAGCGAAAAGGTAGTAAAGTACACCCGAGTAGCCTGCTGCAGTTCCCGCTGCCAGACCCACCAACAGGTAGCCGGCATGGGCAATGCTTGAGTAGGCAAGCATACGTTTTACATTGTCCTGTGCGAGAGCAATCAGGTTTCCCACTATCATGGTAATTATGGATACAACCTGTATCACATTGCCCCAGGCTCCGGCCTCCGATTCGGGCAGCATCCTGGTAATAACAAGTATGAATGCGACAAATGTTGCGGATTTTGCAGCCGTTGCCATGAATGCCGTAAGTGTAGTCGGTGTGCCCTGGTAAACGTCAGGAGTCCACATATGAAACGGTACGGCAGCGATCTTAAAGAAGATCCCCACAAGCAGAAGCCCTGAGCCGGCCAAAAACAGTGGCGTCGGCTGTGCAGCTGTTGCTATTTCATTCAGGTTGGTATGCCCCGTTGCACCGTAAAGAAGCGCAATGCCGTATAGCAGGAAGCCTGTGGAAAAGGCTCCCAGCAGAAAATACTTGAGCGCCGCTTCCGCCCCTTTCTTTTCGTAATACATCAAACCCGCAAGCACATAGAGCGAGATCGACATCGTTTCGAGACTGATAAAAAGCGTAATCAGGTCGTTTGAAACGGCAAGTCCCAGCATACCTGTAGTGGCAAATAGCACCATGCCATATACTTCACTGTAATTCAGCCCTTGATCACTCAAATATTCCTTTGAGAGTATCACACAGAGAAGCGCACCCAGCAAAACAACTGCCGTACCGAATGACGCAACGCCTCCATAAACGGTCATGCCGGAAAATGCAGTACCTGTTTCACCGAAAAGATCGGTTACTGCGACTACAAGAGAAGCCGCCAAACCGGCTACAGACAACCAGTAAACAGGACCGACTCCCCTTTTAAATGCCGCAAGCAGTATCACGATCAAACCCGTTACGGCGGTGATGACACCGGGCAAAAATGAAATAATATCGTGCAGGTAGTCCATTCTCAGTACGTTTTATAAATCTTGTCGATCGCTTTGGCGAGGTTAATGTCTTTGGATGTTACTTTGTCGCCCGCATCATGCGTGCTAAGGCTGATATTGACCGTGTTGTACACATTTCTCCATTCGGGATGATGAACAAGCTCTTCGGCCTCAAAACCCACCCGAACCATAAAAGAGAGAGCCTGCCTGAAATCCCCGAATGTAAGCTCACGGTGAATTTTATCGTTACTGAACTCCCAGCCATTGAGTTCTTTCAGTTCACGGTCGATCTCATCTCTGGTTAATGTGTTCATGGTATTGGTTATGGTAAATTAATTGTTACTGCGTTGAAACAAGCGTACCGTCATCTTCTCTCTCTACGGTTCCTACATCGTAAAGTCTGGCTGTCCAGTCGGGCAGCTCATCCAGGCTGCTTGTTTCGAGAACCTGTTCGCCTTTCTGAGCTGAAGCATCGATATAACTTTCTACCCATTGCTCAGAATATTGGGTGAAATCGATAGGACGAATACCGATCCAGAACATAAATAGCATAAGCGGCACCAGCAGTCCCACTTCACGCGCGTTCAGATCGGACAACGTTTTGTTCTCTTCCTGTGTAATGGGACCAAACATCACTCTCTGGTACATCCATAGCATATATACCGCCGCCAGAATTACACCCGTAGCCGACAGAACTGCGTATGTTTTATTGGCGTATAACTCAGAGAAGAAGGATCCGTTCAGAATCAGGAACTCACCCACAAAGCCGTTCAGTCCGGGAAGGCCAATGGAGGCAAGTGTTGCAATCATGAACATGACGGCAAATACGGGTATCTGCTTTGCAAGTCCGCCAAAATCAGAAATCATGCGGGTGTGACGACGATCATAAATCATCCCTACAATCAGGAAGAGTGCTCCGGTGGCAAGTCCGTGATTAATCATCTGAATGATGGCCCCCTGCATTGAAACGGTGTTAAACGCAAATATCCCCAAAACCACAAAACCCATGTGGCTCACCGACGAGTAGGCCACCAGTTTCTTCACATCTTTCTGAACCATGGCTACCAGGGCGCCGTAAATTATACCGATCACGGCCAGTACAGCCATCCAGGGCGCGAACTCCATGAATGCATTCGGAAATGCCGGCATGGCAACGCGGATCAGGCCATAGGTTCCCAGTTTCAGCATGATCGCCGCAAGAACAACAGAACCGGCTGTTGGTGCTTCCGTATGCGCATAGGGCAGCCAGGTGTGAAACGGAAAGAGCGGCACCTTGATACAGAAAGCAAGGGCAAACGCCAGAAAAAGCCATGTCTGTTCAACCAGGCCCAGGGTATATTCGGGACCTGAAATGTACCGCCAGTCGGAAGTAAAGTCGTACAGGCCGGTGGAGGCACCTGCGTCATACCCGAGGTAAAGAAGCGCAACTAGCATCAGAAGTGAACCCACCAGGGTGTAGATAAAAAATTTGATGGTAGCCTTGATCCGGTCAGCACCACCCCAGATGCCAATAAGAAAATACATGGGGATAAGTGAAAGCTCGAAGAATACGTAAAATACAACCAGGTCAAGAGCCGCAAACACGCCAAGCGATGCTGTCTGAAGCAGAAGGAGCATCGAATAATAGCCTTTCAGGCTCTTGGTGACCGAATTCCAGGATGAGAGAATCACTATTGGTCCCATCAGGGTGGTAAGCATAAAGAGAAGCAGGCTCAGGCCGTCAAGCCCCACCAGGTACTTCACATCCATGCCGCTGAAAACCATCCCCCCTTCTGTAAGGTACTGAGGCACCGCTGAATTGGCGATGTCGAATCCGAATAGCAGGGGCAGAGACAGAATGAACGCAGCAAAGGTAACAACCAGGCTCACCCACTTTACCGCTTCATCGCTTTTTACTGCGAAAAGGGCAGCAATACCCGCAACCGGCAGATAGATAACAATATTGAGAAGAAGCTCCATAGTCATATCGTCTTAAAAAAGCAGCATGGTTAGTACGAGAATCACACCCAGAATAAGAAAGAGGGCATAACTCGTTGCAATTCCTGTTTGAATATACCGAAGCAGGCTACCGACCAGCCGCACCGTACCGCCCACAGCGTTCACGATGCCGTCAACAACTTTCATATCGAAAACGGCCAGTACCTTATCTGAAAATTTCACAATGGGCTGAACAATAGCCCCTTCATAGGCTTCATCGAAGTTGTATTTCTCTTTCCACACCTGGTAAAGACCGCCGAAACGACGCTCGATAGCCGCATCCGACTCCTCCTGCTGCCCCTGGCCGTACATTCTGAAAGCAAGAAAAACGCCTCCCACAGCAACCAGAATTGCAAAAATCATTAGAACCCACTCAGCCGGTATGGAGAGAGTGAGCGGTATATCCGCCGCTACCGGGCTCAGCCAGTCGTGCAGCCAGTTGATATGTCCGTCGCCGCCAAATGTTTTTGAGATAAAATTAGGTATTCCAATAAAGCCCCCCACAATAGAAAGAACAGCCAGTGCCCAAAGCGGAAAGGTCATGGTTACCGGACTCTCGTGGAGATATGAAGCGGCATCCTCCGCGCCCTCCACCTTATCAGGAAGCCTGAATTTTCCGTGAAATGTGGTAAGGGTAAGCCTGAACATGTAAAATGCAGTAAGAAAAGCGGTTATAGTCGCAACGGTCCAGAGAACAAAGTACATTGCGCCCGCAAATTCACCGAAGCCCATGTTGAATGTATGCATTACGATCTCATCTTTCGAGAAGAAACCTGCGAGCGGTGGAATACCCGCAATGGCAATCGTGGCAATCAAAAAAGTTTTGTAGGTGTGCGGCATATATTTTCGAAGACCACCCATAAAACGGATATCCTGGGGATCGAAATGAACATGTTTGCCTTTGTCATGCAATTCGTGCTCAACATGCTCCATGGTGTGAATGACAGATCCGGAGCCCAGGAAGAGACACGCCTTGAAAAAAGCGTGCGTTGCCACATGAAAAATCGCCGCCGTGTAGGCTCCCGATCCAAGCGCAAGGAACATAAAGCCCAGCTGTGAAACCGTGGAATATGCGAGAACTCCTTTGATATCATTTTGTGTAATGGCAATGGTGGCGGCAACAATGGCCGTAAGGGCACCGATTGCGGCTACAATCATTAGAATTTCAGGACTCATCACATACATCGGCGAAAGGCGGGTAATCAGATAAATTCCGGAGGTAACCATCGTTGCCGCGTGAATCAGTGCCGAAACCGATGTGGGGCCTGCCATGGCATCCGGCAGCCATACGAAGAGCGGAATCTGAGCGCTTTTTCCGGTTGCTCCGATAAACATCAGGAAAGCGATCCAGAACAGGGCATCATCCGTAAAAAGGTCAAGATTGGCCAGTATTACATCAAAATTGAGACTGCCAACCGCCTCAAAAATCATAAAGATAGCGATCAGAAATGCGAAGTCCCCCACCCTGTTGTAGAGAAATGCTTTTTTGGCTGCATCCGACTTCAGCATATCCGTATACCAAAACCCGATAAGCAGGTACGAACAGAGGCCCACACCTTCCCAGCCAAGAAACAGCAGCAGGAGGTTATCTGCCATAACAAGATTCAGCATGGCAAAGATGAACAGATTCAGGTAGGAGAAAAACTTCCAGTACCCCGGATCATGAAACATGTAGCCGATCGAGTAGAAGTGAATCAGCGAGCCCACACCGGTTACAACCAATACCATTACCAGTGAAAGTTCATCCAGACTGTAGGCAATGTCGGCTGAAAAGGATCCGGCCTGCATCCACGTAAAAAGCTTCGCGGATACCGCTTCTGAACCCGAAGTAAAATTGATGAAAAAGTATAGAGCGATCAGAAATGGAATAAAAACTGATAGATTGGCTATCGCTCCGATGAGGGTTTTCTTTTCCCGGTATCCTTCAGATGACAAGCCCAGCAAACCATTAAGTACAAAACCGAGCAACGGCAGACCTACGATCAGGCTAACGAGCGCTGTGGGTGATTCCATTCAACAGGTTAATTATAATTTTGCGCTTAAAGAGGCCAATAATGAAAGCCACGAAATTTCAGGTGGCAAAGATACAAAAATCTGTTCCAAGATAAACTCAATTAGGGGTAAATCTCAACGCAGTTCTTAGTCACTCTCTGCCCGCGCACGCAATTAAGGGATTCCTAACTGTAAAAGAAAGCAAAAGAGCTGGAGCCCTTTATTATAAAGTATATTACCTGCCTGCAGAAAGCATCCAGAATTTATTGCAGATGATTCCTCTTTTTTGATATGTTCTTTGACATTGAATTGTGCGGGTAAAATCCGGTATCAAACCAACTGATGAAAAAGCTCTCGTTTTTTAGTCTTGCAACTTCCTTCACCACTCTGATGATCTTCTGGCTCATTATGAGTGGTAAGTTTGACGCGATTTATATCGGCTTTGGTGTATTCTCCGTAGCCAGCGTGCTCTACGTAAATCACAATGTGAGGCGATACAGGTTTTTCGAGGATGATATCGACGGGCTGCAGCAGCTGAGGTACGGAAGGGCTACATACTATTTTTTCTGGATGATCGGTCAAATTATTGTTGCCGGTTTTCATGTCCTGAAACTTATCGCACGGCCTGCCATGCCCATCAAGCCCGCGATCATCACTTTCGACGCGGATCTGCCTAACGTACACGCGCGCATGATTCTGGGAAACTCTATCACGCTTACGCCGGGCACCATAACACTTGATATTTCCGGAAGCAGGTTCACGGTTCACTCCATCGATACCAAATCACGGGAAGGTATCATTAACGATGAGATGCCGCGTCAGGTTTTAAAGCTCTTTTCCGATGAAGACCGCCAGGTTGTGAGCAATGTACGAGTGGTCACGAAAGCCTCGGAGGTATAAACGGGCCAACCTGTTTCAGCTTAATACCATCAATGGAAGATTTTTTTCTCTATAGCGCTGTTGTTTTGACGATCATTATCGCCATCCCGCTGATCCGGGTTGTAAAAGGTCCATCTGTATTCGACCGCATTCTTGCAACCAATGCCATCGCCACCAAAACCATTGTGCTGATTTGCCTCATCGGGTTTCTTTTCGGCCGCATCGACATGTTTATCGATATTACGCTGGCCTACGCCGTTCTCGGGTTTGTGGGATCGCTTGCCATTGCAAAATATATTGAATCACCCAGAACCAGGAGGAATTGATTTATGGAGATTCAGAATATCCTCACCATCGTTCTTGTGGTTCTTGGCATTGCATTTATTCTTGTAGGCAGCGTGGGCATCATCAGGCTTCCTGACTTTTTCACGCGGACGCACGCTGTGAGCAAGAGTGATACGCTGGGCGTTATTTTTGTAATCAGCGGCCTGGTTATCTACGAAGGTTTCACCCTGAGCAGCCTTAAACTGGTTCTCATTATTCTTTTCATTGCCCTGGCAAACCCTGTCGGTTCTCACGCACTTGCAAAAGCCGCTATAAAGAAGGGGTTGAAAGCCAAACTTCAGGATGATATTGAGGAGGAGAAAGCGTCATGATCTGGGAGCTGGAACTGGTACTTTATCTCTTTTTGGCAATCACGGCAGTAGTTGCCCTGGAAAGCAGGGACCTGTTGGTTGCGGTAGTTTTGATGACTGTTTTCAGCTTTCTGATGGCCCTGCTCTTCATTGCCATGGGGGCTATTGACGTTGGCTTTACAGAGGCTGTTATAGGTGCAGGCATCACCGGAATCCTGTTCGTGGTTGTGATTTATCAAACGTCAAGACACTCAAACGATTAACCCATGCAGAAAGGCTTAAAAATACTTTTACTGATTCTGTTTGCAGCGATCATGATTTTCGCAGCTTCCGACCTGCCTTTCCGGGGCGATCCCGATAACCGCATGCATGCAGAGCGCAGCGTTAACAATACGCGCGTAATCGGGAATTATGCCATTCAAAATGCATATCGTGATGCTCATACTCCCAATATTGTAACGGTTATACTGGGCGACTATCGAAGCGTTGATACGTTTGGCGAACAGATTGTAATCTACACCGCGGGACTCATTACTCTGCTGGTGCTGCGCCGAACCAGAAGGCTTGGGAGGAGTTCCGCACTATGAGGCGTCAGTTTGAAAGTCCGATTGTACTCCTGGGTGCCCGTCTTCTGAGCCCCTACATCATGGTTTTCGGGTGGTATGTAATTTTTTTCGGGCACTACAGCCCCGGCGGCGGATTCCAGGGTGGTGCGCTTCTTGCGGCATCCGTCCTGCTGATGAGGGTGGCCAGCGGACGCAGAATATCGCGGCTGCAGATTCAGGAATTTGCAACCACCCCTCTTGCGGTTGTGGGTGTGCTGATCTATTTCGCAACCGGACTCACCGCAATGGCCATGGGTGGCTATTTTCTGGATTACGGCCAGCTGCCCATTCCGGGCCTTGAACCTGATATGCTGCGTTACTACGGTATTCTTATCATTGAAGTGGGAATTGGTCTCGCTGTAATGGCTATCCTGATTATGATATTCGACAATATGGTTAAAGGGGAAGACTATGGTTGATTTTATTACGGGCCATTATGCCTATTGGTTTACAATTATACTTCTGTGCATCGGTTTGTACGGCATTCTTTTCAAAAAGAACCTGGTCAAGAAAACCCTTGGCCTTGTGATTATACAGGCTTCCGTTGTGCTCTATTTTGTGGCCATTGCCTCCAAGTGGGGAGCTACCGTTACAGTAATTGATGATTCCATCCCGGTTGATCAGGTAGCACAGTACCTTAACCCGCTTCCCCATACGCTGATGCTGACCGCCATCGTGGTAGGTGTTGCAACACTGGGCGTAGCTTTTACACTGCTCATGGCGATCTATAACCGTTACGGCACGCTGGATGAACAGGAACTGATAGAAAAAATTCAATGATCGAGTCGCATATTCCTGCTTACATCGCTCTGACTTACGTTCTGTTCTCCATCCTGATTCCGTCGTTTGGACTCTGGAGGCGGGATCTTTGTCAGCCGCTTGCCGTCCTGGGTACCGGCCTGGCTTCTCTATTTTCACTGATTGGTTTTATCGATTATCTGAACAACGGGATGATCCGATACTACTTTGGCGGATGGGAACCGCCTATCGGAATTGAGTTCGTGTATGATGGGCTTTCCGGTTTTTTCGTACTGGTCATTAATTTGGTTGCATTCTTTGTACTGATCTACTCCAGGGAAATTTCCAGAATTGAATTTCCCGACAAGGTGATGCCCTATTTTGCCCTTTCGATGCTTATGCTGCTCGGTTTTAACGGGATGCTGATGACCGGTGACCTTTTCAATCTTTATGTATTTCTGGAAATCTCCTCCCTGTCGTCGTATGCGCTGATTTCCATCGGAGACAAACCGGCCCCTTTTGCGGCATTTCGCTACCTCATTATCGGAACCACCGGCGGCACGCTTTATTTGCTTGGTGTCGGGTTTCTATACACGGTTACAGGTACGCTCAATATTATTGACATGACCGCCATGCTCCCGATGTTCATAGACAGCTCGGCCGCATTTGCCGCCCTGATACTGATGATTGTGGGGATCGGTGTGAAGGCAGCCCTTTTCCCCATGCATGGCTGGTTGCCCGACTCCTACACCTATGCCGCTACAAGCTCCACTGCACTAATTGCACCCATCGGAACAAAGGTCGGAGCCTACATTCTGTTCAGAATTATGCTCTGGCTTTTCGGCATCGAGCTTACCGATGCGTTTGCTCCTGTCTCCTATGTAGTGGGTGTTCTGGCATGTGTAGGCATACTGTATGGTTCTGTCATGGCCATTGCGCAAACGGAAATGAAGAGGATGCTGGCTTACAGCTCGGTATCACAGATCGGATATATTATTATGGGCCTCAGCCTGGCCAATCCATGGGGATTCGCAGGCGCCCTGCTTCATGTGCTGAACCACGCCGTCATGAAAGCCTGTCTTTTCATGGTGAGCGGTCATCTTCGGGTGAAAGAGGGTCATTCCGATATCAGCCTATTCAATGACAGCTACCGGAAAAAATATCCCTGGACCATGGCGGCCTTTTCGATTGGCGCCATATCGATGGTGGGCCTCCCTCCGCTTGCGGGATTCTTCAGCAAGTGGTACCTGGCGCTTGGAACCATCGACAACAGCAACTGGCTGTTCCTTGCAGTGATACTTGTGAGTTCACTGCTTAATGCGGTCTATTTCTTCCGCATTCTTGAAAAAGTATATATGATGAATCCGTCGAAGGAGCAGAAACAACCTTCCGGCGGATCCTATAACGAGCCGAAAGCATCCATGCTGATACCCACCTCCGTGCTGGCTGTCAGCCTGTTTGTGATTGGCTTTGCAAATGCGGCCATCGTTGGAATCCTTTTGGGAGTCTTCCCGATGTAGCGCCTTGTTCTGAATAGGATGAAGCGTGCGTATTGAATGGAGTATACAGTGTCCAATTGACAACAGACAACTGACATTTGACAACTAACAAAAATTTGTAATTCCTAAACATAACCGATGGATCTTTCTCTTGTTCCTTTGATGGCAATTCTGGTATCGCTGGTTGCGGTGGTCCCGATTCTGCTGAGTTCGGAGAAACCAAACCTGCGGGAATTCTGGACCATCCTGGCGGCCGTCGTCAAATTCGGGTTGGTGCTTACACTGCTCCCCGGAGCCATTGAGGGCAGTTCGGTTGAGCTGCATATCCTGGACCTGGCGCCGGGATTGCCGCTTGCACTGAAAGCCGATCCGCTGGGTGTGTTCTTTGCGGTGATTGCATCCGGATTGTGGATATTCACATCCTTCTACTCCATCGGTTACGTACGCGGAGCGGGCGAACACAAGCAAACCCGGTATTTTGCCAGTTTTGCAGTGTGTCTGTCCGCTACAATAGGCATCGCTTTTTCAGCCAACCTTCTCACGTTTATTCTTTTCTATGAAATGCTGACGCTGGCCACCTATCCCCTTGTGATTCACAAGGAGAATAGCAAAGCGATCAATGCGGGACGAAAATATCTCGCATACACCCTTACCGCCGGACTACTGCTAATAGCTGCATCCGGAATGGTGTACACCTATACAGGGAGCCTTGACTTTACCCCGGGCGGACTCTTCAACAACACGGATATCCCCCACTCAGCCATGCTGGTCATTTTTATACTTTTCCTGGGTGCGGTGGGCGTGAAAGCGGGCATTATGCCGATTCACAGCTGGCTGCCCTCCGCTATGGCCGCTCCCACACCGGTAAGTGCATTGCTGCACGCCGTAGCCGTGGTGAAATCGGGTGTGTTTGCCGTAATACGGGTCGTCGGCTTTGTGATTGGCACCGACGTGATGCTGGCATATGGCCTGAACGATATTCTGATTGTACTGGCCGGAGCGACCATCATTATTGCGTCACTCCTTGCTTTTGCACAGGATAACCTGAAGCGCCGGCTGGCCTATTCAACCGTGGGCCACCTGTCCTACATCGTTCTCGGCGTAGCGCTGATCACACCTCTGGGGATGCAGGGAGGCATTATGCACATTGCGGCACACGCCACAATGAAAATCACCCTCTTCTTTTGCGCCGGAGCAATCTATGTAAACCTCCATAAAGAGAACATCAGCGAGCTGAACGGTATTGCAAAAGTGATGCCCTGGACCATGGCTGCGTTTACCATCGGATCGATGGGGCTTGCCGGCGTACCTCCAATTAACGGATTTGTAAGCAAATGGTACCTGGCGCTCGGTTCCCTTGAAGGAGACATGATTATTCCGCTACTTATTCTTGTGGTTAGCGGCCTGCTGAACATCGGTTATTTCTTCCCGATCATCCAGCGCGCGTATTTCCGCAAAGGCGAGGGACTCGAAAATTATGGTGAGGCATCCCCTTTTATGGTGGTGCCCCTTTTCGCAACGGCGGTACTTTCGATTCTGTTCGGGATCTTCCCGAATCTCTTTTTCAACTTTTTTGACCTGGCAAGCGCAATAGCCGCAACACTTTTTACCGGAGGCTAGGCCATCCGGAAACGATACCGAAACACATGAATCCGATATTTATATGAAAACCTGGCACTGGATAGCACTCGGCATTCTGACCGTGATCAGCCTGGTTCTGGAGTTTGTATTCCTGGCCGATTACGATTCACACTGGTGGAACGCCATACCCGGATTTTATATCTATTGGGGGTTTTTAAGCTGCGTTGTGATCATTTATGTAAGCAAGTGGCTGGGCAAACTGTTCATCTTCAGAAGCGAGGAGTATTATGATCGTTGATTTGCTTCTCATGCCGGCTGTAATTGTCATTTTGGGAGCCTTTGTCCTCCCTCTGATCCCCGAAAAGCTGCGCTCCCCGGCGTTCCTGCTCTTCCCGCTGGCGGCCCTGGGAGTACTGTGGCAGCTGCCCGACGGTTACTCGCTTACCGTTCCTTTCGGCAGTTATGAGCTCACACCGGTTTTTGTGGATTCGCTCAGCCGTATCTTCGGCACCATATTCGCAATGATTGCCGTGATAGGAGGCATTTACGCCTTTCACCTGAAAGATCTTGGCCAGCAAACTTCGGCGCTTGTTTACGGTGGAGGAGCGCTTGGGGTCACATTTGCCGGCGACTGGTTTTCCCTGTTTATTTTCTGGGAGCTGATGGCCGTCAGCTCCACCTATTTGATCTGGGCCCGACGCACGCAGGAGACCAACGAAGCGGGACTCCGCTATCTGCTGGTTCATATTTTCGGGGGCGGCCTCCTTTTCAGCGGCATACTGTGGCATATCAGCCAGACCGGTTCCATAACCGTTGAAAGCCTGCCCGATGCATATACGTTTTCATCCGTTCTGATTCTTCTTGGCGTGGCCATCAACTCCGCCATACCACCGCTTCATGCATGGCTGGCCGATGCCTATCCCAAGGCCACCGTTACAGGCGCGGTATTCATGAGTGCGTTTACAACCAAGTCGGCCGTCTATGTTCTCGTGCGGGTTTTCCCCGGCTGGGATATTCTGATCTGGTTTGGAGTGGCCATGGCGCTATACGGTGTGGTGTATGCGGTACTGGCGAACGATATCCGTCAAATCCTTGCCTATCACATTATTTCGCAGGTTGGATATATGGTGGCCGGTGTGGGTATCGGAACTGAAATGGCTTTAAATGGCACCACAGCCCACGCATTCAGCCATATATTGTACAAATCACTGCTGTTTATGGGGGCCGGTGCGGTTCTCTATTCAACCGGCAAGAGCAAACTTACGGAGCTTGGCGGATTCGCATCCAAAATGAAAGCGGTGGTTTTTCTCTACATGATCGGAGCTTTCTCGATCTCCGGTTTCCCGCTGTTTAACGGATTTATCAGTAAGTCGATGGTGGTGAGTTCCGCCGGCGAAGCGCACCTGGAGGTCGTGATGCTGCTGCTGATCCTCGCTTCGGTGGGTACCTTCTTACATACGGGTCTTAAGCTTCCCTACTTCACCTGGTTCGGTGAGTCGAAAAGTGACATCACGGTAGGACCCATACCGTTCAACATGCTGGTTGCGATGGGTATCGGTGCCTTCTTTTGCACACTGTTCGGTGTTTACCCGGCACTCCTCTACCAGTATCTGCCCTACCCGGTTGAGTACAAGCCCTACACCATCTACCATCTGGTGGAGATGATTCAGATTTTGGTGTTTACCTATATCGGATTCTGGATTCTTCGCAAGAAGCTGGAAGGCGATCCCAAAATTGCGCTCGATACCGATTGGTTCTACAGAAAACCGGCTCCCACCGTCCGCAAACTTTTTGTAAACGTACCCAATGCGGTATATGGCTGGTTTGAGGATACCGTTCTGGGAATTGCGCGATTCCTTTCTGAGCAGTTCAAAAACCCAATGACCTGGCTCAACCCATTCACCTCAAAAGAGAACCGTGCCGCCGGCTACAGCCCGGCCATGGAGGTGGTAATGAGCTTTGTTCTGCTTGGATTTTTAATCTTTGCAGCCGTTTACTTTCTGTAATCGCAGTACCCGGGTCTCATTTTCCGGATAGATATTGTATCTGCTTGTAAACATCCTCTCCTTCGCAAGGCAATGGGATTCGGTTCACGCTGAAATGCAAAAAAACGGCGTTACTGTATCACCGGAGACTGCTGAATGACTTCCTCCGGCTTTAATTTCCCGCTTTCCAGTGAAATAATCATATCGAACGTATCAGAGATAATGAGTCTGTATTCTCGTACGATGGCCGGTGACAGCCTTTCCCTCTCCTCCCACCTCACAAAAAAATTACCCAGTCGGTTACGCTCCGGATCAATAAGTATTTCCCACTGCTCTGCACTTGTCTCATTGTCCGGCCTGCCCTTTGCATATTCCCAGGCTTTCAGCAGCTCCAGTTTCAATGTCTCAACCTGCTCCCTGTTTTCTGCATAAGGCGTAGATGCTTTGTCCAGCAAATTCAATGACGCAACTTTAAGTTCCACGGCCTGTCTGTATGCCGCTTCATTAAATACAGACATTTGCGGCATACACGAGATCAGGAACGCAGTCATCAGGAGAGACCACAAGATAAGCTGACGGTATGTTGCTAAACGAATCATATAAAAAATGTAATCAAACCGTATTGAAAATGGAAACAGGTAAACAATATCAAAACAGTGTTTTGTTTATCTTTTGTGCAAAATGCAAGGTGAACCATGCCGTGAAAGAAACGGGTTTTGAAAATTTGTTCCGATCTGTTAGCATTCCATGTATACACAGCTGCCATGAGATATGTCCCCATTTTTGCACTTGTCCTGTTTGGGCTCTTTGGCTTTTCATCAAGTCAGCCATGCCTCGCACAGTCGCTGTCCATAATCGAAAGCGGCAGTACCAAAGATTTATATGCGGTTTATTTTTCAGACCAGCTGCACGGCTGGGCTGTGGGGGAAGCCGGTACGATCCTGAGAACCAGCGACGGCGGCTCGAACTGGGAACAGATACAAACCCAGTATTCCGATTCTTTTTTTGAGATCTCATTCTTTGATCACCAGACCGGATGGATTGCCGGCGGCGGTGAAATACTGTTATTTACCAACAATGCCGGTCGAAACTGGGCCGATTACAGACCGGGTTCGACGGGTGCGCGACATATCCACACACTTTATTCCAGTGGTTTAAACCGCGTTCAGGCTGGTGGCGGACCGGCACAGTGGTTTTACGCTTCTGAAAACAGCGGGCTCACCTGGCAGAGAAATACGGTTCTTCCGGAAGCCTGTACTATACGATCATTGCATTTTACCGATCCCGATACCGGGTTTTTTACGGCCTGCGGCGCCGTATGGAACAGCCGCGATGGCGGGCAGACATGGATGCGCCTGAACTCCGTTACATCGCACGAAGCTGAACTCCATTCTTTGTTTATGACCGGTTCAGATGCCGGATATGCAATTGCAGCAGATGATTCCGGAACCTTTATACAGCGAATTGAAGTCACTCAACAGGATTATGAGCTTTTCGAGCGATCTGAATCCGCCGGCTTTACGGCACTCTCTTTCCTGAATGACCGGACGGGATGGGCATCTGCGCAAAACGGTGGGCTCTGGCAGACAAGCGACGGCGGAAAAAACTGGGAAAAAATCGAAACCGGTATCGATGCAGACTTACTGGATATACATGCTCTGGAGTCCGGAACGGTATGGATATCGGGAAACGGCGGAACACTGATACGTTTGGATTTTCCGGTTACCCACGTTGATCCGGTACGGATTCAGGCTCCGGATATATTTATTGAGTCAGACAGTGAGGCAATTGAACTGCTTAACAGAGTTTTGAAATACGGCGATTTTGCAATGCAGCTGGATGACCCGCTTCAGCGTTCAAATCTCTATCGCCGGATGGTTCTCGTAATGCAGGGTATTCAAAGTTACTACAGCAGCAGCCGTATGCCTCAGGGTGTGGCCGACCACCTAAGGGATATACCGGCCATCTATTTTGCTGCGGAAAACAACCGGGGTGCAGAAATCTATAACCGTTACCTGGAAAGTCCGGAAAACATACCCGATGATTCATTACACACAGCTATCAATCATTTTACCAATGCTGCAATTATTATGCCCGACAGCAGCACTTCTTGGCTGAATCTTGCCTATGCGCGACTGCAGTCCGGCAATGCTGAATCAGCTCTCTCTGCCGCTGAAGTTGCTTTTGAGCGTTCCCAACCGACAGATGCAGGGATTGGCCTTTATGATCTGCTGATAAGATTGTATATGCTCACGGATCAGCGGAATCTTGCACGCATCACTGCCCTTGACGCCAATACCCTCTACCCGGAGGAACCGATATTTCTTGAGTACCTTGCGGATCTGGAAATCTCAATGGATGATCCCGGACAATCTGTGTCATCCGGTTCTCTTGACCGGCTCATTGAAACCTACCCTGAAGAACCCCGATACAGGTATGCACGGGCACTCGGGGTTACAGGAACGGCCATGGATCTTTTTGAACGGGCAACCGTTTTACAAGAAATGATATGGGACCTTGACATGCGCCGCTTCGGGACCACGGATGCTGAGGAACTGAAAGAAATTCAGGGCGAAAAAGACCGGCTCACCGATGAAAAGAGCATGGTACTGAACGAGGCTTATCAACTCACGGACCAGGCATCCCGCGATCTTACCGTGGCCATAAACAACGATCCCGATCACACTGAAAGTTATGCCCTGTCGGGTCGGATTAATGTGAACATTGCTTCATTTCTTGAGGAGATTCGATTGCTAACCATCGATGAAGAGGAAGCTATGAGGCTGAATGAAGAGATAGATAAGCGCATGCGCGAGGCTGCAGACTACTACAGGCAGGCCGCAGACCTTGATCCTGCAAACAGGGTTTACCGTGCCGAACTGGAACAAATTAAGCGGTTTTTGAATCAATAACTTTTAAAAAGAACCGTTATCTGAAACAGTGAACCTTTTTGTACACTCCTTTTATCTGAAAAAGTAAAAAAACGCCGTTATTGAGTTCTTCGATCTAAAGCATAATCATGAAACCTGAAACCAGCTTTTACCTTTCAGCTCTTATCTGGATTTTTCTTTTCAGTTCTGCTAAAGGCCAGGGTCTGAATCAAAACCCGGCTGCCGGAAGCTGTGGAGAGGCAGTCGAATGGACCATTGGTTCGGTTGATGAGCGGTTTGGTTTATCGAAAAATGAGCTCACCGGTATAGTGGAAGAGGTAACCGGGCTCTGGTCGGATGCTGCGGGACGTGATTTGTTCAGCTTCACACCCCTTCAAGCCGACAGCATTCTCACCATTCACCTGATTTACAGTTCACAGCAAAGCCAATTTGACGAGGAAGACCAGCTTGCCGATTCGATCAGGGTGCTCAGGCAAACATTTTTTCCCAAACAGGTTTCCTACAGAAATCAAATGGCCACATATCGACAGGCGCTGAACCGGTACCATAGTCAGCTTACCCGATATAATCGTGCGATTGAGCTATACAATGAGTCTCTTGCAAGAGTACAGGTATCCGGTGCCCGCAGTGCCAGAGAGCAGGAACGGCTTGATCAGTACAAATCGGAGGCAGAAAGAATACGGCCCGTTCTTGAAGAAGCCGGCCGGAACGCAGAAAGTGAAGAACAAAGACTCACTGATCTGGCCGATGAGCTTAATGATCTTGCAGACCATATCAATGAGCTGATCTACCGGCAAAACAGGCTGCTTGGAACCTGGACTGCATTTAAAAAAGGGTCCTACACCAATATTGCGGACCGTCCTAAAATCAATATCTATCAATTCGATGATCCGGAACAGCTCAAACTGGTACTGGCTCATGAATTCGGACACGCCCTTGGCATTCCGCATGTTGAAAACCGGCTTTCCGTAATGTACTACAGAGCCGAATATCAGCATACCACTCCCCTTCAGCTCACAGTTGAAGATATTGAGGCATTATCCGAGACCTGCGAAGAGCTCCGGGAATGAACTCTTTCATTTAAAAAAGACACTGCCAGAAGCCTCTCCCATTCGTTAGATTCCCTGCATCCAATCCCGGACCGGTTCCCTGTAGGTTTTTCCGATGGGGATCTGAAATCCGTGAACCATCAGTGTATTTCCTTCCATGTACTCAATGGCGTTTCTTGAAACAATCCAGGATTTATGAACTCTCTGGAAATTGGGCGAAAGCTGATCTTCCATTTGCTTCAATGTACCGTGAGCCGTGATTTTCCGCTCTTTTGTATGGATGGTTACATAATCACCGGCAGATTCAACGAGCAAAATATCAGCCATCTTCACAGGCCATGTTTTTTTATCTGCCCTGATCATGAGCACATTTTCCGTATCACTGCTGCCGGTCAGTTTATTCTCCGCCTTTTGCACCGCTTTCAAAAATCTCTCAAATGAGAAGGGCTTCAGAAGATAGTCGGTCACGCTCAGGTCATAGCCCTCCAGTGCGTAGTCGGGATATGCCGTTGTAAGAATTACCACCGGAGGTTTTTCCAGCGTGCGAAGCAGCTCCATCCCGCTCAGGCCCGGCATCTTAACATCCAGAAAGAGAATGTCAGGGTGTTCTGTCTTGAGAAGCTGAAACGCACTCATTCCAGAGCTGCAGCTTGCCAGAAGTGTCAGCCCCGGTGTATCAGCAATGTAGTTTTCCAGGATTTCCCGGGCTACAGGTTCGTCATCTACAATGAGACAGGTCACGATTTCTCTGTTTCTATGATCAGTTCGAGGTTGTAGGTATTCAACTCCTTGTCTGTTCGGATATCAAGCCGGTATCGATCGGGGTAATGAAGCTCCAGCCGTTTTCGCGCATTCTGAATCCCGGTCCCATTGCCTTGTTCCTCAGGGTCTCCCGCAGTAATATCATTGGCAATGCGGTTTTTCATGGTAAACTGTATCACATTATCCTCCACCGTCAGTGAGATCGCAAGCGGATCGCCCGATTCAAGATCTGCATACTTAAACCCATTTTCCACAAATACGATAAGCAGCAGGGGAATGATCATTACATTATCAACATCGCCCGATATCGTAAAGTGAACCTTATCGGGTTGATTGAGTCGCATTTTCTGCAGTCCAATGTAATCCGACAGGTATCCAATCTCCTCTTCAAGGGGTACCTTTTCCCGTTCGCTTTGCCTGATTGTGTACCGCAAAAGCTCAGATAGTTTCAGAACCGCTTCCTCTGCCCTGGGCGACTGCCTGCGGATAAATCCGTAGATAGTATTCAGGCTGTTGAACAGAAAATGCGGCTGCACCTGGCTTCGCAGTGCCTGAAGTTCATGACGTGTTTTCTCCTGTTTGATCTGTGCAAGCCGGCGCCTGTCGTCCGATTCACGAAACCAGCTGCGCGAGAACTGGATCAGGGATGTAATGCCAAGATAGGCGATCATGAAATAGAACAGATCCACTCTCTCATAGTAGGAAATGAAGAAGTAGTCAGGAAACAGGATATCCGAGAGCCAGTTGAACGTAAACTGATTGAGGCGTATACAGGCCTCCAGAAGCAGCACAAACAAAACGATGTATGTGAGATTTTTCCGGTTTGCCAGAAACCGAGGAATCAGCACAAAGCTGTTCACTGTTACCCCGAACCAGATGCTGATGTGAAATAAAAGAGTGTAGATCAGATCTATTCGTTGAATCTGATCCCCCATGGAAAAGTATGACGACAGAAACCAGATTGAGATCATCCAGAAAAGGATATATTCAATCCAGCGTCTGCCGGGTACTTTCAGTATGTCATATGAATTTCTGTTCACGTCTTTCTGCTATTCAGCTTCACCGGAATCATAGATGAACTCTGCATCAGCACTGACTTTCCTGTAGGTGAAACTGTTTCCGTAAATTCCTTCATCCTCACTCATATCGCCATACTTCCCGACAAATTTTTGAAGTTCATCGGTACCGGCTGTGAGCAAAAATCTTTCGAAATCTGTCATCTCATAGTTTATCCGCACCTGGCGGTTTTTGATCAACCCCATCAGCCATTCTTCGCTGAACGAATCAAATCTGATTTCATCATTTTCAACGGTTGCTTTCATAAAGATATGGACCGGGAATCTGAACACATCCGCACCGACATCTATAACCGTAAAATCAATGTAGTATCCGCTATTCAGTTCAATCAATCCAGCCAGGTACACATTTTCAGGCTTTCCAAGGTTCTGGACAAGATAAATATTTCCCAAACCCTTCTCCTCCAACCCTTCCAGCAGGCCCAGCACGTTGTCATCCATCGAAATTTCCATATCGTCGACCACCACCGGATCATAGGGCAGAACCATATCCTCATTCGTTTGCTCAAGTTTCTTTTTCAGATCCGTCACCGTCATTACGGCGTAACGGGTTTCTCCGCTTTCATTTTCCCATGTACCGGTCAGATTCTCGTCAACTATCAGATCTTCCTGCTCGTAAAGGGGGTGAACAGACGGAATTCCGCAACCTGTCAGAATCAACAAGGCTGCCGCGGATAAAGTCATCAACAGGTGATGTGTTGTTATTTTCATGGTACGAAAGTTTCATTTGGGTTCAGTGCAAGTATCCGTCAATATCCGCCTATCCAAAAATTTATTCGATGAAAGGCCCGTATTTCACGATGAACAAGCGCTTTTTCCAAAATAGCGGCAGATAACAGCCTTAAATCCCATTTCCAACATACTATAAAACCTGTAAAACCCATACATTACGGATTCAGTCATTTTAGGGCTGCGTTCATTTTTAAAAACTATCCTGATCCCACTTATGACCTGGAAAGCAACGATTCAGCATTACGCTGAAAAAGCAAATATTGCAGAACCCCTCACTCAAAAGCTCATTTCACTAACCGGCCTGCTTGAAAAACAGCTTGAGCATAGAGGCGACCTTCGCCTTCAGGAACTCTCGGCCCGGCTTCCGGAACTCTCTGCAAGGGCCTTCGCTGAAAGGGGCGGCCATGCCAACAGTGAGCTGCAGAAGAAGATCTCAGAAATGGGACTTGATGAGGTCATGTCACTTCTTCGTCTTACCACAATTTTCTTCCATCTTGTAAATTCGCTGGAGCAGCACGAAATCATTCGCGTAAACCGCGAACGGGCGAAGGATATTGACATTAATAACCCAAGGTCTGAAAGCATTTCCGATGCTCTCCGCTATTTCAAGGAGAAAGGCATGAGTTATGATGACGCACTCAAACTTTTCAGAAGTCTCGACATACAGCCAACCATAACTGCCCACCCCACCGAAGCGCGCCGGCGCAGTATTCTTTATAAACAGGAAGAGATCACATCCGGCATCGGGAAGATTCACAGGGAGAATCTGACGCCCATTGAGCGGGAGGCGCTCATTCAGCACATCCTGAATGAAATCGCACTTCTTATCTCTACAGATGAAGTCAGATCCGAACGTCTCACGGTGCATGATGAGGTTGAAAACGGTCTCTATTTCTTCAGAAATTCGATATGGAAAACAGTTCCCCGTCTGTATGACGATATACGCTCGGCATTCACCCAGCAGTATGGCAAAACACCCGACCTTCCCACGATTCTTCGCTATCGGTCCTGGATAGGCAGCGACAGGGACGGCAACCCAAATGTAACAAGAGACGTTACCTGGGATACCATTGTCCAGCACCGAAGGGTTGCCATCAGCACCTATCTGAAAGATCTGCGCATGATCAGGCGTTATCTATCGGTTTCGCGCAATTTTGTGGATGTACCCGAGGCCCTGGTCAGTTCCCTGGAAAAGGATGAAAAAGAGGTTCCGCTTAGCACCGTATACAAAAGACACTATAAAAATGAACCTTACCGGCGCAAGATTTCACATATTATGCGACGGCTTGAGAAGATGTATGAGGCTCTGGACGGTACCGAACAGGAGGTGATCGACTCTGCAGTCTACAGGGCGTCTGATTTTGAAAATGACCTCACCCTTATAGCCGATTCACTCACTGAAAGCGGTTTGGAAGATGTTGCGCGATTCGGTGAATTCAATGACCTGAGAATTCGCGTCCATACATTCGGTTTTCACCTGGCCGCAATGGATATTCGTCA
Organism: Rhodohalobacter mucosus; assembly: GCF_003150675.1. Classification (NCBI taxonomy): domain Bacteria; kingdom Pseudomonadati; phylum Balneolota; class Balneolia; order Balneolales; family Balneolaceae; genus Rhodohalobacter; species Rhodohalobacter mucosus. The sequence goes on along the minus strand of NZ_QGGB01000005.1, from coordinate 74,516 downwards.
ACACAGCGGACGTCACGAAGAAGCTGTGGCTGAACTTCTGGAGACGGCCAATGTGCATGGCGACTATGCGTCGCTTGACGAAGAGAAGAAAGTGGATCTTCTTATGAAAGAACTACGTAACCCAAGACCGCTTGTTCCTTTCAGCGCGTCTCTCTCGGAATCCACAGAGGAGATCATACAAGTTTTCCGGTTAATCAACAGGCTCCTTGAGCTGGATGAAAATTCATTTGGAAGCTACATTATCAGTATGACCCATGGCGTGAGCGATATGCTCGAAGTTGTGCTGCTGGCTAAAGAGACGGGGCTCTGGCGTCTTGGCAAAGATAACAGGGTGGAAAGTAAAATCGATGTGGTACCGCTCTTTGAGACGATCGGAGATCTTGAAAAAAGTTCTGATCAGATGCAGCGCATTCTGACGAACCCAATCTACAAGGAGCAGGTGAAGGCCCGTAACAACTTTCAGGAAATTATGCTGGGCTACTCCGACAGCAATAAAGACGGGGGCTACTGGATGGCCAATTGGGCACTGCAGAAAGCACAGCTTGAGCTTGGCAAAACACTTCGGGAGCTGGATGTAGACTTCAGGCTCTTTCACGGAAGAGGCGGGTCGGTAGGTCGCGGCGGAGGTCGCTCAAACCGTGCCATACTTGGACTGCCCTCGATCAGCAACAACGGACGTATCCGCTTCACGGAACAGGGCGAAATCATTTCTTTCCGCTACTCCCTGCCCGAAATAACGCGGCGCCATCTCGAACAAATAGTGAATGCCGTCTCAAGGGTAACGGCTGGTGAGGGACAAAAACCAATCGTGGAGGGCGATCGCACAGAAGAGATCATGGATCGCATATCGGAAGGCTCCATGACTGCCTACAGGAGCCTGATTGATGATGATAGGTTCTGGCCCTGGTTTAAAAAGATCACACCCGTTGAACATATCGGAAACCTCCCGATTGCGTCAAGGCCCGTATCCCGCGGCGGGAAAAACGGTCTGCAGTTCGAAAATCTGCGCGCAATTCCATGGGTTTTCGGCTGGACACAGGTACGGTATAATGTACCCGGATGGTACGGGTTAGGCACCGCACTGGAGCCCGTTCTGGAGGATCACCAGGATGCCCTGGAACTGATGCAGAAATGGTACCGCGAATGGAGCTTTTTCGGAACCATCGTTGATAATGCGCAACGGGAAATGGCGCGCACTCATATTCTCACTACCGAGCTATATAATTCAAACACGGATAGCCGCATTCACGAAATAATTCTGGAGGATTTCCGAAAATCGAAAAAAATTATACTGGATATAACCGGTCAAAAAGAGATTCTAGACAGCAGAAAGGTTATACAAAACTCCATAGCTTTCAGAAATGTATTCACCTATCCGCTGAATGTCATTCAGGCAGAGCTGCTCGACAGATGGGAAAGTTCATCAGACACGGAGTACCAAAAGGAACTCAAACAAGCCTTGTTTCTGAGCATTAACGGTGTTGCGGCAGCCATGCAGAGTACGGGTTAACTCAGAACTCACGCCCTGTTTTTTAGCTCACACACCTGCCCCATCGTTGCGGGAAAAGCGGGCGGTCTTCTGAATGGATTTGATGCTATGAACACGGCTTCATCTCTGCGCTGATTGTGGAGCTGCACCTAATGGGGGCCCTTGCTTCACCTGGTGTATCCCACAGAATCGGCTCTCTTTCTGCAGAATAGAGTTAGCGCAATATCGAATTGATTTTATTCAGCAATTCCGATCTTACCCCTGACCCAGTTCATGTGATCCCCCCTCTGTTCACAGAGAGGAGGACAGGGGGTTAGTCCGGGTCCAGATTCAAAATCCCAAACCTTCAGCTCAGCGGATGAAGCAATATCATCCTGTGAAAAGGCTCAGGATTTTACTCCACATCCCTCGACATGTCCTCCAGGGTTCTGCCCTTGGTCTCTTTTACGAAACTTCGCACAAAGAAGAAGGCGAGTACTCCGAAACCGGCATATATCCCGTACGAAAGACCGAGTCCGATGCTTGCCAGAAGAATGGGAAATGTCATCGTGATGGTAAAATTGGACGTCCAGTGTATAAGTCCGCATACGGCCAAAGCGGCTCCGCGAAACTGATTGGGAAACATCTCGCCCAGCATTACCCACATAATTGGTCCCCATGTGAAGGCAAAAAACGCGATATACGCATTGGCTGAGAGAAGTGCATAAAGCCCCATCTGTTCATCCAGTATCAGGTCGCCGCCGGCCGATACCTGGGCCGTACCGAAAATAAGCGCCAGGCTGCCAAGCATTACGGCCTGACCCAGTGCTCCGATCGAAAGCAGCGGTTTACGGCCTACTTTATCCACCAATGCAATAGCCACAAATGTAAAAATAACGTTCACCGACCCGCTTATCACGTTCTGCAGGAGTGCATTTTCTTCTGTAAAACCTGCAGCCTGCCAGAGTGTGGCACCATAATAAAAAACCACATTTATTCCGGTAAACTGCTGTAGTGTGGTAATCCCTATACCAACCCAGATAATAGGGTGAATTCGTCCTGTTTTTTTGGAAATAATGTCGGAAAGACGCGGTTTATGGCCTTTCTCAAGTGTAGACTGAATATCTTCAATTTTTGCATTTGCGTCGTTTACGTCCGAAAGGCTGGTCAGAACATCTCTTGCGGCATCAATTTTACCGGCTGCCACCAGGTACCGCGGAGACTCAGGTATCATCAGAAGCCCTGTGAAGAAGATGGCTGCAGGAAACATCTCTACCCAGAACATCCATTGCCACGCCTGGGAACCGCCCCAGAATGTTTCGCTGGCGCCGCCTGCACTGCCCGCAATGGCGTAATTACTTAAGAAAGCCACAAAAAGGCCGATCACAATCATCAGCTGCATCAGTGTGGTGAGTGCACCCCGTATTTTAGGAGGGGCAATTTCACTGATATAAGCGGGCACGATAATACTGGAAGCGCCCAATGCGAGTCCGCCAAGAATCCTGGCAGCTACAAATATCTCGGAAGACGTGGCGGCCCCTGATCCATATGCACTGATCAAAAAACCAATCGCGGTAGATAACAAAACAGGCTTACGGCCAAATTTATCAGATAGGGTTCCGGCGAAAAATGCTCCAACCGCACAACCGAGAAGCATTGAAGCCACATTAAAACCGGTTCCAACCGCATCCGAATCAAACGCGAGCTGCAGTGCATTTACAGTTCCGTTGATTACACCGCTGTCAAACCCAAAAAGAAACCCGCCTATTGCGGCAACAGTGGAGAGAAATATTACCCTTCCCAAATTATCGGTTGAAATCGCTGTATCCTGGTCCTTTTTATCCATCACCATCAGGTTAGTTTACGTGATTGTTAGCGGACTTATATTCCCAAAAATTTTGCAGGAATCAAATCGGGATTATGACAAGCGAAAAAGCCTATACCCTCATTGCCCCAGAAGGCTTTTCGGCTGAACTCGACGTACTCTTCAGAATGGCCAGATTACGGGGATCAGCAATGTAGCCAATACCCAGAAAATGAGGTTCAGTACAGTTCCTATTTTTAAAAAATCCTTGATTTCATAATGTCCGGGGCCAAAAATCATGGTGTTTGTCTGATAACCAAACGGAGTAATCAGGCTCAGTGAGGCTGCAAATGTCACGGAATAGAGTAGCGGTTCGGGTGACACCCCTATTCTGCCTGCCGCTTCAATGGCTATGGGTGCAAGCAGTGCTGCGGATGCATTGTTCGACATAACCGATGTAACCAATAGCGTTAAACCGAAAAACCCTGAGAGCAGTACGGTCGGACCGGAGTCAGCGAGTACGTCCAACATACCCGAAGCCATCCACTGTGCCGCACCCGTTTTATCCATAGCTGTTCCTAGCGGCAGCACACCGGCAAGCAGCATGATTACTTTCCAGTTGATCGCCCTGTACGCTTCTTCTGTTCTCAGGCATCCGGTTAATATCATAAGCACAGCTCCGGATAATGCTGTTATAACGATTGGGAAAATTCCCAGTGCGGCAGTTATTACCACTGCAGCCAGAATAGCGATCGCCTGTACGGTTTTCCCGGATGCGGTTTTTTGCGTTTCCTTCTTGGATACGATGATAAAGGCGGAATCCTTTTGCAAATCATCCATTCGCTCTGCACTGATGCTGAGCAGGAGTGAATCTCCTGCCTCCAGGATCACCTCATTCAAATCATTGTGTTTTAGTTCTCCCCGCTGGCGTATAGCTAGTGGTAATGCTCCCATTTTATCTGCAAATGGAAAACTGTCAAGATTTGACTTTACAAGCGATGATTCAGGTGCAATGACCACTTCAACTATTAAATCCCCCCCGTATTCAAGATCTTTATCCCCCCATGTTTTTTTTGTAAAGATGGTGAGATCCTCACGTAACTGAAGTTTTTGAATATCCGAGCTTTTGCCTCGTACCCTCATTATATCACCCGGCTCAATGTAAACGTCTCCCCTTTGTGCAGAACTGTCACCTTTCTCTTTGAATACTCTTATTACATCCAGATCCAGTTTCTCCGTGAGCTTCTGGTGATTCAGTTTTTTGCCTATCAGATCAGATGTTTCCATAACCTGCACATCCGTCAGGTAATCCTGCATTCCATACTGTTCGGTAAGCTCACTGGCATCTCTGCGGGAGGGTATCATGCGGGTACCGATTGTAAACAGAAAAAGAAATCCAGCGGCCATAAAAACGATCCCCATTGGTGTAAGCTCAAACATGCCGATGGGATCAAGGGCACGTTCGGCAGCGATGGAGCTCACCAGAATATTGGTAGAGGTGCCTATCAGAGTAGTTACACCGCCGAACATACCCGCAAATGAGAGCGGTATCAGCATTTTGGACGGGCTTACCCCTATCCGGGCAGATATACCCATCATTACAGGAATAAAGATTGCCACGGCGGCCGTGTTATTGATAAATGCCGATATAACTGCTACACAAAGAAGCAGCCAGAAGAACCAAAAATGAAAATTGTGATCCATCTTGTCGGCAAAGTATTCGCCGACGCGCTCCAGTATACCCGTATTTTTCACGCCCGCACTCAGAATAAACATACATGCAACGGTGATCGTCGCAGAATTGCTGAAACCTGACAATCCCTCCTGCAGGCTGAGTACTCCCGACAAAAGGAGCGAAGCCATAATGATAAGCGCGACAATGTCGTAGGTGACATATTTTGTCACAAAAAGGAAAACGGCAATCCCCAGAAGCAGGAATACGAAAATGATTTCAAATGTCATGCCTCAGTGTTTTATACGTGCGCCGAAATGAACCTTAGACCCGTTCAATCATTTTAACTTAAACAGAACGGCACTGAGTTGAAACATTGGCCGAATTGTTTCAAAAAAGCATCTGCTTAGGTCATCTTTCCCCTTCTACCCCTGCCGAACCCTTACTCCACGCCAAACAGATCGAACGCATTCTTTGTAGTTGCTTTCGCAATTTCGTCCAGATTCACTTCTTTTAGTTCCGCCAGGTTTTCAGCGATCAGCCTGATGTATGAAGGTTCATTTCTTTTTCCCCTGTGGGGCGCGGGTGTGAGATAAGGAGCATCGGTTTCAAGAATGAGACGATTAAGAGGCATTTCGGCCAGTACTTTATCAACTCCCGCATTTTTAAAAGTAGATACACCTCCTACGCCAAGATAGAGCCCCAGGTCGAGTGCCCTTTTTCCCTCATCACGGGTGCCCGTAAAGCAGTGCCATACGCCCGAAAGCGTCCCGTCCTGTTCATCTTCAATCAAATCGAGCAGATCTTTTGTGCTCTCCCGGTTGTGCAGTACAACAGGCTTCCCCGTCTGCCTCGCTACATCACAATGCAACCGAAGGCTCTCTTTCTGTTCTTTTACAAATCCCGTACTCCAATAATAATCCAGCCCCGTCTCACCCACACCCAAAAAGTCGTCGCGACTGCAGAGTTCAAAAAGTTTTTCCTCATCAACAGGCCACACCTCTTCCACACTGCAGGGATGGATACCCGCCATTTTATAAAACGTTATCTCCGGATGATTCAGCCTCTCCATCTGGGATATGGAACTCCAGTCGATGGCCGGCAAGAAAATATGTGAAACGCCGGCTTCAGCCGATCTGTCAAGAACTTCCTGAAGATCTTCATGAAACTGATCAAGATAGAGATGGCAGTGCGTGTCTGTAAGTATCAAAACAGATGGATTTCTTTAACTAATTTTCAGATTCTATTGTAAATGTATTTAATCTTCATGGCTGCGAAGCCTGTCTCTCCATGCGGCAATAACCGGATGAGTCACGTCTACCCTTGAAAATCCATTTTTATTCATCACCTGTTTGAGAAGGCTGGAATGTGTGTCTGCAACCTTTCCGGTAAACCGTATCTCTTCATCTCCCGACAGATTCAGTGTTGAGAGCTGATTGGTAATAAAATCTGAAAAGGCATTACGGAGCATCGTTTCCAGCTCAACGGGAAACGGTTTTACCAAAACAGTACCCGCTACAGCAGCCAGTTCCCTGTTGGGCTTGGATAGCGTGTAAATTCTGTTCATCATCTCACCATAATCCGGGTCGTCCAGGCGTTCGCCTATAAAACGGACCACATTTTCCGGAACACTCTTTCGGTAGTACATTTTAAGCAGCCTTCTGCCCAGGTCGGCGGCACTTCCCTCATCACCAATGGCAAATCCGAGGGATGCTGATTTTTTTATTATCTGTCCGCTCTCAATTTTTGCGCACACCGATCCGGTTCCCAAAACACAGACAACACCGCTGCCATCACCATAAAATGCACGTCCCGACCCTTCCAGATCCGAATAAATTTCAATGGAGCAATCAGAAAAAACATTTCCCAAAAACCTTCGGATAATTTCATCCGATACCGGATTACCCAGGCCTGTACCGTAAAACATGACCTTATCGGGATTCAGGTGACCTACTTTGGCATGAATATCTATACTGTCGTCTGGTTCACTGATGGTTGCCGGATGGAGGCCCTGTGTTCTTACTTGAATAAATTCAAGTCCGTCATAGAATAGCCAATCTGTTTTTGTGGCACCGCTGTCAGCGATCAGAATATTCATGAAATTACTCCCAAAATTGACATGAGTTGAGTACTGATAAATGCATGAAGCGCTTAACAATGTACCCTCAACGATTAAAAAACAGAAAAAGGGTACGAATTCGAAATGTTTGTCACAACCTCAGCCAATCAGACCAAAAGCAGTCAGATAAAACGGCTTTGTATCCATCGAACCATCATTCTTATTTAAATTCGGCGACATCTGGCACATATAGAATGAAATGTCACCGTCCTCTCAGGCCGCTTATTACATTCAGTGCCGGCTGAGGGTCGCCCATGATATAAAAATGTATTCCCGGAACACCGTTATCCAGAAGCTCCTGGCACTGATTCAACGACCATTCGGTTCCGATATCCTTTACGCTGGCGGGATTTGCATCCACTTCCGCCGTTAGTTCATCGGGTATATTGAGATAGAAATACTTCGGCAGCGATTTGAGGTGATTTTCTGTAGACAAAATTTTCAGGCCCGGTATAATCGGTACGTCAATACCGTTCTCACGGCATTTTTCTACAAACTGAAAATATGCCGCATTATCAAAAAACATCTGCGTTACCACGTAGTCCGCTCCCGCATCCACTTTATCCTTCAATTTTTTTACATCCCAGTCCAGATTTGGAGCCTCAAAATGCTTTTCGGGGTAACCGGCAACGCCTACGCAAAAGTTGGTGGGCTCTGCATTGACGATATCTTCCAGGTAGTCGCCATGATTCATATTCCGGATCTGTTTCACCAGATCGACCGCATATTTGTTTACCGTACCATTCAGGTTCAGGGATACCTGAGAGCCGGTATTGTCTCCACGGATGGCAAGCACATTGTGAATGCCCAGATAATTCAGCTCGATCAGGGCGTCTTCGCTCTCTTCCTTGGTAAAACCTTCGCAAATAAGATGTGGAACAGGGTCAATGCCATACCTGTGCAGAATGGCTGCACACAGACCAATTGTGCCCGGCCGCTTTCTTCTGACTCTTCTCTTGAGCGTACCGTCGGGAAGTTCCTCCACATACGCCTCCGCTGCGTGGTAGGTTACATCAATAAAAGGCGGCTTAACCTCTTCAACCACTCTGTCGAGCGATTTAAACACATCCTGAACGGCGCCACCGCGTTTTGGCGGAATGATTTCAAATGAGATCAGAGGCTCGGTTGAGTTTTCGTAATGTTCAATAACTTTCATTTTCCGGTTGCGGACTGGTAATTGATATAATGAGAAGCCGTTATCTTACATTTTTGATGTTTTTCTGATCAAAAATGCAGATTTTACGGTCTTGCAAATAATTCTATCTGCTTAACGGTTTTTTACTGATGTCGCGTTTCAATCATCCTCTGTTTAAAATTTTACAGGACCGAATTCTGGTTCTGGACGGTGCCATGGGTACAATGATTCAGGGCCACTCGCTCGATGAGAATGATTTCAGGGGTGATGAATTTAAGGACTTTTCATCAGAACTAAAGGGAAATAATGACCTTCTCAGCATAACTCAGCCTGATATCATTCGCTCCATTCACGAAGATTTTCTCTCCGCCGGAGCTGATATCCTTGAGACCAATACGTTTAACGCAAACCCTATCTCTCAGGACGACTACAACCTGGGACATCTGGCCTATGAGCTGAACCGGGCTTCAGCACGGCTAGCCAGGGAAGCCGCCGACAGTTTTACACGGTCTGATCCGGATAAGCCCCGTTTCGTTGCAGGTGCTATCGGCCCAACCAACAAAACCCTCTCACTCTCCCCGGACGTGGAGAACCCCGGATTTCGCGCCATCACCTTCGATACCCTAGTTAACGCGTACACGGAACAAATCAGGGGCCTTGTGGATGGTGGAGTGGATGTTCTGCTTATCGAAACAGTTTTTGACACACTGAACTGCAAGGCTGCCATCTATGCGGTTCATCAACACTGCCGAACAATTGGAAAGCAGATTCCAATCATGATATCCGGCACAATTGTGGATCAGAGCGGTCGCACGCTCTCCGGACAAACCACAGAAGCTTTCTGGATTTCCGTTCAGCATGCAGCTCCGCTTTTGAGTGTTGGCCTGAACTGTGCTCTCGGCTCAAAACAGATGCGTCCATATATTCAGGAGTTGTCAAAGCACGCTACATGTTTTACAAGTCTCTATCCGAATGCCGGTTTGCCCGATGAAATGGGAGAATACGGTGAATCGCCTGAGTATATGGCAAAACAGTTCAGAGGTTACGCAGAAGAAGGATTTGTAAACATTGTGGGTGGATGCTGCGGTACCACCCCCGATCACATCCGCGCCATCGCAAACGAAGCGCAAAGCCATAAGCCGCGCCTAAGGCCGGATGTTAACCCCTACCTGCGTCTGAGCGGCCTTGAACCTTTGGTTGTCCGGCCTGATACAAATTTTGTGAATGTAGGCGAACGAACCAACGTCACCGGATCGGCCAAATTTAAAAGACTGATCAAGGAAGAGAATTATGAAGAGGCGCTTTCGGTGGCTCGTGATCAGGTGGAGGGAGGCGCCCAGATCATTGATGTAAATATGGATGAAGGGCTTTTGGACTCGGAAGAGGTGATGAAAGATTTTATTAACCTGATGGCTGCCGAACCCGATATTGCACGCATCCCGTTTATGGTCGACAGTTCCAAATGGGATGTTCTGCTTGCGGGCCTCAAAACAACACAGGGAAAAAGCGTAGTCAACTCCATCAGTCTGAAAGAGGGCGAAGAGGTTTTCAGGGAACAGGCACGTAAAATTCTGGACTTTGGTGCTGCTGTAGTGGTAATGGCTTTCGACGAAAAAGGGCAGGCTGACTCGCTCGGGCGCCGTAAAGAGATCTGCAAGCGCGCCTACGATATCCTTGTTGACGAGGTGGGTTTTCCGCCTCAGGACATCATTCTGGATCCCAATATTTTAACCGTAGCCACCGGCATGGCTGAACACAATAACTATGCGGTTGATTTTATTGAAACTGTTAAATGGATCAAGGAGAACCTGCCGCTTGCCAAAGTAAGCGGTGGAGTCAGCAACATCTCATTTTCATTTCGCGGAAACAATGTGGTCAGAGAAGCTATTCATGCCGCATTTCTCTATCACGCGATAAAAGCAGGCCTCGATATGGGAATTGTAAATGCGGGCCAGCTTGAGGTATACGAGGAGATTGAGCCGGAACTGAAGGAACTGGTTGAGGACGTACTGCTGAACCGCAGGGATGACGCAACCGAACGTCTGATTCAGTACGCCGATAAAATAAAGGATCAGAACGAAGATGATGTGGCCGTCAAAAAAGACGCATGGCGCGATGGCACCGTTGAAGAGCGTATTCAGCATGCTCTTATCAAAGGCATTGTAGACTACATCGAAGACGATGTTGAAGAGGCCCGTCAAAAATACCCGCAGCCCATTGAGGTGATTGAGGGACCGATGATGGATGGGATGAATGTAGTGGGCGACCTCTTTGGTGCAGGCAAGATGTTTCTGCCACAGGTGGTAAAAAGCGCCCGTGTGATGAAAAAAGGCGTTGCCGTTCTAATACCCTACATCGAGGCTGAAAAGGATAAGAATAACCGGTCCGAACCCAAGGCAAAAGTGCTTCTTGCAACGGTGAAGGGCGATGTTCACGATATCGGTAAAAATATTGTGGGCGTTGTTCTGAGCTGCAACAACTATGAGGTAATTGATATCGGGGTGATGAACCCGGCCGATAAAATTCTTGCAGCCGCCAGAGAACATAATGTGGACGTGATCGGCCTGAGCGGTCTTATCACCCCCTCGCTGGACGAAATGGTTCATGTGGCTTCTGAAATGAAGCGCGAGGGATTTGAAACACCGCTTCTGATTGGCGGAGCAACCACTTCGCGAATGCATACTGCCGTGAAAATTGCACCCAATTATGACAACCCCGTAATTCATGTGCTGGATGCATCACGAAGCGTTACCGTTGTAAACCGACTCGTTTCCAGGACGCTTAAGAGCGGTTTTCTGGATGAAATCAGCAGCGAATACGATGACCTCCGTGAGCAGTACAGCAGCCGGGGAAGAAAAAAATCCTACCTGAGCCTTGAAGATGCCAGGAAAAACAGTGCAGCGATCGACTGGAAACAGACCGATATTTGTCCGCCTGCCGAACCGGGCATCACCGTTTTCAAAGACATGTCTCTCGACAAGCTCCGGCGCTATATCGACTGGGGACCGTTTTTCATTGCATGGGAAATGAAGGGCAAATTCCCGGATATTCTGCAGGATGAAAAAGCGGGTGAACAAGCCCGAAAACTGTTTGATGACGCCAACACACTCCTCGATGAGATGATCAGCAAAAAGCTGATTCAGGCTCATGGCGTACTGGGGTTATTCCCGGCTAATTCGACTGGAGATGATATTGAAATCTACAAAAATCAGCAGAGGAACGATGTTTTGGCAACATTCCACACGCTCCGGCAGCAGTCCAAAAAAAGAAGCGGACAGCCCAACAAGGCGCTCTCTGACTATGTTGCGCCCAGAAGCTCGGGGCGTCCCGATTATCTTGGAGCTTTTGCGGTGACAGCCGGGCACGGCGTTGCAGAACTTGTGAAGAAGTACGAGGCAGATCACGATGATTATAACGCCATTCTGGCGAAGGCTCTGGCCGATCGCTTTGCCGAAGCATTTGCGGAAATGCTTCATCAGAAAGTAAGAAAAAGTCTTTGGGGGTACTCCCCGGCTGAGGATCTGGATAACGATCAGCTTATCCGTGAAGAGTACAGAGGCATACGCCCTGCTCCGGGTTATCCCGCCCAGCCCGATCATACAGAGAAAACGACACTTTTCGACCTGCTCTCTGTTGAAGAAAAAACAGGCATCACCCTGACCGAACATCTCGCAATGGCACCCTCTGCATCAGTTTGTGGTCTCTATTTTGCCAACCGGGAGGCACAATATTTTAACCTTGGAAAAATTAAGAAAGACCAGGTTGAGGATTATGCGGCCAGGAAAGGAATGAGTGTGGAAGAGGTCGAGCGCTGGCTCAGTCCTGTATTGGCTTATGGCGACTGAGATCACACCTCATGCACGGGCTATGGCAAGAATACCGCATCGCACGCCGCTGCTGCAAATGGCCGATGCCAGCTCATAGGTTGTAGCCCCCGTTGTGATCACATCATCTACCAGTATGGGAAAACGGTTCTCATCATCCAGCAAATGGTTGTTGGTCATTTTAAATGCACCTTTCAGGTTGTCTGCCCTTTGAAGGGTGGTAAGCCCCGTCTGGGTGCGTGTTTTACGGATCCTGATCACGTCATCCGCCTCGCAAAGATCCCACTTTAAAGATACTGAAAGACCCTCGGCAAGTGCACGAGCCTGATTGTAGCCGCGCTTTCTTCGCTTTGCGGCATGAAGCGGTACCGGTATCAACACCGGGTTACGCGCATCCAGAAACTGAAGCGTATCTGCGTCCATTCGATCCAGAAAGGTTCTTCCGGCAATGTAACCCAGTTCGTTACCCACCCCCCTTAAATGATTGTATTTCAGGCTGTGAAGCAGCTCCTGGATAAACCCTCCCTTGTCGAACTGCCACATTGCCCAGATGAAAAGAACGCTGTCGGGCATAATCTCAACGTCATTTGTTGCGGCATGCTCAAACCGATCGTAACCGCACCAATAACATATATGGCGATTCATGCCTGTAAGAGAACATCCGCAGCAGATGCAAACCGGCGGAAACAAAATATCTGTAATTGGTTTCAGTAAAAGCATAGAGCGATCTCCCTATATGTAGGAACCATTTTTCGTAAAATGCTTACAAAAGCTTTTCCAATCTCTTTGTTATCTTTTGGAATGCCTTATAATTAATTAGATTTGCTCTATTCTCTTAATTGTCAAAACTGACTTTATGCCATCATTAGGTAAAGACCTTGAAACCATCCGGAAGCATCTTGGCTTGACGATTCAGGACGTTCAGAACGCTACCAAATTACCTCTGAATACGCTGAAGTCGATCGAAAATGACGACATTTTCGAGCAGCAGGAAGAGAATATCACCTATGTGCGTAGTTTCATTCGAACCTATGCGCGTAATCTGAAACTGGATGACGAACTTGTTACACGCGCACTGGATCAGGAGGAGATCGGCAACTACAACCACCTGCTATTGAGTGCTTTCCCGGAGCTTTCAAAAGAAGTGGAGTCCGGGAAAAAACAAGGATCGGATGTAAAAGACAGGGATTCTGATGCTGATCCAGGAGATATTGACACAAAAAAAACTCCTGAACCTGAACAGAAAAAAACCCGCACGAGGCCCCGGTTTATAGCCGATTTTCCTGAAGATCCCCAGGTTCCCGTTGAATCTGAAAAGACCACATCCCCTGGAAAAGAACCGGTTCCGGATAAACATGCAGCCGCAAAAGATGACGGTGAAACCGATGTCAAATCAGATTCATCGGATTCCCTGAACGCTGAAAAGACGCCACCTAAAAAGGATGTGCGGCAGGTAAACTGGGCTGACATGGGTAAAAAGTTTTCCGACACGGAACGCAAACCGCCCGTTTGGGTAATCGGTGCAGCGGTTGTAATAATTGCTGTACTGGCAGGTATTTTTTTGCTTTCGCGTGCAGACCTGTTTACTACCGACACTCCGGAGGCCGGCGAAGCGTCACAGGCTCAAACCGGTGATGATGCCCGGCTTGATCCGGGTACCGATGGACCGGTTCTCGATCTTTCGGAAGAACAGCAGGTTCCCGAGCAGGTCGAAACGCCTGTACTGCAGGATACGCTTTATCTTACCGTCTATGCCGCAAATGAGCGGCTCGATCCGGTTCGTGTATGGAGTGATCTGAAGCCCCGGATCGATCCGTACTGGATTGAGCAGGGCACCGCTCTCAACTTTGAATTCAGCGATACCATCCGTATTCGCGGACAGTATGCCAGAATGCTGCTGTTTCTGAACGGTCACCTGATTGAAAATTTCAGACAGCAGTATTTTAATGAAGAGCAAAATGCAGTTGAACTTTCCAGATCCCTGTTTTCTGATCCGGAGTGGGCTGTAGAAATTCCTATAGAGGTCCCTGCGAATGTTGCCCCACCCGATTCTGTTGCTTTCAGACCAACGTTTTAAACCGGCAGAATCCCTGAATTATGGATAAAAAAGAGGCTAAAAAGCGCGTTGAGGAACTGCGCGACCTTTTGGAAAGAGCCAATCGCGCCTATTATGAAGAAGCGCAGCCATTCATCACAGACAAAGAGTTTGACGAGGCTCTTGATGAACTGGAAAAGCTTGAAACAGAGTTCGGACTGGAAAGTGAGGATTCACCCACAAGACGCGTGGGCGGAAAACCGAGCAGCGAGTTTCCCACGGTTACACATCCCCAGCCGCTTTTAAGTCTTGCGAATACCTATAACGAAGAGGAGCTCCGGGACTTCGACCGCAGGGTTCGCGATATTCTGGGTGATACCGATTTTACCTATGCCGTTGAGATGAAATTTGATGGCGCTGCAATCCGTCTTCGCTACGTAAACGGAGAGCTTGTGCTCGGCGCCACACGCGGCGACGGAGAACGCGGCGACGACATAACAAAGAATATCCGTACGATTTCCGACATCCCCCTGGAGGTTTCCGGGGCACCCGATGTACTGGAAATTCGAGGGGAAGCGTTCATGGAAAAAGAGGCCTTTGTGCGCCTTAATGAGTACCGTGATGAACAGGGCCTTTCCACCTTTGCAAACCCCAGAAATTCAACGGCAGGTTCCCTTAAAATGCAGGATCCACGCGAGGTGGCGCGCCGTCCGATTCGCTTTTTTGCATTCGATCTGCTTCTGGACAAAGATGACGCCACCAGAACCCAGGCATCCAAAATGGAACTGCTTAAGATGCTGGGGTTCCCGGTAAGCAACTATTTCACCACATGCGGCTCTATTGATGACATATTTGATGTTATTGCAGAATGGAAAGAACTCCGCCATGAATTGCCATTCGAAATTGACGGGGTTGTGATCAAGGTGAATGAAGAGAAGTACCGGCCCGAGCTTGGGCGTACATCCAAGGCACCCCGCTGGGCCATCTCCTATAAATACGAAGCGGAACAGGCCTCTACCCTTCTGAAAGGCATTACCCTTCAGGTGGGAAGACTTGGAAAAATTACGCCCGTGGCCGAGCTCAAACCGGTTCAGCTCGCAGGTACCACGGTACGCAGGGCCTCACTGCATAATGAGGATGAAATACATCGTAAAGATATCCGCGTGGGAGATACTGTAGTCGTTGAAAAAGCCGGAGAAATCATACCTCAGGTAATGAGTGTTGTGAACCCGGATCGTGAAAATCGCAATGAACCCTTCTCCATGCCTGAAACATGTCCCGCATGCGGTGAAGAGCTGGAAAAGTTCGAGGGAGAAGTAGCCTGGCGATGTGTTAACCCCCAGTGTCCGCCCCAGGTAGTCGAACGAATCAAACACTTTGCCTCCCGCGATGCCATGGACATAGAAGGGCTTGGCGAAGCGGTAGTTCAGCAGCTTGTGGATGCCGGCCTGATAAACACGTTTGCAGATCTGTATAAACTTGAAAAAGAAGAGCTGATTCCGCTGGAGCGAATGGGCGAAAAAAGTGCGGAAAATCTGGTAACTGCAATTGATAAGAGTAAGAATCAGCCCCTTGATCGCGTGATCTACGCTCTTGGAATTCGGTTTGTAGGCAAAACGGTTGCAAAAGACCTTGCTTCCCATTTTAAATCGATGAATGCCCTCGAAAATGCTGATGAGGAGACCATGACAGCCATTGACTCAATAGGTCCGAAAATTGCGGAATCGGTTTACACGTTTTTCAGGCATGAGAAAAACAGGACACTTGTTGAATCGCTGCGCAGCGCCGGACTCAATTTTGAACATAGCGGAACAGAATCGGTATCCGAACGACTGAGTGATAAAAAATTTGTGCTAACCGGTACCCTGCCCTCACTTTCACGCAAAGACGCAGCCATGCTGATTGAAAAACACGGCGGCAGTACTGCGTCATCGGTCAGCAAAAATACGGACTTTGTGCTGGCCGGAGAATCAGCGGGCAGCAAGCTGAGCAAAGCCAGGACGCTGGGTATTACGGTTATTGACGAAGAGACGTTTCTGGAGATGATTGGTGAGAACTGACATTCGATCTATTTTTTATTTACACCTCGCTCCCATACTTTTCACTCTTCTCCACATACATACGATCTGATGTGGATGTGCGTTTAATCTGATTATTATGAGCATCTTAGAAAAATTGGGTCTGGGACAAAAAAAGCCCGAAACGGCTCCAGCCATTGGGATAAAGAAGAAAAAAAAGCAGAAAGAGGATCGCCTGAAAAAAAACAGGTATCTGAGAATTCTGATCTTTCTCTCGTTTTTAGCCGTTGTATTAATCACCCTTCCACAGCCCGATTTTCAGCCGGTAGCCAGTTTTCAGGAAGAGGAACCCTGGAGATCGGATGATCTCACGGCTCCCTTTACATTTTCACTACTGAAAACCCAGGAAGAGCTGGAACAGGAGCGAGAGGAAATCCGGCAACAAACTCCGCCGGTATTTCACGTCAATGAAAACGCGCAGCTGCTGATCGGCTCCGAGCTCGACGCCGCCTTCAGATCCCTGCAGCCCGTTCTCGACAGCTATCTTCAGTGGCAGCAGGCTAAGGAAAGTAATCTCTCTTCGGTTGAAACAGACAGCCTGCGCTACATACAGGAGCGCAACTTCTCGGATATACAGCTGTCTGATGAGAGCTGGAATCTTCTCGCTGAAAACTACTACAATGTCATGACAAATAATCTGCCAAGGGGCCGGTTATTAACCAGTCAGATAAAGAGCGAGCTGGAAAACATTACACTCGATCTTCTGCGAACAGGTATCATTGATCGCAATAAAAGCACGCTCAGCCGCAATGATATTACAATACGCAATCTGCAGGAGCGTACGGAGCGGCGTGTGAGCCTTGCCAATACCCGTGATCTTGGAGAAGCACAGGAATATGCCGGAATTATGCTTAACAGAGAGTTTGAATCGGATGTAGCATTGACCGCACTGCAGATATTTACTCAATACATACGGCCTAACTGGATTTACAGTGAGGAGGATACGGAAGCGATTCTGCAGGAGAATTTATCCGAAATCTCCACCACCCGGGGGGCCGTTGAACAGGGCGAAATCATTATCCGCCGGGGCGACATCGTAACGGAAGAGCGTGCCAACAAGCTGCGAAGCCTTGCGGAAGCCCGTTCTGCCACAGCAGGCAACCTGGAGCGCTGGCTTCGCTACGCCGGGGAGGCCCTCATTATCCTGATCGCGTCACTACTTTTTCTGATCTACTTATATCTCTACAGAAGGAGTATTTTTGATAAACCCTCCATGTTTCTACTGGTATTCCTTGCACTGACGCTTATTACGCTCGCGAGTGCAGTTGTTTACCCCATCAGCGGGCTTAACAGCTACATAGTGCCGATAGCCGTTGCCCCGATCATCCTCACCATTATTTTTGACTCGAGAGTGGGTCTGATGGCTACGATAACACTGGCAATCATTACCGGCATTGTTCATGACAACAGCTTTGAGTATCTCGTGGCAACAACGGCCGCGTGTACACTGGGTATATTTTCCGTTCGCGACATTAAAAAACGGTCTCAATTCTTTTTTATCACCCCTGGCATTGTATTCCTCACCTATTTTATCGTTTTGTCCGGCTTTGCACTGGCGCGATACAGCGGTACTGAAGGCCTGCTCACGGATCTGTCCTTTGTAGCCATCAACGCTGTATTTATACTCTTCACGTATCCGCTCATACTTCTTTTTGAAAAGCTGTTCAAGGTTACTACAGACTTTACGCTTTTGGAGCTAGCGGATACGAACCTTCCCTTGCTTAAAGAGTTGATGAACAAAGCACCGGGCACATTTCATCACAGTCTTCAGATTGCCAACATGGCCGAATCGGCTGCCTCCGAAATTGGTGCCAACCCGCTTCTTTGCCGCGTGGGTGCAATGTATCACGATATCGGAAAAATGGAGAAACCCGGTTACTTTATTGAAAACCAAAGTGCCGGCAATGAGCATGACAAGCTCAAACCCCGCATGAGCTCCCTCGTGATCAAAGCGCACGTGAGTGACGGAGTGAAGATGGCAAAAGAACACAATCTGCCGCAGGTGGTGATCGATTTCATTCAAACACACCACGGAACCTCCCTCATCAAGTATTTCTTCAGCCGTGCGAAGGATCAGTCGGATAACGGAGAAGTGGAAGAGAAGGATTTCCGCTATGACGGACCCTTACCGTTTACCAAGGAACAAGGAATTTTACTGCTTGCTGACGGTATTGAGGCAGCTTCCCGGGCTATGAAAGACCCGAATTATAACAAGCTGGAAAGTTTAATCAACCGAATGGTTGAAGATCACATCAGCGACGGCCAGCTGAACAATTGTCCGCTTACTTTCCGACAAATCGAAATCATCAAAAAAGCATTTCTCAATATCCTGGTAGGTGTATATCACAGCCGGATTGACTATCCGGACGAAAAAAAGGAGAAGGAGAAGGAGAAGGAGAAGGAGAAGGAGAAACAGCGCGAAAAGGATCAGCAAAAGTCAAATAAAACCGCTGAACCTGATGGACAAGAGGAAAAGGAGCAAGATGAAAAACCGGACAGGCAAACCAATAATCTGGATTCCGCAATTGAAAAAGGCAACAGGTCATAATGGCTTTTTCGAAGGAACTTCAGCACTACCTTCAGTTTATCAAACTTGAAAAGGGACTCGCAAACACCTCGGCAAATTCCTACGAAAATGATCTGAAAAGATACCTTGGGTTTGTGGCTGAAGAGCTGAAAATCAAAAATCTTGCAGGAATTACCCTGCAGCATATTGAACAATATCTATCGGAATTAACCGACATGGGGCTTGAGGTGAGCACCATTGCACGAAATATCTCCAGTATCAGAAGTTTTCATGAATTTGCCGTTGCCGAACAGATAGCAGAAGCCAACCCGGCAGAGCTTGTGGAACTTCCCAGAAAAGCAAAAAAACTGCCCGAGGTACTTACTGCCGAAGAGGTGATTGCAATTATCGATGAGGCCGATCGCACCGATTTTGCAGGTATTCGGGATGCGGCCATTCTGGAAACACTCTATGCAAGCGGCATGAGAGTGAGTGAACTGACCGAGCTTGAAATGGACCGGCTTTTTTTTGAGATCGGATTTATCCGCGTAATTGGAAAGGGGAACAAAGAGAGACTGGTGCCGGTAGGAGAACATGCCCAGCTTGCAATTGAGCATTATATTGAAACATCCCGGAAAGAGTTTATCAATTCCGATAAACCGGGAAAAACCAAAAACCGGCTCTTTCTGAATCAACGGGGCGGACCATTATCCCGTATGAGCATCTGGAACATTGTTAATAAATATGCAATGAAGGCAGGCATCAGTAAAAATGTGTATCCTCACATCTTCAGACACTCGTTTGCAACACATCTGCTGGAAGGAGGTGCAGACCTTCGAGCCGTTCAGGAGATGCTTGGCCATACATCCATTTTGACAACCGAAATATACACCCATGTCGACCGTTCACTTCTTCATCAGATCCATAAAGAATTTCACCCCCGGGCTTAGGCCGTTATTGACAATTCGCTTACCATTCACGGCAAGAATCACCGCTTCCCCTCTCCTGCTGTTCACTCTGCTGTTTTTAATGATTTCACAACCGTCTGCTGCTCAGGTTGGCAATCCGGTATCGTGGAAAAACGGTGTGGTATCTTCTGCCGACGAATATGCATCAAAAGCAGGCCTTGAAATTCTGCAGAAAGGCGGAAACGCCGTAGATGCAGCAGTTGCAGTGCAATTTGCCCTTTCGGTAACTCTTCCCCGTGCCGGCAATATCGGCGGGGGCGGCTTCCTGGTACTGCACCTGCAGGACGGTACAGCTGCAGCACTCGATTTCAGGGAAAAAGCGCCGATCGCCGCTTCCCGCGATATGTACCTGAACGAAAATGGGGAATATGTATCCCGAAAAAGTAAAATCGGCCACCTGGCAGCCGGCATTCCTGGAACCGTTGACGGCATGATCACCGCCCTGGAACGGTACGGAACACTGCCGCTCGAAATTGTAATGGAACCCGCAATACGCCTGGCACGGGAAGGGTTCATCCTGTCGCATTCTGCTGCACGAAGCCTGAACAGCGCCTCAGAGCGTTTGTCGGAGTACCGCGGTTCTGCGGATGCATTTCTGAAGCCTGGCGGCACTCCATGGGAACCGGGAGATCTTTTCCTGCAACCCGATCTGGCAGAAACACTGGAACGTATTGCCACACTGGGCCGAAGAGGGTTCTATTCGGGAATTACCGCAAGCCTGATTGTTGAAGAGATGAAAAGAGGCGGTGGACTCATCACAATGCGCGACCTTCGTGATTACAGAAGTATCTGGCGTGAGCCGGTCAGGACCAATTTCAGAGGGTACGAACTCATTATGATGCCTCCCCCGTCGAGCGGAGGAATTGTAATGACACAGGTACTTGGAATGATTAATCGACCCGAATTGGATACAACCGCATTTAATTCTGCCGCTTACATCCATCTGATATCCGAAGCTCTGAGACGCTCATTTGCTGACAGAAACTATTGGCTTGGCGATCCCGATTTTGTCCCTGTTCCGGCCGACAGTTTAACCAGCCCGCACTATCTGCGGCTGAGAATGCAGTCGTTTAGTCCGGATACGGCATCAGATAGTGAACGGATTTCTCATGGAGATGTAATACACACTGTACAGGAAAGCAGTGAAACCACGCACTTCAATGTCGCTGATCGGTTTGGAAATGTTGTCAGCGTAAACACAACCTTGAACGGCTCATTTGGAAGTTTTGTAACCGTAACAGGTGCCGGCTTCCTGCTCAACAATGAAATGGACGACTTTTCAGCCAAACCCGGCGAACCCAATATGTTTGGTCTGATCGGTGCCGAAGCCAACTCCATTCAGGGGGGCAAGCGAATGCTGAGCAGCATGAACCCGGTTATCGCGTTGAAGGATGGCAGGTTTCGGTTTGCGGGTGGCGCTGCAGGAGGACCAAGAATTATTACGGCCGTTCTTCAGAACTTTTTGAATATGGCGCTGTTCGGCATGAATGCAAAAGAAGCCATAGCAGCACCCCGGTTTCATCACCAATGGCTTCCCGATCAGATACTGGTGGAAAATCTTTGGTTCTCGGAGGATACCATTGAAAAACTCAATAAAATGGGACATAACGTGCGTCGATCCGGAAATCTTGCTATCGTACACACTATCGCATCAGACCAGGAAGGTAATTACGTAGGTGCAGCTGATCCCCGTGGGCCGGGTTACGTTGCAGGGTACTGAACGGATAATTTGGCTCTTCAGAACCTGAATTTATCCGGTCAATTCTGATGCATTCATTGACTCGTATGCAAACTTATGCTTGCCGGCCCAGATCGCGTCAAAGGATTTTTGGGGAGACTGGCTCACCAGGTTTGGAAACACTACGGCAATGGAATTTTTGGAATCATCTACCAAAAGCTCTCCCTTGATTTGTTTGGTTAATGAGCGTATCAGTTTGTTTCCGAGGTCTACAGTCGATGACCAATCAAAATGGCTGGGCCCGAAGTTTCCGTTTTCACGAACCACGACATAAAAAGCCAGGTCATCGGTATAAAGATCAATACTTATCGCCGAACTTTCCGGGTTACCGTATGTTTTTTCAAAGACACGGCTGATCACTTCATTAATGATCATGCAAACCGGAACAGCCCGTTCGATATCCAGGATCAGGTCTTCAGGATGCACCGTAATATCCGAATCACTTTTGACGTGGCGATAGTCCTGATTGAGCCTGTTGGTGAGCCGGATCACATATGATTTCAGATTGATTGTCCTGTACATGCCCGAATGTGACATAACCTCGTGAATCAGGGAAATAGAGCGTATCCTTGATTTGGAGTCCCTGAGCGTCTCAACCAGGGCTTCGTCGCCGGTTCGTTTAAGCTGCAGTTCGAACAGCGCAAGAATGATGGATAGATTGTTCCTGACCCGGCCGTGGATTTCATTGAGCAGAACACCCCTCTCCTTCAATGACTGTTCAAGTTCCTTTTCGCGTAGCTGCAGGTCGGTCGTTTTTTCATTCACTTCTCTCTGCAGCATACGGTTCCATGATGAAACGATATAGATACCCGTAAAGCCCACCATCAGAATGATGCCCAATGAGATCCAGAAGATGAGCTGATACGATTCCGTTGCCTGCATGACTTTCAGAACCAGGGTCGGATCGCTCTGCGCCACGGCCTGTGAAATACTTTCAGACCCCAGAAATCTGCCACCGATTACAAAAAGAGATACAACGACAACGACGCTGCCGATGGCGCTGTAGACCCAGCCCAGGGTCACTTCCTTGCGCGGGCTGTCCTCAAAAACGGAATTCTTAATACGGCTGATTTTCGGACTGAATATCATCATTATCGGACCGATAATCAGCATCGATTGTAAAAATGCGCCGGTCCACCAACCATTCCATATTTTGACCGTCATAACCGGGTCGAGTCCCTGTTCAAAACTCCAGATAAACGATCCGAGTGAGCTTGCCATGGCAGCAATAAGGGAAACCACGGTAAAAAATGCGATGCTTTTAATATCTCTCAGGTCAATTCGGACACGGACGCAATAATAGGCCAGTGCATAGATACCGAGGCCCAGAATAAAGGAAAAGGCAAACAGCAGTGCCCAGTATACCTGCATTTCGGCCGAGAATGCGATCACAAATGAAGAGAGGAAAACCGGTATAAATCCCCATTCAAAACCCATCCAGAAAACCAATAGAATTCCGATAATCAGCGGGGGATAGATTAGGAAGAATGTCTGGATCGCATTGGTCTCAATTCCCTCCGATACCCAGCTTCCGGGCAGCATCAGCAGCACCGAGTAGATCGACGCTCCGATCATTAGAACCCATCCCAGCAGTATCATCACGGTTCTGTAGTTCGCAAATCCGTACCTGTTTAATAGCTCGTCCAGACCTGTCGGTCTCCAGCTTCTGTCTGTATCTGTACTTTTCATCTTGCCTGAATATTTGACTCTCTCATGATTTATGTAACAATATATTAGAAATTTTTAATAATTCATCTGGTTCGGAAAAATTTTAATTTTCTGGCCGGAATCCGGAACGAAAAAAGCAGCCGGAACTTTCGTCTGTAGAATCCAACATGTGAATCATTGCTACCTGCGAATCTGAGAAAAAAACCACTGCGAATATTTCTGGCCGGCTGCCTCATCGTACTTGCCTCATGGGCTATCTACATGTCGTATATGGATAGCTGGGGCTTGTTTGCAGAGAACTGGTTCATGACGCTGGTTATGATCTTTGGCTCACTTATCGCCGGTGCCAGTTCGGAAGGCGGCGGGGCCATCGCCTATCCGGTAATGACGCTTATTTTCAGCATTGAGCCCGATGTTGCGCGCAATTTCAGTTTTGCGATTCAGAGTTTTGGTATGACCTCTGCTGCCATATGGATCCTCCTGTCAGGTATACGGGTCGAAAAAACCTACCTCTTACTGGCCGGATTAGGGGGATTGGCGGGAATCGTTTCAGGTTCATGGCTGGTTGCGCCTTTTGTAGTGCCATCTTATGCCAAAATGATGTTTGTTTCATTCTGGCTGAGCTTTGGACTTGCTCTTTGGGCCGTAAATTTTTCCAAAACCCGCAAAAAAACCGACCGGCTTCCTGCTTTGACCCGCAATCAGAAACTGGAGCTGGTGCTGGTAGGAGTTGCAGGGGGTGTGTTCAGCTCAATTTTCGGCAACGGACTCGATATATGTACCTTTTCTTATGTTGTACTGAAGTATGGTCTGTCGGAAAAGGTAGCCACCCCAACATCCGTGATCCTGATGGCTTCCAATGCGGTTGCGGGTTACTTTATCCAGGGAGCTGTGCTACAAAATATGCAGCCCGAAGCTATCGGTTACCTGTTGGTTTGCATTCCCGTTGTCATTTTCGGAGCTCCCGTAGGCGCCTATACCATCAATCGATTTGGGCGGAGGTCGATAGCTTTTGTGCTGATATCGATTATTGTCCTGCAGTTTTTCACCGCTATTTATGTGATCAGGCCGGATCTGACTCTCTCTCTTTTTTCAGCAGGAGTCTTTGTTTTCGGGGTGATCTTTTTCTTCCTGCTCACCCGGAATAACAGGGGCATTCATAATAAATAACCTGAGTTTAGGCAGTGAGTTTTTGTATTGTCCATCAATTGTCATGTCTCCCAATTGGGCAATCAATCATCAGGTCTTTCCCGTGAACCCCTCGAAACAAATCCGGGGGGTTGATCAAAATACGGCCTCGGGGTTAGAATGGTTGCTTCTTCTTACCGCGCGCTTCGCGCGCGGCTGTCGATTGCGCGCCTGCAGTGCTTGAGAAATGCCCCATGCAGCAAGCCACTCGCTGCAGGCTTGATAAAAGCGGAAACTTCATAGATCACTATTCGTTATTCGTCCATCAGATATCTCTTTAAATCTGGCTCCAGATCAGCGAAAGGGCAATGAGAAGTACCAATATTGAAAAACCCATCTGCACGCTCTCACTTTTCACCTTCTCATTGATCTTTACACCGAATAACCCTCCGATAAACGCACCGGCAACCAATGGCAGGCTGGTCCCAAAATCGACGAAGCCCGAAGTATAGGGCGATGCGCCGGCTCCACTCTCTGCGAGAAATGCATACTGAGTCCAGCCTGAAAAAGAGATAATAACAATGGCGAGGGATGAGGTACTCACGGCCCTGGCTATCGGAAGCCTGTACCACAAATTCATGACAGGAACCAAAACAATACCGCCTCCTACTCCGGCCAGGGATGCAACGAAACCGCCGAACCCGCCTGCAGTGAACATTTTTAACCAGCCCATATCACCGGCTTTGAGCTGCAGGGTTACTTTGGTCCGGCTTTTTCTGTAGAAGAGTACCGATACAAAAACCAGCAAAATCACAAACAGTGAGACAAACACATCCTCCGTAAAAAAATCTGACGTTACGATCCGCTTGCCCGCATTCACGCCCAGTGCACCGAACAGGCCAATAATGATTCCATCTTTCCAAAATGTATTTTTCTGTCGATTCTGCTGTATGCTGCTGCTTATGGACGCAATGAACGTACAGAAGAGAGACGACGCAATTGCCCAGCTTGCAGGCGACTCCACGCCCGTTCCGGTAAATACAAAAAAGAGAATCGGTGTAAAAAGAAGACCTCCCCCAACTCCAAAAAAGCCTGCTACAATGCCGGCAAAAATACCCAGAATGAGGAGTAATACGAAGAGCAGCATCAATCCAGGCGAATGTTACCGGTCATGTATGTAATTGCTGAACCGCCGATCTGAACGCGGTCTCCGGCCCATTCACACCTCAGAAGTCCGCCTCTTTCAGAGATCTGCCGAGCCTCCAGCTCATTTTTTCCAAGCCTCTTTCCCCAAAAAGGCGTAAGTACCGTATGCGCCGAGCCTGTAACCGGATCCTCCGGCACACCCACTGCAGGTGCAAAAAAACGGCTCACGAAGTCGGTTTCATCACTGTCGGCAGGCGCTGTTACAATAACACCCCTTACCTCCATTCTTTTAAGAATGATCAGATCGGGGTTCATCTTTTTTACGGTCTCTTCATCCTGAACCAGCACCAGAAGGTCAGTATTTACGCCGGTATAGATGGGAACCGTACCCAGTGCCTCGGGAATCAGTTTCGGAACCGGAATCGGATCGGGGGGCTGTGATGGAAAGTTAAGCCAATAAAGCCCTTTTCTTCTTGATACTGTCAGTTCACCGCTTTTTGATGCAAAGCGTATCACGGAATCTTTATAGTTAAGATGGGTAAACAGAACATGGGCCGACGCCAGGGTTGCGTGCCCGCAAAGATCAACTTCGGTAACCGGTGTAAACCAGCGAATCCGGTACCCATCATTCCCTTCAGGAACAAAAAAAGCTGTCTCCGAAAGATTATTTTCCCCGGCAATTTGCTGCATTACACTCTCCTCAGGCCAGCTTTCGAGCGGAACAACTGCCGCAGGGTTGCCCGAAAAGATTTTATCGGTAAAAGCGTCTACCTGGAAAATTTTCATGAAGAGGGATCTGTTCTGGATTCTTTCTGTCTGTTTAATGTAATGTCAGTTCGAGATAAGGAAATGAACCGAAAAATTCCCCCTCTCTCCGTAGGGATCCCTATGGGAGAAGGGTGAAGAGTCCGTCCCGAATGTCGGGACGGACGAGGGGGGATGACCCGCCCCGTAAAGGATCCCTTCGGGGCTGAGCGTTGATTTGACTCTAATAATTAAATTTAGTCGATAATTTCACTACTGTTCATCCCCCATTGCCCACAGTCAGCCGACGTTGGGACACTCTTCAACAAGCTCTTATCTCGAACTCACGTTAATGTAGTAAATCGGTTCATTCAATTCACACCTCTATTGCCCACAGAGTCTGCCTGAAATCATCATTCAAAATTCAACAAAAGATTGCGACCTTTAGGTATGAGTATTCATGCATCTGTTTACCCCGATAGTACCCTTCGCAAAACCGGCTTTGAAACGGTAAGGGAAGCTACGCTGAGAAAGTGCTTTACCCTTTATGGAAAGGAAGAGATCTCATCCTTCAAACCGTTCTCCGATTCAGAGAAAGTCAGGAACGAACTGGGGCGGTCATCTGAATGGATGCATCTGCTGCAAAGCGGCCTTAACCATCCGCTTACTAACCTTGATGACGTACGCCCCCACCTGAGAGAGAGCCGCGCAGGCGGATCCCTGCTGCCCCTCGAGAGCTTTCCCATTATCCTTGCAAATGCTCGTCAGGCCCGCATTATCAAACAATTTTTTGTCCGAACAGAAGTCACATACAAAGCCCTTCAAGAAATTACAAACCGCCTTGTAAATCTCAAGCCTCTTGAGGAGGCCATACAGAGAGTGGTAACCGACAGGGGCGAACTTAAGGATGATGCCAGCTCCGAACTGAAAAGAATCAGGGGTAAATTAAACCGCGAACGAAGCAGGCTCCGGAGCACCATACAACGCGTTATGAAAGATCTGGCCAAAAAAGATGTCGTTTCTGACGAAGGCGCCACAATTCGTGCCGGACGCATGGTAATTCCTGTACAGGCCGAGTTTAAACGCAAGGTTGAAGGCTTTGTGCATGATGTGTCATCCACTGGACAAACCGTTTATATCGAGCCGGTTCAGGCGCTCCAGATCAACAATGAAATCCGGCAGCTTGAATTGGAGGAGGAGCGCGAAATTGAAAAAATTATACGGCAACTTACAACTGAGGTTCGCACCTACAGGGAAGAACTGGAGCTCAATTGCGGGTATATCGGAGAGCTCGATGCCATTCATTGCAGGGTCAGCCTGGGTCTCGATCTGGACGGTGTGATCCCTTTGATTTCCGACTCCGGAAAATTGAACCTGATCCGGGCAAGAAATCCGAATCTGCTGCTAAAGCAAATCGGATCAAAAGATAACAAGGAACCTGTAATTCCGCTGAATCTGGAGATGAGCGGGACCGAGCGGGCGCTGATCATTACCGGGCCCAATGCAGGCGGTAAATCGGTAGCCATGAAAACAGTAGGACTGATTTCTGCCATGCTTCAGTGCGGATACCCTGTGCCTGTTCAGCCCGACTCCGAAATTCCGGTGATATCAGGCCTTTTTGTGGATATCGGTGATGAGCAGTCGATCGAGAACGACCTGAGCACCTTTTCCTCCCGGCTTGACTGGATGAAACATGTGCTCGAAGACGTACCTCGCAGGTCCCTGGTACTCATCGATGAGGCCGGTTCCGGAACCGATCCGGAAGAGGGAGGCGCCCTTTTTCAGGCCTTTATTGAAGCGATGATTGACTCAAATTCACGCGTTATCGCAACCACACATCACGGATCGCTTAAAGTGTTTGCTCACGAGCACCAACAGGTTATAAACGGTGCAATGGAGTTCAACCAGGAGAGCCTCTCCCCCACCTATAGATTCAAAAAAGGAGTGCCTGGATCCAGTTATGCTTTCGAAATCGCTGACCGAATGAACCTGCCCGGCTCCATGATGAAACGCGCACGATCACTGCTTGGTGAACAGCGCGATAAAATGGGTGATCTTCTGGTTAATCTGGAGAAACAGATGCAGGAATCGGAAGAGTTAATGGCCGATTACAAAGAGAGGCTGAGCAATCTTGAAAAGCGTGAAAAGGTGTACATCGATAAAGCATCCAATTTTGAGAATAAGAGGAAGAAAATCCTTGAAAGAGCCTACAAGGATGCGGAAGAGATCATGAAAGGGGCCAACAGCCGAATAGAAGAGGCTGTTCAAAAAATTGTGGAACTTGGCAAAGAAGACAAAGACGCCATTCGTGAAGCACGCTCTGATGTGAGGGATGCGAAGAAGGAGATCAGCCTGAAACGCAGCCTTGCGGAGGAGGAGAAAAAACCGGTACGAACCGGCGAAACTCCTGCGGTGGGCGATACCGTTGTGATCGGTGACAGTGATACAACCGGCGAGCTCATTGACCTTTCCGGTAAACAGGCTACCGTGCTCGTTAACGGAATGAAGATAAAGTCGAAGCTGAATAAACTTGTTAAGACGGAGCCTCCAAAAAAGAAGAAGAAATCACCTGCGAAGCAGAGGTCGTACGGCGGGTCTGAAGCAATTGATCTCTCTGTGAAACCGCGGCTCGACCTTCGCGGTAAGCGAGGTGATGAAGCCATTAAAGAGCTAACCCTCTATCTTGATAAAGCGGTTGCCCGGGGCCTGAATGAAGTTGAAATTGTGCATGGAAAGGGCGAAGGCATTCTGCACAAGCTGGTTCATGAATACCTGGAGCAGCGTAAAGAGGTAAAGGAATTTGATATTGCTCCCTGGGAAAGTGGCGGCAGCGGCTGTACCATTGTCAAACTTTGACTATCTATAGCGTAAACGAGTACCATCCGATAATCCTTATCAAATACAGATGATTCGAGTCTTTTCACTTATACTTGTGCTCTTCTTCATCACCGATACCCTTCAGGCACAACTAATCTCCTGGAGCGATCTGATTGAGAGGGAATTGCCGCAGCCTGATGAGCGCATCCGGTACGGGTCCGACTCTCTGCAGTTCGGTGATCTTTGGATTCCGGAAGAAGAAGCCCGCGCCACAGTGATTCTGGTGCACGGAGGCTGCTGGCTTGATATCTACCCGGGCGTAGAGATCATGAACCATATGGCAAATGCTCTGCGCAGTGAAGGATTTGCCGTATGGAACGTGGAGTACCGGCGGCTGGGACACGACGGGGGCGGCTATCCGGGCACATTTCTTGATGTAGCATCCGGTGCTGACCATCTCACTCAGATTGCTGAACGGTATGAACTACCCATCAATACGGTACTTGTGGCGGGGCATTCGGCCGGCGGACACCTGGCCACGTGGCTTGCAGGCAGAAAAAATATTGACCCGACAAGTCCTCTCTACACCGCAGAGCCCATTCAGGTTCAGGGAGTAATTTCCCTTGCGGGCATCAATGACCTTGAGAGGTATGCAAGCTATGGTGCATCACCCTGCGGAGAAAAAACCGTTGAACGCCTCGTTGATCTGGACTCCCGCGGTGAGAGTGCCTATCTGGATACCTCGCCTCTGCACCTTCTTCCACTCGGAGTGACGCATGCCGAAGTAAACGCTGCATTCGACGCTCCCGTACCACCCTTTTTCGGCTACCGCTTCAATCAGGCCCTGAGCGATGCCGGCGACAGTTCGGTACATGTTGTACTGGCAAACGCAGGGCATTTTGAGATGATTGCTCCGTGGAGTGAAGAGTGGAACCGCGTACTCCGGCTTTTTACCACAATGACGTATGTCAAAAACTAATACCTCAAGTGAAGAAGCCGTGCTTCCCCGACTGGGGTGATCGTGATGATCAGCAGATTGCCGTAATCGGATTCATCAAATGTTTCTTTAAAGTGCTCACGGCCCAGCAGCGCATTTGCAAATGCAGGTGTGGTATTGGAATGGCCGCTGATCAGCACAATATCTCCACGGTGAAGACTCCGCCATTCCGGAACAGTCTCATCCGGTGAGCCCGGGTCGTACTCTGAAAGTTCCAGCCCGTTGTTTTCAGCCAGCGGACGAGCCGTTTCCCGCGTGCGGATATAAGGTGTGGAGTAGACCGCATCAAAATCGATTTCAGCAAGCATTTTGGCCAGCCGCTCTGCACGTTCATAACCTTCCTGAGAAAGATCCGGATCCCTGCTGTTGTCTTCCTTCTCTGCATGGCGCACCAATATGAAGGTGCTGATATTGTCTGCCTCCTGAGCATTACCCTTAAGTGGAAACAATAGGCAAAACAGGGAAATGGCAACGATTGATTTACTCGTACGATTCATATTTGTCCTGGATCTTTGGTTTAAAATGGTATTGAATGGTGAACGAAATTATCATTCAGGCCGGCAGGTTTACAGTTTGAAAATACAATTTTCAAACTGTTTTAGAACCCATTAATTAGATACGATTCATTTCATTTTTCTCGCTGTATTTCGCTGGGTTAGTCACTGATTCAGGCTGATGATTTACTCTATTGGGATGCCTGTATCGTGAGAAACACTGATGACCATTCAATTCCTGTGCCAATTGTACAGTTGATTCTTGAAATAGATAACTTTCACAATATATTGAATCCGGAACAACGCAATCCTGAACCTGACGCACCAGAACATATGAAATCTATTTGCATCCTCCTGTGCACGTTCCTTTTAACATCCTGCACCATGAATGATAACAGCTACAATTTTGATTTACAGGGGCATCGCGGAGCACGCGGACTGATGCCCGAAAATACGATCCCCGCTTTTCTGAAGGCGATGGACCTCGGCGTGGATACGATTGAGCTGGATCTGGTGGTCACAGCCGATGGCCGGATACTGGTGTCACACGAACCCTGGTTCAGCCATCTATTTACAACCCGGCCCGACGGCGAACCGGTAACCGAAGAAGAAGAGCGCTCGCTCAATATTTTTAATATGACCTTTGAGGAGACGCAGCAGTACGATGTGGGAAAGAGGGTAAATCCCAATTTTCCGAACCAGGAAACGATGGAGGTAACCAAACCTCTTTTTTCAGAAGCTGTTCGCACCATTGAACAATATGCGGAAGAAAACAACTTCCCTAAGCCATTCTATAATATCGAAACCAAAAGTAATCCTGAATTTTACGGAGAGATGGTTCCGCAGCCGGAGGAGTTTGCACGTCTTCTTTATGAAGAGCTCACCCAGCTTGATTCACAGCTGGGAGTTGCAGAGCGCATAATCGTTCAGTCATTCGATCCCCGCACGCTAATTGAATTCCGAAAACTGAATAGCGCAATCCCGCTTGCCATGCTGGTCTCCGACCAGCGACCCATGCAGGAGTATATCAGCCGGCTTGGCTTTACACCTGAAATCTGGAGCCCGAACTACCGATTGGTAACACCTGAAATGATTGCCGAAGCCAGGGAAAGAGGCATGCTGGTGATTCCATGGACAATCAACAGGGTTGACGAGATGAGAAGGCTGCTGATGATGGGTGTGGATGGTATCATCACCGACTATCCGGATAGCGCTGCGGTGCTCAGATAAAACATTCACCTCCTCATGCGCAGTTCCACTGCGCATGGCTCCCGGCAGCTCCGCTGCCATTACAAAAACCCCACCATTAATCTATAAGGTAGCCTGACTCTGGAAAAACAGCCCCCCTTATGCTTGCACCCATGTGAAGAAGAATAAAATCGGCACCTTAGTTTATATTCGGAACAGCTGTTGTATCTGCAAGTTTTTTACGATATGCCCTCACCAGTGCATTCGTAAAAGCCGCCTTGTCACTTCTCAACAGCTCCATCTCCTCTCCATTTACAATGGAAGGGTTAAAATCCCGGAGATGGGTATCGCTCCAAATGGCAAGCTCCACGATGATAGGTGCAATTGCCAGCCCCCTCTCTGTTAAGAGATAGAGGTTCGACTTTTTGTTTTCGGGCAGCTTATTCTTGGTAACAATTCCTGCTTCTTCAAGGAGCTTCAGTTTTGCGGAAAGAATATTGGTAGCGATAGCCTCCTCACTCTCTGTAAATTCCTTAAAGGTTTCCTTTCCCTCTAAAAGCATCTGTTTTACTATCACCAGCATCCATTTATCACCCAGAATGTCAAGTGCTGAGGTAATCGGGCAATCACATCTGAATTCATGTTTCATATTATTTCATCAAGATTTACTTGCATCATGCAATTAATTTTATTTATTGCTTGCAATTTAAAAGCAAAAACGTATCTTTACTTGCGAATTAAAAGTAATCAATTTTCACCAACCAAAAAAAGTACTCTATTTCCGGGTACAGGCCTTCCCGCATGCTGCAGTTCAACAAATTCAAACAGCGGGAGCAACCTCAATAATCCAATTACAAAAATGAATAAAAAAGAAACTGTGGGCACTTTCCTGAGTGCTGTATTACAAAATGATCCTGCAACCATGCGTGAACTGGCAAATGCCGATTACATCCAGCATAATCCATTTATTCCAACAGGGCTGGAGCCGTTCATACAGATGCTGCCCTTACTGCAGGAACACGGTACTACTGCTGAGAATATCCGGATGTTCCGTGATGGCAATTACGTTTTCATGCACAATATCTGGAAAAATGCCACACCTTTTGGTGCCGATGAGATGGTGTCATTTGACATAATCCGCCTGGATGACAATGGTAAAATAGCTGAACATTGGGATGCCATGACTCCACTGGTGCACGAAACGGCCAGCGGAAGAACACAAACAGACGGACCTGCAGCTGCTGAGAACCTGGATAAAACAGAGCTGAACAAAGCGGTGGCTGTAGCATTGATAGAAGATGTGCTCATGGGCCAAAACCCCGAAAAAATTACCGAACACATCAGTGCTGAGCAATATCATCAGCACAATCCCGGTATAAAAGACGGCCTTAAGGGGATACTGGAAGCCGTAGATTATCTCACCTCACAGAACAATTTGTTCAAATACACCAAAATACATAAGGTACTGGGGGAGGGGAACTTTGTGCTCACAGTAAGTGAAGGTGAATGGAGCGGGAAGAAGCAGGTCTTTTACGATTTATTCCGGATAGCAGATGGTAAGGCCGTTGAACATTGGGATGTGATTCAACCGATACCAAACGAAAATTTAGCGAACCACAACACAATGTTTAATTTTTAAATAGATGAAAATGAAAAATGTAATCATCACGGGAAGCAGCAGTGGTTTCGGCTTACAGGCTGCTAAGGATTTTGCCGATAAAGGCTATTATGTATTCGCTACAATGCGGAACCCCGGCGGGAAAAACGCATCAGTTAAAGCGGAATTGGAAGAACATTCGGCCCAAATAAAAGTTGTGGAGATGGATGTTACGGATGATTCTTCCGTTCAATCGGCCTTCGCTGATATACTTGCCGAAGAAGGCAAGGTGGATATTCTGATCAACAATGCGGGCATAATGTACGTAGGTGTTACGGAGGCCTATAGCGTGGAACAGGCCCATCAGCAGATGAATACAAATTATTATGGGATCATTCGCGTAACGCAGGCAGTCTTGCCCACAATGCGTAAAGCAGGCAAAGGCTTGATAATTAACACCACTTCCGTAGCAGGCAGGGTCTCATGGCCGTTTTTTGGAACGTATAATGCCACCAAGTTTGCCGTTGAGGGCTACAGCCAGGCGTTGAAATATGAAGTAGCACCTAAAGGCATCGAAGTGGTGCTGGTTGAACCCGGTCCGTTCGGTACGGGACTGATAGGTTCTATTCAACCGGAGGAACGCACAGAAGTGGTGGCAGAGTATTCTGAGCTCAATCAAATAAAGACAGGAATGATTCAACAATTCGAACATTTCCTGAATACACCTGATGCCCCTCAACCGCAACTGGTGGTGGATGCCTATCTGGACTTAGCGGAGATGGAGCGGGGAACCCGTCCGACACGAACCGTGGTGGGGCTGGACTATGGTGCTTTTAAGATGAATGAACTGACGCAACCCCTGCAGGATGAGGTTTTAAACTCGTTGCAGCTTGAATTTATGCTCGAAACAAAGGTTTAGCGTGCTTTATTAATGGAGTCACCCCGAAACACGGTCAAATCCAGCAAGTCGTACTGCTCACTAATGGCTTGAGGGTCAGCCTCCGGTATATTTTTTAAATGCCGGTCAAAAAAAGAGGTGACCAGATTCGTCACGATTTCCGTTCCAAGACGGGGATCGATATCACCGGAGCCGGAGAGTGACGGATATGGAATCATGAATGGAATATCCATAAAGTCAGGGTGACCCGATTTCAGTAATTTTGCCTCGTAGAAGTAGTCGCTGCTTTTATGGATGTAGATATGCGAATTAATGTCTTCATGGTCTTCGGGCCAGTCGGCAGAAACGTAAAGGTAGGGTATCGAATACGTGGTGTCGATCATACTGCCCCACTGAATACCGTCCAGATTTACTGCAGCTTTCACCCTGTCATCCCTCATGGCAACATTACCTGCCGCTCCTCCCCCCACAGAGTGCCCAAATACCCCAATTTTATTGAGATCAAGCCTTCCTTTCAGCAATCCTTCGGTGTTCCATTCCTCAAGAAGGTCCATCGTAAGAATCATGTCTTCGGCCCAGCGATCCTGGATTTCGCCTTCGAAATAATCTTTAACAGCTTCCCTGACGATTGGGTGTCTTTCCCGGTAATCAAAGCCATTTTTGAATGCATCCCGGATCGGCTGAACCAGCTCCATGGATCCGGACGAAATCTCTCTCTGGTAGTCATAATCAAAGTACTCCTTTCTTCCGTCGGGAAAGGTTACCCCAAGGCTTTCAAAGGTGTGATTCATATTGACGATCACATATCCCCGGCTTGCAATTTCAGTCAGTAGCGCATAGTAGCCGGTGGCTTTTGACCCGTAACCGTGTGAAAAGATCAATACCGGAAAGGTATCCTTAGCAACGGGAATATCAGCAAATGCATAGGTCTCCACGTAGTCCAGATAATTGAGCGCCGATGGCGGCAAACCGTATTTAACGGCAAAACCTTCCCTGCCGGCTTCATCAAGATATTTCTCCCCTTTTAAGGATGAAACGTCTGATTCACCCGGGTACCAGATCTTCAGCATCAGCTCGCGCTCATCTGCGGGTTCTGAGGTTATTCCCTCCTCTTCACCCGTTTTAACATGGATCATTTCAGTTCCCACACTATAGATTCCGCGAGGTTCGGGCAGTGAAAAGACGGGAAAAACAGAGGGTAACAACCAGCCTGTAAAGATCAGAAAGGTCAGGCTTATAAAACCCACAACCCTGGCGAAAGATAGTCGGGCCGGCTTATTGACATCCAAAACCTGAATACTCCACCCAACTGTGAGGATCAATACATACGCAGGGATCATCTGCCAGCGCCATCCTTCAATCAAAAGATGCAGTAATATCAGGATACCAAGAAAAAACAAAACGTAACCTGACTGTATCCGCATCAACAGAGGCCGCTTCACATACGGCAAAACGGTTCCGGTCAGAAGAAGGGCAACTTCGAAAATTCTCATAAAATCAGGGATTATCGTGTGGGTTTACTTGCTACCCTAAAACTCTGCGGATCAAAACAGAGTTGCCACGTCAAATCCCTTCATAAACCGGTAACTCATCGATAATTAAAACATTATCAATATCTATTTCATAACAATTGGATATTAAACATTATATATCGTTCAGACTGCAACCTGTCAGAAAGTAAAAGCCGGGAGGTCTGATCATGAAGTACCTACACTGCATACCCGGAGCGTTTGAAATACCCGGTGATGAAGTTACAGGTCCGTGATTGTTTCACGTATCGATACCCATGTGCCATCAGCTTCCCTTACAGGCTCAAGACCCTCTTCGATCAACCGGTTGGTTACGCCCGGGCTTCCGGAAATAATGCGAAATTTCTTCAGATTTAGCTGCGGAAATACAGTTCGCAATCGTGTAAATGATCCTTGGTTATGTATCAGGATGTGCGAAAAATCTTCTTTCGCCGCCCGCTTCCTGTAATTTGAAAGCTCTGACTTCGAAAGGGTTCGCTCTCTGCAAACAATAAATTCCAGAACCGGCAGATCCAGCTCTCTCAGAAGGGCCGGCAGTTCCTCCTGCTCCCCATCCCGGGCCGGATAGAGTGATGCACCCTCTTTCGTAATGCGAAGCATAAACTCCAGAACGTCAATCGGCTTACCTCCTCTCTTGGGTAGTATGGCCGGAATGCCCTCCGATTCCAGG
Organism: Rhodohalobacter mucosus; assembly: GCF_003150675.1. Taxonomy (NCBI): domain Bacteria; kingdom Pseudomonadati; phylum Balneolota; class Balneolia; order Balneolales; family Balneolaceae; genus Rhodohalobacter; species Rhodohalobacter mucosus. Next base: position 38,293 of record NZ_QGGB01000005.1, on the reverse strand, counting down.
TATGAAGCAGTTGGTGCATCACAGGCAAGATGTATACGATTTTGAAGCGATTGCAGCATCCCCTCTTGGTTCACCCACTCCATAAAATATCGCGTATTAAGCAGGTTCCCATGCAAAACAAATTCGAACGCATCCGGCTTTTCGGTAAACTGTACCGCAGCTTCGTGATCCGTTTCTGCCGAATACGCTTCAAGGGGCAGATGCAGTAAATTTTTGTGATCTGCTGACCCGGCAAACAGTTCCGAAGCAAGATCACGGTTCGCTGTAATCAGAATATTCTCTTTCATGAATATGGCAGTAAGCCGCTTGTTTTATCTAAAAATTGTATCCGATTCCCGCATATATTCTGAAGGTATCCTCAGAAAAACCCAAATCACCCGTCATAATAAAATCCGGGTTAAATAGTGAAATAGCCCCGCCAACACCGAATGTATGTTTCCAGTTGTTGAAGAATTCACCGGAGTCGCTGTCTGTAAAAACCCGGCCGGTATCCCAGAAAAGCTGCGATCCGAATCTGATCTGTTCATCAAGTATTGAAAAAAGCCAGGTCCTCGCTTCAAAAATGTTCAGGATCGAACGATCTCCCCGAAAGCGATCTTCATGATAACCTCGCAGGCCGGCTTGATGCCCAAGGGTTGAAAGCTCCCAGAACGGCGTACTGCCCGTTACCGCCTCCCCTCGCAGCTTGTGGGCCAGTACCACGCCTGGAAGAATCTCAACATAGTTTCTCAGCTCACCCCAGAATGAGGCAAAACGATACTCACTGGCAAGCAGCGGGTGACTGAAAGACATGCCGGCCTCGTATCGATACCCTTCAGTGGGGTTGAATTCGCTGTCGCGATCATCTGCGATGATACCAAAGCCGGCCATATTGGTCCATCCTGTGAACTCTTGCTGCTGTCGTTCCTGGAACGTTGCAAAAATCGAATTCTCATCAATAGATGTCGTCTTGAAAAAAGATGCCTCAAGGTCTGAAAAAAGTTCAAGAGTGCCGTTAAACCCGTACTCCGTAATCACTTTTCTGACTCTCCAGCCGAGGGAGATGTTCTGGTTCTTGAAAAAAAAGTAGTCCTGGTTGTACAGGTCTTCAGAATAGGGGGCGTTATTTCCAAGACCAAAGAAATGGCTGATTGAGGAGCGAAAAAGATTCATGCTGAGCCTGCTGCGTACTCTCCCGTTGAACGCCTGCGTATGCTCATAGGCGGCCTGTGCCTGCAATTCGCCCCTGAATGAACCTATCATATCAACCTGAAGCCTGCTCAGAAATGGCTTATATGGTTTGCTCCCGTAATTGATCCTCTGGAATAGTCCGCCTCCAAACAGGCCAATATCCGACGTATAACCTGCAACCGGCAGTACCGAGTACTGGATGGGGGCTCCCTGTTCTCCTGATCCGGGTGTTAAGGTTACTTGTCCATAAACGCTTGACCCCTGAAAGATTACGGCAAGCAATACGGGTAATGTGATCAAGTATCGAACTAAATGCATCATGGCGCTAAATATAAGACAGTAACGCAACAGATGTGTCGATATTCAAACCATGGTGATATTAACAGTATAAAAAAAGAGCCCTGACCGTAACGGCCAGAGCTCTTACTCATTAACCAAAAATGAATTATCTCTGCTTAGAGAGCATTTTCCATTTTTTCATAATCGTATCCTTCCGCTTTACTCATTTCCTGAGCTGTCAGCGTCAACAGGATACCGTAAATCACTTTTGATCCGATATCAGCTACTGTGTAGGTAATATGACGCGCTACTACAGCTGTCTCTGTGAGAGCCGGCTCCAAACCAAGGCTAAAGAGGTACGGCATCAGGTAAGCGCCCGGATAGAGCATCCAGGTAACAAGAAAGAGAGTCCAGATAGAACCCAGGTATTTTTGCGCTGCCGGTGGTGCGCCTTCTTTACCTTCTGTAATTACTTTCTTCATCAGCCACAGAATGTGGAAGAAGAAAAGAGTTGAAATAAAGCCCCAGATGAAAAATGTGGAAGGGCTGGTTACTTCATAATACTGTCCGATATAACCGGTCACAATCATACCTGTACCGGAAAACCAGAAGCCGTTTCGTATTGAACTGAAACTGCTTTTCGTTAGCGTAACAACAAAAAGAATCTGAAACAGCAGCATCGGTACATCAATCAGCCAATTCAGATATCTGTACCCGTTATTAAACAGGTCATTTCCATCACCGAGAATATATCTCGCTGATTCAGCGTCGTAAATCATTGCGCCGGTCCAGTTTTGTTGCTGTACAAGAAGCAGCAGAAAAGCTGAAACCATTACAACCACAGAAAGAACAGATGAAATTCTGTATTTCGGTGCGACAGTTTTAATAGTTAGAACGAAATAGAGCAGGCCGGCAAGCATAACGGCATAACCGAGCGTCAGTACGTGTGACGACATCTGGTACGCCATCTCTGTGAAGCCGGATCCTGCACCTACGTAATTTTCGAAGGTCGAGTTGCCCAAAAGACTTATTAGATCCATAATGTTATTTGGTTAGTTTAGGTTTGTGAAACCGCTTTTGGTTTCACTTTCGACCCAACAGTGCAGAGAGGCGCAAAGTTCATTCGCAAGGCAGAAAATCGCTTTTTTTATTTAAAACTATGGAGCACAGTAAGTTAAAAAATTCAACATCTAGCATATTTCGTGGCCGTTTTTCAGCAGCCCATCCTGTTTCCTCCAATCGGGAAGGTAGTGGTCCATAAACCGATAAAATCTCCTGTTATGCAGACGCTCAAGGAGATGCACCATTTCGTGTACAACCACAAACTCCAGAACAGACGGTGAATAAAGAGCAAGCTCCAGGTTGAGCCATATTCTGTTTGCCCTCGTGTTGCAGCTGCCCCATCTTGTTTTCATTTTCTTTACACCAAACTCATTTACGCGAACACCCATTCTTTGTTCATACACTGATATGATCTCAGGAATCTTCTGCTTCATCTCTTTGCGGTAAAACTCACACAGCAGGCGGTGCACTTCAGCCTCTCCATCACCTTTTAACAGGCCGAGCATTAGCGTTTCATCCGCGTAAACATTTGCCGATCGGGGTTTGGTTCTTTTATATCGTACTCTGTTCTGTACTCCCCATACCGGTACAGTCTCACCTTCACGGGCACGCAGTGTATCAATCGTCTGCCTCCGTTTCTTCTGAGACAGGTGTCTGGAAATCCACTCCCTTTTATTCTCTATAAATGCTTCCATCTCGGCCAGTGCTGCCCCAATGGGTGCACTGAGCACAACGTTGCCTTCGTCAGGATACACTCTCAGATAAAAATTCCTGATCTGTTTCTGCCTTACTTCAACGTCCAGATCACCACACGAAATTCGGGTGATCCGGGATTTCTTCTTTTTCCAAAACATGGATGCAATGATACATAAAATGACGGAACTCCGAATTGCAATGAGTATAAATTCAGCTTTTTCATAAAGAGCGGTAACATTCTTAAAATATTTTACTCTTTACATTTTGAAATAAACAAGTATATTCTGTGTCCCACTCAACGAAAGTTGGCTTACATGGACAAAATAAAGGTTTTAGTTGCAGACAGTTACGACATTTATCGTCGTGGACTGCACTCTGTTCTTACCGGGTATGGCAAGTTTACGCTTTTTGAGGCTGCCAAAAACGGGAAAGAACTGATTTCTGCATTCAAAAAAAACCCGGACTCCCTCTGTCTTATTTCGTCCAATATTGCTGATGCCAATATTCACGATCTGCTTCTGAAGTTGCGAAAGATCAATGAAGATGTACCTGTGATTGTACTCACATATTCCACCGACATCTCTCATCTCAATCAATCGCTCAAAGCAGGCGTAAAAGGATACCTTACGAAGAACTGTACATCCGATGAGCTCATCCAGTCTGTGTTGACGGTTGCAAACGGCGAGCAGGCATTCAGTAAATCCATATCCCAGCTGATGATTGGCCGATATGCAGATCAGGCCAAAAAAACCACGTCCAAACCAGTCAGACAGATCACAAAGCGGGAGCGTGAAATTCTTAAACTGATCGTTGAAGGATACACAAGTCCCGAAATTGCAAAAATTCTTTACATCAGTACACGAACCGTCGAAACGCACCGATCCAATCTGATGAATAAGCTGGAATTGAAGAATACAGCTGCACTGGTTCGCTTTGCACTGGAAGAGGCTAATATTACGTAAAACGTGCACTACGTAGTTCTACGTAGTCAAATTACGATCTTTTACCTATTGCCATACCGGGTTGATAAACCTATGTTTAGAGTGCAAATGGGGTAATAGCCGTCTGTAGATGATATTTAGCAGCTCTCTTTGAAAGGAGGGCTGCTAATTTTTTATGTGCCAGGCCCATCTTTTTCTTAACATGGCAGTATTTTTTGATCCCCTCCTGTCCGGAATGTGCTTCTGCTTGGATTATTTAGAGAAACCAGCATGTTTTAAAAATTTTTACTCTCACCTTCTTTCTGAAAAAATTAGATTAAAGGCTAATTTGCTTCAGAATTGTTATCGCTCTATAATCTTGACTCAATGAATATCAGATATATTCGTTATCGACGGGAGATCGAAACCTTTAAATTTACGCTAGTATGAGCTTATTTAACATGAAGTACATTTTCCACATCTGCATGCTGTTTGCTCTAACGTTCATGCTTACTGACTTAACAGTGGCTCAGGAACGTTCTGCCGAAGAGCTCGAAGACCTTTACTGGACCAGAATCCAGGAATCAAAAATGAATTTTACCCAGGCTGATGTGGATTTCATGACCGGCATGATTGGTCACCACGCCCAGGCACTTGTTATGTCCGACCTGGCTCCGGAAAATGGAGCAAGTCCTACCATCCAGACCCTCGCAGCCCGGATTATCAATGCACAAAAAGACGAGATTGCGACCATGCAGACATGGCTGAAGGAAAGAAATCAGCCTGTTCCGATTGTTAATATCGACGGTCTGAACCTTACCATTACCATGGAGCAACCGGATTCAGATGATATGCATCATGATCAGCATGATACAGGCGAAGATGACCATCAAAAGATGGATCATGGCGAAATGGATCATAGCGACATGGGAACGCACAACCACCATGATATGCCCGGAATGCTCACTCAGGCTCAGCTTGAAGAGCTTGCTGCAGCCAGGGGAGCTGAGTTCGACCGGAAATTTCTCTCGTTTATGATACAGCATCATGAAGGTGCTGTAATTATGGTAACGGATCTTTTTGATTCAGATGGTGCCGCACTGGATGAGCAGGCATTCCGGCTTGCTTCCGACATTCAGGTAGACCAGATCACTGAGATTGAGAGAATGAAACTGATGCTTTCTCAGATGAGTGATGCTCCCTGAGAACGCATTGCCCACAAATATGTAAACAGAACCAACAACCAAACATAAAAATCAGAATGAAACGAAGCATGCCATCGAATCGCACAATCGTGTCGGATACATGGGGATTTGCCAGACACTGGATTGTGATCTCACTTGTTGCTTTTTTCGGAGCCTACAGCTGTGCGCCGCAAGAAGCAACTCAGCAAAATACAATGACAGCCTCCTATTCGGTAACGCCGCTTTCAGCAGCTACGCACCCCTCACCCGACCCTCGTGTGGGTCTTGAGGCAGGACTATTTGACGCGGAAGAGGCCATTTGGAATCTGAATATGATTTCAACTACTCCTCCTCCATCCGATTTTGTCGGCGCCTTTAATTCCGACCTTGCGTTTAAAGACAATTACGCAATTCAGGGCAACTACAATGGATTCATGGTATGGGACATTTCTGACCCTGCATCTCCCGAGCTGGTGGTTGACTTTCTCTGTCCCGCCTCTCAGAGTGACGTTTCCGTTTATGAGAACCTCCTTTTTGTTTCAGGTGAGGGTTTGGGCGGACGGCTCGACTGCGGCACGGAAGGAGTTCGTGAAACAGCGAGCCCCGATCGGCTCAGGGGAATACGCATTTTTGATATTTCAGACATCACACAGCCTGAATATATCGCCAACGTACAAACATGCCGCGGCTCTCATACACATTCAGTGTTGAAAGATCCGAACGATGATGAAAATGTTTTTATCTACGTATCAGGTTCAGCGCCGGTAAGGCCTGACGAAGAACTTCCGGGCTGTTCATCTGCTTTTCCGGAAGATGATCCAAACAGTGCGCTTTTCCGCATTGAGGTGATCCAGGTTCCGCTGGCAAGTCCGGAGGATGCCGCTATTGTGAGTTCACCAAGAATTTTTGAAGATCTTGCCGCTCCTCCAACACACGGCTTGGCCCCCGCAGAGATCGCTGCCATTGAACGCGCCAAGGCGGAAGGAGCCTACGTTGCCGAAATATTTGGTCAGGAACGCGTACTTCGCGGCGGTATGGTGAGACAGTTACTCAACGTAATTGTACAGCAGCGAGGCGGTGAAGGTGAGCCAACGGCTGCCGACAGCACGACACTTCGAAACAACCTGCAGGACATGGTGGATGCGATGATGGCTAACTGGGATCGCGGAGGAGACCGCGGGCCCGATCAGTGCCACGACATCACTCTCTATCCTGAAATCGGCCTGGCCGGCGGTGCCTGCGAAGGCTACGGACTGTTGCTTGACATCTCTGATCCGGTTAACCCTGTACGGATCGATGCGGTTGCCGACTCAAACTTTGCCTACTGGCATTCAGCCACATTCAACAATGACGGATCCACCGTTATTTTCACCGATGAATGGGGCGGCGGAACACAGCCGAAGTGCCGGGCTTCCGACCCAATGGAGTGGGGTGCAAATGCCATCTTTTCCATCAATAACGGCACCATGGAGTTCGAGAGCTACTTCAAGCTACCCGCTGCACAAACTACCCGTGAAAACTGTGTAGCGCACAACGGATCTCTGATTCCGATTCCGGACCGTGATATCATGGTTCAGTCGTGGTACCAGGGTGGAATTAATGTTTTTGATTTTACAGATCCCGAAAATCCGGTTGAAATTGCCTTTCATGACCGCGGCCCCGTCAGTGCAGACGTGATGCAGCCTGCGGGAAGCTGGTCGGTTTACTGGTACAACGGCGTTATCGTGAACTCTGAAATCGGCCGCGGGCTCGACATTTTTGAGCTCACACCAAGCGACTTCATCACTGCGAATGAAATTGAAGCGGCCAATACGGTTACCTTTGATTATCTGAACGCACAGGGACAGCCACAGTACAGCTTCCCCTCCTCATTTGCGCTTGCCAGAGCCTATGTGGATCAGCTCGACCGAAACCGTGAGCTGGATGCCAATACACTTGCAATGGTTCGCAACCAGATCAGCGAAGCTGAAAGCAGCAATGGGAACAGCCGATCCCGGGTACTCAATAACCTGGCATCCGAACTGGAAAGACAGGCAGCATCGTCATCCAATTCAGCAAAAATTCAGAAGCTGGCAGGCACACTCAGGGATCTGACATCCTGATAATCTGTTAACTTCATTTAATTCCTGAAAGCCTGTTCGGTTTATTCTGAACAGGCTTTTTTTATTCTCAATGAATTCCCAAGCAGGTTTTTGGGATAGTCGTTTCACAATTCTTTGGGAAGTACGTGCTCTCCAATAAAAAAGCCCAACCCAACTTTCATTGGAGTGGGCTTTCAATGTAGCGTGGGAGGGACTTTGCCAAAGGCATTCCTTCGGAAGAACCCTCGTCCGCCAGCCGGCGGATATGAATCCGACGCTCTTACACCCAGCAAGCCCTGATCAACTCCTCGCGAATCCACCTTCTGCCACGTGCGCTTTTGAGTTGTCTCTCTCGGATCATCGCTTCTTTCTTGCCTTGGTAAGCTTCCAGCCAGATCAAATACCACGGGCGATAGCGGCTGGACCACCCTTTTTTTGGTCCCTGGTTATGATAAATGAACCTGACTCCTACATCAGAAGAGTACCCGATATAGATTTTATCGTACACCGGTGAATGCAGCACATAGACATGATACATGATTCCCCCTTTTTTTTATTTCTCTCCCTTTCTCTTTATAAAAAAAGCCCAACCCAACTTTCATTGGATTGGGCTTTTAATGTAGCGTGGGAGGGACTTGAACCCTCGGCCTCCGGGTTATGAATCCGACGCTCTTACCACCTGAGCTACCACGCCTTGTATTCAATAAAATCAAAAATTCACATTTACAAGGCTTGAACCCCCGTCCGCCAACCGGCGGATATGAATCCGACGCTCTTACTCCTCCCGACATTCGGGAGGAAGCTGCCACGCCTTGTATTCAAAAAAATCAATAAATGAAACTACATCACATATGACGGGACTTGAACCTTCGCCCCGAAAGCATTCGGGATATGAATCCGAGGCTCTTACTCCTCCCGATCTTTCGGGAGGAAGCTACCACGCCATAGCTGATTAATCATCAACCTTTTTCAGATTGTTGAGAGCACAAAATATATCACTTTTTCCAATCAATGGTGAAACCGAATTCCAACCTTTTTTCTGTAATTGAGATGGGACACGGATAAGTTGAATGTTTTCCATTGTGATATCCAAATCGCCAGTCACCAGTCACAAGTCACACATCGTCCATCGTCCATCGTCCATCGTCCATCGTCCATCGTCCATCGTCCATCGTCCATCGTCCATCGTCCATCAAACATCTCACAACTCCCTCTTTATCTTCACTCATTCTTAGGGTATTTTATCCCATATACAATTTTACCCATAATTAAACCGGACAGATGGCTAAACGCATTACCAACCGCAGCGAAGACTATTCACAATGGTACCTGGATGTCATAAAAGAGGCTCAGCTTGCAGAACACTCCCCTGTAAGAGGCTGCATGGTGATTCGGCCAACCGGCTACGCACTGTGGGAAAACATGAAAGGGGCGCTCGACCAAATGTTCAAGGAAACCGGTCACGAAAATGCCTACTTTCCGCTCTTTATACCGAAATCCTTTCTTTCCAAAGAGGCACAGCACGTGGAGGGTTTTGCCAAAGAGTGTGCTGTTATCACGCATAGCAGGCTGCAAAGTGCTGAAGGCGGAGTTGAGGTTGATCCGGAATCAAGACTCGACGAAGAGCTGATTGTACGGCCAACGTCCGAAACCATTATCTGGGACTCCTACAGAAACTGGATTCAATCCTATCGCGATCTGCCCATATTGATCAACCAATGGGCTAATGTAGTGCGCTGGGAGATGCGCACCCGCCTTTTTCTGAGAACCATGGAATTTCTCTGGCAGGAAGGCCACACTGCTCACGCAACCGAAAAAGAAGCGGTGGAAGAGGCAGAACAGATGCTCGAAGTGTACAGAACATTTGCCGAGGAATATATGGCTATGCCGGTTGTGACCGGACTGAAAACCGAGTCGGAGCGTTTTGCAGGTGCCGTTGATACCTACTGCATCGAAGCACTGATGCAGGATGGCAAAGCACTGCAGGCAGGAACGTCCCATTTTCTCGGGCAGAATTTTGCAAAAGCATTTGATGTGAAATTTCAGGACCGTAACGGTGAACACCGGTATGTCTGGGCTACCAGCTGGGGAGTATCCACGCGGCTTATCGGGGGACTCATCATGACCCATTCCGATGACAACGGCCTTGTGCTCCCCCCAAAATTGGCGCCGGTTCAGGTTGTGATCGTTCCTATCTACAGGGATGATGAACAGCGCGAAACAGTACTTGAGTATGCGCGCCCGATCCAAGAATCACTCAAAGAGAAAGGGATTACCGTTAAGCTGGATAATCGCGACAACTACAAGCCGGGATGGAAATTTGCCGAACACGAAGCCAAGGGAATACCCGTTCGTATTGCCGTTGGCCCACGCGATGTAGAGAACGGCAACCTGGAGCTTGCCCGCCGCGATACTCTGGAAAAATCGATTATCCCGGCCGCAGGCATCTCGGAACATGTGTCAGAGCTTCTGGAAACCATTCAGGCTGAACTTTACGGCGCTGCCAAAAAACGTATGGACGAAAATACGCGCGAGGTTGACAGCTATGAGGAATTCAAAAAAGAGATAGAAAACGGCGGCTTTATATATGCCCACTGGGACGGGTCCGCTGAAACGGAATTGCGTATCAAGGAGGAGACCAAGGCAACCATTCGCTTGATCCCCTTGAACAGTGATTCCGCTGAAGGAGCATGCATGGTAACCGGAAAGCCTTCCAAACAAAAAGTTCTTTTTGCCAGATCCTATTAACCACCTTGGTAATAATGAGCGATCAAATTCACATACCACCGGAAAACAAGCTCTTCACGGTTGCACAAAGCCGTGAAGCAGATCGCTTTACAATTGATGAATTTGGCATCGATGGGTTTACCCTCATGGAGCAGGCAGCCTCCGGTGCGGCTGAAATTATTCGCAAGGAGGCCGGTATCAGTAAAAAAGGCCTCTTTATTTGCGGAAAAGGAAACAATGGCGGTGATGCACTTGCAGCAGCACGTTATCTCTCTGAACAGTCGGGGCATAGCATACACGTCTGGATGTGTATGGGCAGTGAGAATCTATCGGCAGATGCGGAGAAAAATCTGAAGCTGATACATAAACTGATCGGTTACCAGTCAAACATTACTATACTTGACTCCTCTCCATTCAATGATCCCGAGGAAAATAATTACGATTACATCGTAGACGGAATCTTTGGGTCCGGGCTTACAGACGACGTCAGGGAACCGGTTGCCGGGATTATCGAAAAAATAAATGATTCCGGGTTGCCTGTTTTTGCAATGGACATTCCTTCTGGGCTGGATGCGGATAGCGGCCTGATCCGGGGAGTGTGTGTGCAAGGCAGCCATACCATTACGTTCGGAACCGTTAAAATCGGATTTTACCTGAATGGTTCCGATAAGGTTACCGGCCAGGTGCATCTGGTGCCCCTCCCCTTTCCGGAGTACGGTATGACGTACGATTCCGTATTAATTAATAATCGTCTGGAAAGCACAATTCCCGCCATAGACCGGAAAGCGGAACATAAGTACGATGACGGGGTGGTTCACATTATTGCAGGTTCAAAAGGGCTGACCGGTGCAGCAATCATGGCTGCCAAAAGTGCCTGGAAATCGGGTGCTGGAGCGGTCATACTATATACTACGGAAAACCTTCTGCAGATATACGAAAAGAACCTGCCTCAAATCATCAAAAAAACTGTCGGAAACCCCTCGGATGATCAGTTCAAGCCGGGTCATGCAGAAGAAATACTTTCATCTGTACTATCAAAGCCGGGAGTGGTTTTGGCCGGTCCCGGTATGGGCACCGATTCAGAGACGCGTAAATTTTTGACGGAGCTCCTTGAACGGTATTCGGGGCCATTGATTCTGGATGCCGATGCTTTGGCCGGTTTCGATGAACTTAAAGACATCAGTTCAGAGCAAAAGAAAAACTGGATTCTGACTCCACACATTGGCGAAGCCGTAAACTATCTGGGTATGGTATTTGACAAGGAGAATGATTCTGAGCGGTTAGCGGCTGCCGTAAAATTTTCGGAAAAATTTGAATGCTCTATAGTTTTAAAGGGTAATCCAACATTTTTAATACATTACGGAAATAAAAAATATATAACCGGATACGATACATCCCCTTTTACACGGGCCGGATTTGGCGATGTGCTCTCGGGAACCATTTCAGCAAACCTAGGAATAACTCATAATATCCCGGTCTCCGTAGTACAGGCGCTACTATCCGGCCATCAAAAATATAACCAACTAGCAGAAGACGACGTTTTCGGCCCCGAGCATCTTACCTGAACATGATCGATCGTATCATTCAACTATTTATCCGCCATAAACAGATCTCTTATGCTCTGTTTTTCCTTACCACACTGGCCATTCTGCTGCTTACCCTTATGCCTCCCGACAACCTTGGAAGCCATTCACTTTTCCAATACGACAAACTTGGGCATTTTATGATGTTCTTTTGCTGGACTCTTATTTACGGCATTCTTTCATTTGCCCGAAAAGGGTCGAAAAAAACAAATCTGATTGCCATTTTTATCGTTGCATCGCTATTCGGAGTTACAATTGAGTTTCTTCAGAGAGTGATGCCATACGGCCGCAGTGCCGGTTTATATGATGTGATTGCAGATATTCTTGGCAGCTTTAGTGCCACAGCCCTTCTCAAGCTGCTGAAATTACGCCTGCAAAGATATAACGGGAACGGTTGAGGTCTTTACGAGATTTATAATATAAACCCGGCCTGTCCGTTGGACAATTAACGCGAAATCATTTATACTTCGCCTTGTCTTCAGTTAAACCGCAATATTTATACGCATTATGAGTGATCGCAAAAAACCAGATGCTGATTTAAGAAACTATTATACTGTTTTCTGGGAGCTTGGACTCCTTGTAACTCTTGTTATATGTATTATAGCCGTCCGTGTCGACATTACAGGTGCCGAAACGGAAGAGTATGTACTGGAAGAACAGGAGATCGTTGAAATGGAGGAAATTATCCAGACGAGACAGATTGAAACACCTCCCCCGCCACCGCGACCCCCAGTCCCGGTAGAAGTTCCCAACGATGAAATTATCGAAGATGTTGACATCGACATTTCCGCTGATCTCGATTTTGGAAGCACCCTGGACATGCCTCCTCCACCACCACCCGCTGAAGATGAGGAAGAGGAAGATTTCTTTGTGGTTGTTGAAGATATGCCCGAACTGATTGGAGGTCTTGAGGGACTACAGAAGAAGATTCGCTATCCCGAGATGGCACGACGTGCAGGAATCGAAGGACGCGTTTACATCCAGTTTATTGTGAATGAACAAGGCCAGGTTGAAAACCCTCAGGTTGTCCGCGGTATCGGCGGCGGCGCTGACGAAGAAGCCCTGCGAGTAGTAAGCCAGGCACAATTTAAGCCCGGCATGCAGCGCGGACGCCCGGTTCGTGTACAATACAGCCTGCCCATTTTCTTCAGACTGCAGAATTAATTAACCTGAAGTCAACCTAACGTTTTAAGCGCCCTCCGGAGACGGGGAGGCGCTTTTTTTATTAAACCTCACCCAGCTCACTTTCCCCCTTGTCAACGATTTCTTAACCACCAGCCCTGTCTTCGGTTACTCCTGCAAACGCAATCAAAACGGTTTTCAGGTTTTCGTAGCCGGTTTTATTAATCGCTTCATGCAGTGAAGTCCACTCCACTTTTGTAATTCCTTCCTCTCTCTGCGGCTGCATTTCTGATACGGTTGCTTCTCTCATACTGTACCAATGGGTGGTCTTGCCGTACCTTTTACCGTTCATATCGTACTCATGATAGGTTGAGCACAAAAATGTTTCAATAACCGGCTCAGGTATACCCGCCTCCTCGGCAACCTCTCTGGCTGCGCACTCCTCTACGCTTTCATCTTTTTCGGCTTTGCCTTTTGGCAGGTCCCAAACCCCATTTCTGAAGATTAGAAGAACAAGCAGTTCATCGTCAGCAGGCCGATACAGTACACCGCCTGCTGCAGTAAGTTGTGTCACATCAATTCTCTTTATCGTTCGAGCCCTCCGTATCGGCCTTTTTATTCTCTTTTTGATCAGAACCGTCTCCCTTCTTTTTCTCATCCGCATAGTTAAGCCGCAGATTGGTCAGGGTTTGATTGAGATAGGATCCCAGTTCACCCGGAAGATTCCCTTCCGTAAACTTTTGCAGCATCATCAATGTATCGATGGCATATTTGGCGGCCTTCAGGTCCCGCTCCGATTTACCGGTTGCAGGATTCTGGACTTTCCCCATGCCCATCATCGCGATCTGCTCGTGCTGCTGAATAAGCATAACAAACAGAAGCTGCTGCTGTTGATCAGGGTTAAGCTTATCTCCGTTTTCTGGTGTCGATTCACTCATAATGTCACTTTCTTTTTCTTAAACGGTTTTCCTCAAAATTGAACCTCTTTACCCGTACAGAGTCTTTTTGGCTAAGCCGGTTTTCTGCCTGATGCCTAAAACTGCACTGAATATCACTTCGAATTTAGTACGATGATGTGATAAAGAGTTTGTATACTTAAGACCTACCAAAAATACAAAAAACTAACCGATTGTATGGCAATCATTCATCCCTTCAAGGGCTGGCTTCCGCGTCCTGAGCATACCGACGAAGTTGCCTGTGTTCCTTATGACGTGATCAGTACCGACGAAGCCCGTGAAATGGCTCATGGTAAACCAAACAGCTTTCTTCATGTAATCAGGCCGGAAATTGACCTGCCTGAAGATGTCGCCTTTAATGATGACCGTGTATATGAAAAAGGTGCGGAAAATCTGAAAAACTTACTGGATTCAAACCTTTTTTATCAGGATCAAAAACCGGCAATTTATATTTACCAGCTTGAAGCGGGTTCTCATACTCAAACCGGCGTTTTTACCTGCGCTTCCGTTCAGGATTATGATAACGATGTGATTCTGAAACATGAACTAACTCGACCTGACAAGGAGGATGACCGGACTCGTCACATCCTTACACAAAGTGCGCATGCCGAACCTGTGATGCTTACGTTTCAGGACACAGAAGATATTTCCTTTCAGATTGAAAAAGTGATGATTACCAATTCACCAATAATTGAGCATCAGGGTGAAGGCGGAGTAGTGCACAGGATCTGGAAAACCCATACCACAGCCGATTTTGTAGAACAATTTTCCCGCATTGCACATTTTTATGTAGCTGACGGACATCACCGTTGCAAAAGTGCATCAAGAGTGGCCGAACAGCTAAGAAATAAAAAGGGCATTTTTCCCGGCGAAGGTGAGTCGGAATACTTTCCCGTCGTGCTCTTTCCGATGAAGGAAATGCAGATACTGCCATACAACAGGCTTATCGTAAAAGTAACTGACGATCAATGGACAGCGCTCGAAAATGAATTTATCCTGAAACCTTCAGAGGCCGAAGCACCCGGCGAAAAAGGTATCGTTTGTATCTATTATAAGGGAACATGGTATGAAATAAAGCTTCCAGAAGCTGCTTCCGGTGCAACCGTGGATTCATTGGACGCTGCAAGACTGCAGAATTTCGTCCTGAACCCAATTTTCGGGATCGAAAACCCGCGGACAGATGAAAACATCCGTTTTGTAGGGGGTATTCGCGGCACGGCGGAGCTGAGGCAGCGAGTCGATTCAGGCAAGGCAGACCTGGCTTTCAGCATGTACCCCACTTCCATACAGGAATTGGTGGACGTATCCGATAACGGAGAGCTGATGCCGCCCAAGTCAACATGGTTCGAACCCAAAATTAAATCCGGATTCATCGTACATACTTTTTAAATAAAAATAGGAGATCACTATGAAACGAGTGCATAACTTTAGTGCAGGCCCGGCAACTCTTCCTCTTTCTGTACTCATGAAAGCACAGGAAGAATTACTGGACTACCGTGACAGCGGCGCGTCCATCATTGAGATGAGCCACCGGAGCCCACAGTACACTGAGGTAAACGAACAGGCGGTAACCAGATTGAAAAAGATTCTCGGTGCCGGCGACGAATGGCACGTGCTGTTTCTTCAGGGTGGTGCTAGTTCACAGTTCATGATGTCCGCCCATAACTTTTTAAACAGTGAGAGGACAGCCAATTATATTGATACAGGCACCTGGTCTGCCAAAGCGATCAAGGAGGCGAAACACTATGGAAGCGTTCATACCTCCTTCTCGGGCAAAGAGAGCGGATACACTCATATTCCGTCCAATTCCGAACTTACTTTCACAGATGAATCCGTTTATACCCACTTTACAAGCAACAATACAATTTTCGGCACCCAGTTCAGATCCGAACCTGCTTCGGGCGGAGCACCACTTGTCTGCGATGCCTCATCCGACTTTTTATCACGGTCACTCGACCTCGACAAGTATGGCCTTATTTACGCCGGAGCTCAAAAAAATCTGGGGCCCGCAGGAGTAACTGTGGTTATGATTCGTACATCCTTCCTGGAACGCCAGCGGCCCGAAGCTATACCCACTATTCTGAATTATAAAACCCACACTGCAAAACTCTTTAATACACCACCCGTTTTTGCCGTATATATGGTAAATCTCGTGCTTGAGTGGATTATCGAAAAGGGAGGGATCAGTTATTTCGAAAAAATAAACCGCCAAAAAGCTGATTCTCTATACGGAGAAATTGATAAAGATGATTTTTACCGTGGAACGGTTGAAAAAGAATCGCGCTCTCTCATGAATGTAACATTCCGAATGGACAATGAAGACCTGGAAAAACTGTTTCTCACAGAAGCAGCAAAAGAGGATCTCGTTGCACTGAAAGGCCACCGCAGCGTGGGAGGTATTCGTGCCAGCATCTACAATGCCTGTCCAACCGAAAGTGTGCAGGCACTGGTGGAATTTATGAGTGAGTTCAGAAAAAAGAACGGATAAATAGTATCTGAAGCCGTCAGCCTGTAAAGGCTGAAGGCGGCGGAAAGCAGGTGCCCGGCTGCTAAAGCAGCCCGAATACCGTCAAAATATGATCTACGCTGTTGGGGACAAAGAGAACCATATACACCACACCCCAGAATGCACCCGCAATATGTGCTTCGTGATTTACATTGCCTGTTTTCCGTTTTCCTTCATATACGCTGTACAGCACAAATAGAATCCCGAACACCCATGCCGGAATAGGGATCGGAAGCAGAATCAGCATGATCTTCTCAGTAGGAAAGATAAATATGTAGCTGAACAGAACGCTCTGTACGGCTCCCGAAGCTCCAACGGTTGCATAGTTTGGATTGTCCCGGTGGCGGATCAGCGAGGGGGCGGATGATATGATCAGGGAGCTGAAATAAAGGGCCAGAAAATGAACCGGGCCGAGCGTCTGCTCTATCACAATACCGAAAAAGAAAAGTACAAACATATTCACCAGCAGATGACTGAAATTGGCATGCAGAAATCCCGATGTGATCATTTCGTACCAGGTCTGACTGCGCAGGGTGCGATAGGGGCGCAGCAGGCCCTTCTCAAATATTCGTTGATCCAGATAGAGCGCACTCAGTGAAACGATAACGTTCAGTGCAATGAGGGTAATGGTGAGGTTCATGCCTGTAATGGGGTTTATAAAGAGCGAAATATAAGAAATGCACTATCAGGTATTTGATCAATTAAACCCTGGAAAACACGACGTCAGATATTTCACTTATACGGCGGATGTTGTACATTCCCTGAATCATCTACAAAAAACACTGTAAAATTCCCCGGTTATGAACTCCGCATCTGTTATTGTCCGGATTTTATCTGCGTTGTCCATCGCATTTCTTCTCTCTTCATGCGGTGTGATACGGACTACTGCGCCATCCTCAACTCCTGACGCACCCGCTCTGAGCGCTTCAGAACTGGAAACTGCTAGGGAAATACAATCGGGAACGGCAAGCTGGTACGGGCCCAATTTTCATGGCAAGCTGACGGCCAACGGCGAAACCTTCAACATGAACGACCTCACCGCTGCGCACCGTACACTGCCGTTCAATACGGTTGTTCAGGTTGAAAATGTGGAGAACGGGCGTTCGGTTGTCGTCAGAATCAATGACCGCGGACCTTATGTGGGCGATCGCGTCATTGATCTTTCAAGACGCGCAGCGCAGGAGATTGACATGGAAAATGCCGGTACGGCGGGCGTACGAATATTCCTTCTGAAAGAGGGCGACAGGCCGGTTACTGCTCAGAATGCGAGCAGCCGGGAGACCTTCACGGTGCAGCTTGCCTCCTTCAGCAGTGAAGCGGAAGCCCTTGCTTTTTCCCGGCGCGTTGAGGGAACAAGAGTCGAGCCGGTTCCCATTTCCGGCACGACCGTGTACAGGGTTTATTATGGGCGCTACAACCTGGCCGATGAAGCCAGGGAGGCACAGCTGAAGCTTGAAGCACGCGGTATCGAAGGATTTGTGAAACAGAAAGAGAACTGAGTTCCCTCCAAAGGCTGCTCTCTCCTTTTATCCGGATTTCTCTCTGGGAAGAAAAAAACCGAATTCCGGCGGATTGATTCAACCGCAATTTAGGTTATGATGCCATCCATAAATCATACCGATACAATGAGTAAACATATTATCGTTATCGGAAGCGGCTTTGGCGGTCTTGCCACGGCTTCCCGATTGTTATCCAAAGGTCACCAGGTAACCGTTCTCGAAAAACGCGACAAACCCGGAGGCCGCGCATACGTCTACGAAATCAACGGCTTTAAATTTGATGGCGGACCCACCGTGATCACCGCCCCGTTTATGTTCGACGACATTTTTGAGGCTGCGGGCAGGAAACGAAGCGACTACATTGAGTTTGTGCCCTGCAATCCGTTCTACAGAATTTTTGATCACAACGGGGAAAAGTTTGACTACAACAATGATCACGAGTTTACGCTGAATGAAATCCGTAAACGGAACCCGGGCGATGTGGAAGGGTACGAGAAGTTTCTGGGTACCACCAAGGCTATTTTTGACAAGGGTTTTGTAGAGCTGGCCGATAAGCCCTTTCTGAAGTTCACCGATATGCTGAAAGTGGCTCCGGACCTGATTAAGCTTCAGTCCTATAAAACCGTTTACAAGTATGTTGCACAGTTTATTGAGGACGATTTCCTCAGACGCTGTTTTTCATTCCACCCGCTGCTTGTGGGCGGTAACCCTTTCGACACAACCTCCATTTATGCGATGATCCACTATCTGGAGCGGGAATGGGGTGTGCACTATGCTATGGGTGGAACCGGAGCCATTGTGAAAGCCATGACGGATCTGATTGAGGATCAGGGCGGAAAGATTCACCTGAGTACCGAAGTTGATGAAATTCTGGTGGAACAGGGCAAAGCCGCCGGGGTTCGCCTGAAGGATGGAAGCGTTATGAAGGCTGATGCGGTGGTCTCGAATGCAGACGTGGCGTTTACCTACAAGAATTTGATCGACAAAAAACACCGCCGCAAGTACACCGATCGAAAAATTGAGCGCACCAAGTATAGCATGTCGTTGTTTGTGATCTATTTCGGAACCAAAAAACGGTATCTGGATTCCGGCCTGGCACACCACAATATCATACTTGGGGAGCGATACAAGGGCCTGCTGAGCGACATATTCCACAAAAAGAGTTTGTCCGATGATTTCTCACTCTACCTGCACATGCCTACCATCACCGATCCGTCGATGGCACCGGAGGGCCACGAAGCTTTTTATGTGCTTTCGCCCGTGCCTCATCTCGACAGCGGCACCGACTGGAATGAGATGGCCCCCAAATACCGGGATGCCATCATGCAATTTCTGGAAGAGAATTATCTGCCCGGCTTACAGGAGAACCTGGTTGCCGAACATTACATCGATCCGCTCCATTTTCAGGACACGCTGAACAGCTATAAAGGCTCTGCCTTTTCCGTGGAACCGATCCTGACGCAGTCGGCCTGGTTCCGTCCGCATAATCTCAGCGAGGATGTGGATGACCTCTACTTTGTAGGTGCAGGAACCCATCCCGGGGCGGGCCTGCCCGGCGTGCTCTCTTCGGCAAAAATTGCGGAAAACCTGATCGGGAGTTAGCGCAAGCACCAATATGCGATATTTCTTTCAGAACTGAAGCCCGGGTACTATATTCTGGTTGTTAGAATATTTGATTTCAACCAATCGGAATAGACATGCCTGCCAAACTGCGTACACTCCTTTTTTCAGCTTCCCTTTTTATCTATGTATTGAGCTCCGTTTCACCGGCAAAGGCCCAGGTGGATCAGAGCTACTTTGACTACATGGATCTTTTTGAGCTCCAGATGGTTGCCAATCCGGTAATTTCTCCCGACGGCAACACCATTATTTATGAGCGTCACCAATTCGACGTGATGACCGACAGCCGTTTCACCAATCTTTGGAGCATTTCGTTCAGCGGTGAGAATCATCAGCCTCTCACGTCCGGCAAAACCTACTACGGAAATGTAACCTGGTCGCCCGATGGCAGCCGGATTGCCTATACCTCCACCGAAGAGGGATCAAACCAGATTTTTGTACGCTGGATGGATTCCGGAGCTTCGGCCTCCATCACCAACCTGAGCGAGAGCCCCGGCAGTTTGAGCTGGTCACCCGACGGCTCAATGCTTCTGTTTTCCAAATTTGTTCCGGGTTCGGCTTCCGATCGAATTGCATCCCTGCCCTCACCCCCTGATGGCGCCGAGTGGGAAAAACCTGCCCGAGTAATTGACAAGGTAACCTATCGCCGTGACGGAGGCGGCTATGTTGAAGACGGATCCACACACCTGTTTGTTATTCCGGCCGAAGGCGGTGCCGTGCGGCAATTAACCATGGGTGACTATGACCACGGCTCGCCGTCATGGGCACCCGATGGACAGCATATCATGTTTACGTCCGATCGATCCGGAAATGCGGATATTGATCCCAATAATGCGCAGATTTATGAGATGAATATTGAAACAGGCGAGATGATTCAGGTCACTGACAAGCGCGGACCTCACAACTCTCCGAGAATCTCTCCCGACGGCAACCTGATCGCCTACACGGGATATGACGACCGGTTTCTGGGCTACCAGGAGACGGATCTCTATGTAATGAATCGTGACGGATCGAATCTTCGGGTCATTTCAGACGATATTGATGTGGATCTATCATCCATCACCTGGGCAACCGACAGCCGCTCTATCTTCTTCCGCTATGATGAAGAGGGAAACAGCAAGGTTGGAAATATCCGGCTCAATGGTAATGTTACAATGATAGCAGAGAATCTGAACAGCCCTTCCACGGGCCGGCCATACGGAGGCGGATCCTTTTCAATGGCTGATAATGGTCGTTTTGCATACCCCGAGGGTACTACAGACCGGCCTGCGGAACTTGCTGTGGGACATTTTCCGACGCGAATGGCCAACAGGGTCCTCACCGATCTGAACAGCGAACTGTTCAAAGCCAAAAAAACGGGAACTGTGGAAAAGTTCTGGGTAGACTCCTCTGTCGATGATTTCCGCGTGCATGGCTGGATTATCACTCCTCCGGATTTTGATCCCGATAAAGAATATCCGATGATCCTGGAAATTCACGGCGGTCCGCATACCAATTACGGTCCAAGATTTTCACCCGAACTGCAGTTCATGGCCAGCCGCGGATATGTGGTGGTGTACACCAATCCCCGGGGAAGTACCAGCTACGGATCCGATTTCGCAGCATATATCAACCACAACTATCCAAGTGAAGATCACGACGATCTGATGGACGCCGTGGATTACGTAATAGACCAGGGATACATTGATGAAGACAACTTGTTCATTACAGGCGGCAGCGGCGGCGGGGTTCTCACAGCCTGGGCGATCGGAAAAACGGACCGCTTTGCAGCTGCAGTTGTAGCCAAACCGGTGATTAACTGGTACAGTTTTGTCTTAACGGCAGACGGAATCCCATTCTTCAGCAAATACTGGTTTACCGAAAAGCCATGGGACGACCCCGAACAATATCTCGAACGATCACCAATCTCTTTGGTAGGCAATGTTACTACTCCTACAATGCTATTGACCGGTGAAGTGGATTATCGCACGCCAATGAGTGAAACCGAGCAGTACTACTCGGCCCTGAAACTGCAGGGTGTGGATGCAGTGATGGTTCGCATAGCGGGGGCCAGCCACAGTATCGCTTCAAAGCCAAGTAACCTGTTCCGGAAAGTGGCTTACATTACCGGGTGGTTTGACCGGTACAAGAGTACGGATTAACAGCATTCCAATTTGGTCATTTAGGGTATGAGGTTGAGGTTGAGAAAGTGAGTAAAGATTGTTTTGCCCCATACGGCAGGATTCTGACCGTTTTCACAACCTCACCCACCTGCTGCAAATCCTTTATTTGCGGGTAGAAGATTCAATGCTTATATCTAAGTGAAACTGCTTTTGTTGTTCTTCGTGTAATCACTTTTATCTGCCATATACAATTCAATCAATTTGCCATGAAACGACTTCTCTTGGTTCTCGTTCTATTCATTATTTCTGAGCAGGTATTTGCTCAAATTAACGCTAAAATGATGCGATATATGGATGTCTCGGACTCCCATATCACGTTTGTTTATGGAGGCGACATCTGGATTGTTAACAAGGACGGAGGGACAGCCTCACAGCTAACAAGCTCACTGGGTGAAGAGTCCTGGCCCCAGTACTCGCCGGACGGCGATTACATTGCCTATACGGCAAGCTATAACGGAAATCAGGATGTATATGTAATCCCTGCAATGGGTGGTGTACCTACCCGCGTTACCTATGCTTCCTACCCGGATCGTATGGTTGCATGGCATCCCGATGGAGAGCGACTTCTCATTGCCTCCCGTCGCACTATGGGCCAGCGCTCCGCTAACCAGCTGTTTATGGTTCACAGAGATGGAGGCATGCCCGAAGCCCTTCCCCTTCCATACGGCGAACTGGCCAGTTTTTCACCCGATGGCAGTCAGCTTGCCTACATCACAAAGATCACGGAAAACTATCCTTTCAAACGATACAAGGGCGGACTTGCTTCAGACATCCTGATCTACAATATGGATGAAAACCGTGTGGAAAATATCACTGAAAACGAGTATAACGACGGTAAACCGGCATGGGCAGGTAACATCGTCTACTTTTTATCTGATCAGGGGCCTGAATTTCGGCTGAACATCTGGATGCACGATACCACAACGGGAATGCAGCGGCAAATTACACGGTACGATGAGTTCGACATATCCTACCTGTCCGCCGGACCCGATGA
The DNA here is from genome assembly GCF_003150675.1 of Rhodohalobacter mucosus. NCBI lineage: Bacteria > Pseudomonadati > Balneolota > Balneolia > Balneolales > Balneolaceae > Rhodohalobacter > Rhodohalobacter mucosus. The sequence continues at coordinate 15,732 of NZ_QGGB01000005.1, read as the reverse complement.
ACTCGTGTTTGAGATGGGCGGAGGGCTTTACCTGATGGATCTGGAATCACGAAATGTCCGTCAGGTAAACGTGGACGTTGTATCGGATAAATCCCTGGAAATTCCGCGGCGCACGGATGTAAGCCGCAGTATAGCTCGCATGACGGCAGCCCCAGGCGGCAAGCGCATTGTTTTCGAAGCACGCGGAGAGCTGTTTAACGTGCCCGCTTCCGATGGGTATACCTCCAATCTCACCCGTTCAAGCGGGGCTTTTGACCACAATCCCGCATGGTCACCCGATGGTACCACTCTCGCATACTGGAGTGACAAGGACGGAGAATATGAAATTTATCTGCATAACATGACCGACGGCAGTGAGCCGCAAAAACTTTCCGATCGCGGTGAGGGATACGGGTATTCACTGAATTGGTCGCCCGATAGTGAAAAACTGGCGTTTATTGATGAGACCAACACCATTTATGTTATTGATGCGGAAAATGGACGCGTCAGGGAGGCCGGTCACACCAACTGGAATATCGGCCATAATGGCCGTTACGGTTACGTACTCAGCTGGTCGCCCGACTCAAAATGGCTCGCATTTACACGCGGCCTGGAAAATGCACAGTATGCCGTTATGCTGTATGATACAGAGGAGAATGAACTGCACCAGGCCACAACTGGATTCTACAGCGACTCCTCTCCCGTTTTCAGCGCGGACGGAAACTACCTGTTCTATGCTTCCAACCGTGAATTTTCATCCGTTTACTCTGATATGGACAACACCTGGGTTTATCCCAATTCCACTCAGCTTGTAACGGTGAGCCTTACCGGCGACATCCCTTCCCTTCTGCCCCCTAAAAACGATGTGGTAGAAGTAACCGGCGGTGAAGAAGAAGCCGGTGAGAATGGAAACGGTAACGGTGATGACGAAGAGGAGATGTCCGTTTCAATTGATTTCGATGGTTTTGAGTCACGCATCACGGAGATTCCGGTTCCAGCCGGCAACATCGGCAACCTGATGGCCTTTGACGGTAAATTGGTCTATCTGCGATATCCCAATTCGGGATCTGGCGGCGGTTCTCCATCGCTGATGGCATTCGATTTCGAAAAAAGAGAACAGATAACCATTATGGAAAGTGTGAATCGTGCACAACCTACCGCCGACGGCAAAGCCATCCTGGTTCAGTCGAACGGACGTTTTGGTGTGATTCAGCCTCAGCCGGGACAGAATATCGATACGCCCGTTTCAACCGACGGACTGGTGATGCAGCTTGAGGTTCGCAAGGAGTGGGAACAGATTTTCCATGATACATGGAGGCGGTACCGTGATTTCTTCTACGATCCGGAGATGCAGCAGGTTGACTGGGATGAGATGCGTGAGCGCTATGGGGCCCTGCTTCCGGATGCACGTACACGGTGGGACATCTCAAACATTCAGTCGAACATGCTGTCGGAGCTGAGCGCAGGCCACACCTATACGCGCGGTGGTGATACGGAGAGCATTGATTTTATCAGCACCGGATACCTGGGTATCGATTGGGAACTGGATGACAACATGTACCGCATCGGCCGAATCGTACGCCCTGCCGATTGGGATACGCAGGTGCGTTCACCATTCGACCGACCCGGAGTCAGCGTAAATGAGGGAGACTATATTCATTCCGTTAACGGAATTGAGCTTGACCCGAATCAGGATCCCTACATGGCCTTTGAAGGACTCGACGGCAAGACCGTCTCGCTTATGATCAGTGAAAACGGACGCATCGATGATGCGCGTGAGGTAGTCGTTACGACGCTGTCACTGGGCCAGGAGTCCAACCTGCGGTACCTGGAATGGATCGAGAACAACCGCAAAATGGTGGATGAACTCTCCGACGGCAGGCTCGGCTACATCTATATGTCGAACACATCCGGTCAGGGACAGCAGGAGCTGGTTCGCATGTACTACGGCCAGCTTCACAAGCAGGGTTTTATTATCGACGAGCGCTTTAACGGCGGAGGCCAGCTGGCTGACCGTTTCCTGGAGCTGCTGACACGGCCGGTGGTCTACAACCTTCACTGGCGCCATGGACGCGACCACACTCAGCCGGTTCACACCAATACAGGTCCGATGGGAATGCTGATCAATGGCTGGGCCGGTTCGGGAGGAGACGGACTCCCCTGGGCTTTTCAGGAACTTGAGGCAGGTCCGATCGTTGGGGAACGGACTCTTGGTATTCTGGTGGGCCCGGCTACAGGTCATTCGCTAATTGACGGCGGAGGAATCACTGTGCCCGGTGCACGCCTGTATGACAATGACGGGCATTGGTTCTGGGAGGGTGAAGGTGTCCGGCCCGACATCCCCGTCTGGGATGACCCGAATATGCTGATGCAGGGGCGCGATCCGCAAATGGAGCGCGTAGTACAGGAAGTGTTGCGTAACCTGGAAGCGAACCCTCCGCGCATGACCCCCGCCCCGCCCTACGAGGACCGTACGGCCCGGGGACTGCGAAGAAACAGGAATTAATTCAGCAGAATATCAGCGTAGTGTGAATGCCGGTTGCCACGGAGGCACGGAGATGATCCATTGCCTCTGTGGCATTTTTTTAGATCTGAATTGCCTCTACTCTGGATTCGATACAGAATTTTTCTCAAAAAAGGGTACTCTATTATCAGTCGTTCAATAAAGTACTCTTATTTCTTAAGCGTTTCCTGCAGCTTGTCCCAGTCGGCCAGGAACCTCTCGAGCCCAATATCGGTGAGCGGGTGTTTAAGCAGGCCTACGATTACTTTCAACGGCATTGTGGCTACGTCTGCACCCATTCGTGCGGATTCAACCAGGTGCATCGGATGACGAATACTTGCAGCCAGAATTTCGGTCTCAAGTCCGTAATTATCGTAGATCATCCGGATATCGGCAATCAGGTTCATTCCTTCACTTGAGATGTCATCCAGCCGGCCGATGAACGGTGAGATGTATGTGGCTCCGGCTTTTGCAGCTATCAGCGCCTGTGATGGTGAAAAGCATAGTGTACAGTTGGTTTTAATCCCCTCATCACTCAGCGTCTTTATCGCTTTGATGCCATCCTTGATCAAAGGCACCTTGACCACCACATTGTCTGCAATGGATGCAATGTTCCGGCCTTCGGATACGATATCCGCGAATTCAGTGGAGATTACCTCCGCCGAGACGTCACCGTCCACAATATCGCATATTTTAGCAATATGCCCTTCAAAATCCTTTACTCCTACCTTGGCGCACAGACTGGGGTTGGTTGTAACTCCGTCAAGCACACCCATGTCATGGGCTTCATGGATTTCTTCAAGGTCGGCGGTATCGATGAAAAATTTCATATAAAGAGAATGTTTTTTGGGGATTTTCGTTTTTTAGAATATAATGAAACAATAGAAGCATCACATTGCTTAAGATGCATTCACCAAAGAAGTTTTGGAATAAAATAACAGTAAAACTACCAAATTTATATCACCATGAGCAGTTCTGGAAAAGACTTCACAATTGGGCTGGTAGCCGGCGCACTGATCGGTTCGGCAGTCGCCATTCTTTATGCTCCCGACTCCGGTTCCAATACAAGAGACAAAATATCCTATCGCCTGAGCACATATGTTGATGAGCTCAACAAGCTGATTGACGAACTACAGAATGAGAAGGAAAAATATGTGTCTGACGCCAAAAAGAAAGGCGACGATGTTGTAAGTGATGCAAAAAAACGTGCAGATGACCTAATCCGCGAAGCTGAGTCACTTCTTGAAAACATTGAGAAAAAAAGCTGATTCATACCGTTTTATAATGTAACAGGTCCATGAGGTCACTCTCTGCCCGGGCAACAAGCCAACACGGATTCTGCCCATTTTTGCTCCGCGCCGGGATCCTGTTGCTTAGTAAAATTCAGGCCAGTTTTTATGCTGCGGGGTAACCGGAATAATTGCAATATCGGTTAGAACCCGCAAACGAGATGGTAAACATACTCCCTATACAAAAAAAGCCTCCCGGTTGGGAGGCTTTTTTTTATTCGTTCTCTTCTTCCGGATTATCGGCTCCAAGTGACTCAAACACTTTTTCAATCTCCTCATCGGTTTCGTCATAATCGGCTTTGGAACCAACAATGAGTTCATCGTATTTGAGTAGGCCTGTACCGGCAGGTACCTTATGGCCAACAATCACATTCTCCTTCAGTCCGCGCAGAAGGTCTTTCTTGGCTTCAATGGAAGCTTGTGTAAGAACCTTCGTCGTTTCCTGGAAGGATGCTGCCGAGAGCCAGCTCTCGGTAGAGAGCGATGCCCGGGTAATTCCCAGAAGTATCGGTTTTGAAATGGCAGGCTCAGCCTCACGTGTCTGAAGCTCATCCTTGCCGGCCTTAATCAGTTCGTTGTTCACTTCCCGGACCTCGCGTCTGTCGAGGATTGCACCCCGCTTCAGCTCACTGCCGCCCGGATCAGTTACTACAAACTTACCGATCAGTTCATCATTTCTGTTATTAAGCTCAAAGCGGTCAACCTTATCGCCCTCAAGATACATTGTATCTCCGGGATCGGTTACTTCCACTTTCTGCATCATGGTGCGAACAATCACTTCGATGTGCTTGTCATTAATTTTCACACCCTGCAGCCTGTAAACCTCCTGAATCTCATTTACGAGATAGGACTGAACCGCAAACGGACCGAGAATATTCAGAATCTCCTGTGCCGGTATGGTACCGTCACTCAGAGCCTGACCCGCCTTCACGAAGTCGTTCTCCTGAACAAGGATATGCTTTGAAAGAGGAATCAGGTACTTCTTCTCATCTGTTCCGTCCTTGCTTTCAACAATCACTTCCTGAGAGCCTCGCTTCCGACCGCCCATTTTCACGATACCGTCAATTTCGGTAACGGCTGCGGGATCGCTCGGTGAGCGCGCCTCAAACAGTTCGGTTACACGAGGCAGACCGGCTGTAATGTCCTTCGATTTGGATGCAGCTCTTGGAATCTTGGCAAGAATCTGACCAGCCTGAACTTTTTCACCATCTTCGACCACGATATGTGTGTCGACCGGAAGCGTATTTTCCCGGATACGGTCGTCGACGCCTTTCACTACAAGTGTAGGCACCAATGACCTGTCTCTCGAGTCAATAATCACTTTTTCACGGTGACCCGTTTGGGCATCCGTATCGGCTGTATAGGTGATCTCTTCGATGATGTCTTTGTACTCTACTGTACCTTCCAGCTCACTGAAGATCAATGCGTTGTAGGGATCCCACTTACAGAGCGGCATTCCTTTCGGTACGCTGTCACCTTCCTCAACGAGCATTTCAGCACCATAAGGTACGTTATACGTATTCAGCACCTTGCCGTCTTCGTCGATCAGCTTAAGTTCACCGGCGCGGCTCAGTACCACATTGTGAATCTCTTCACCGTCGTCATACTCTACTACACGCACATTTTCGAACTCAACTTTACCGTCAAATTTGGCTTTGTGCTGTGAATCCGACTCCATGCGTGAAGCTGTACCTCCAACGTGGAATGTACGAAGCGTAAGCTGGGTACCCGGTTCACCAATCGACTGTGCTGCAATAACGCCCACGGCTTCACCAACCTGTACCAGGCTGTTCCGGGCCATATCGCGACCGTAGCATTTGGCACACACGCCCCGCTCGGTTTCACAAGTCAGTACAGACCGGATCTCCACCTCTTCGATGGATGTCTCAGCCACTTTCTTGGCAATTTTTTCCGTGATCAGCTGATTCGCTTCACAGAGTATCTCGTCAGTAATCGGGTCACGAACTTCGTGCATGGATACACGCCCCATAATTCTGTCTTCCAGGCTTTGTATCACGTCCTCATTATCCTTGAGAGCCTGCATCTTGATACCCCGAAGCGTACCGCAGTCCTGCTCATTGATAATAATATCCTGTGAAACATCAACCAGGCGACGGGTAAGGTATCCGGCATCGGCAGTTTTCAGGGCCGTATCAGCAAGACCCTTACGGGCACCGTGAGTCGAAATAAAGTACTCAAGAACCGTCAGGCCCTCACGGAAACTGGAGAGAATCGGGTTTTCAATTACCTCGTTCCCCTGCTGCATGGAGCTTTTTTGCGGTTTGGCCATCAAACCACGCATACCACCCAGCTGACGGATCTGTTCTTTCGAACCCCGTGCTCCCGAATCGGCCATCATAAATACAGCGTTGAAACCGTCTTTATCATCAGCCAGACTTTGAAACAACGTTTCAGATACACGGTTAGTGGTACTCGTCCACTTGTCAATAACCTGATTGTAGCGTTCATTATCCGTAATGAAACCCATCTCGTACCGATCCTGAATTTCAGATACTTCGTCCTGAGCTTTCTGGATCAGTTCACGCTTGGCTTCCGGAATGATGATATCCTCGAGGCTGAACGAGAGTCCGCCTGTAGTGGCACGTTCAAAACCAACCTTCTTCATCTTGTCCAGAAACTCTGCGGTTTCCCTGGTTCCCACTTCTGTGTGGATATCAGAGATCAGAGTTCGCAGTTCTTTCTTGCCGAGAGTTTTATTAACAAACTCAACACCTTCTGGCAGAATTGTATTGAAGATTACGCGCCCTGTTGTGCTTTTAATGATCTCATATTCCGTTTCACCCTCATCATTGGTTATCGGAATCCGCACATTAATCTTGGCGTGAGTATCCAGCTTGCCCTGATCGTAGGCTACAATGACCTCATCCGGGTCGGCAAATGTTTTACCTTCACCCAATTTGCCATTGCCCATTTTTGTGAGGTAATAAATACCCAGAATCATATCCTGGGACGGAACGGCTACGGGACCGCCACTTGCAGGGCTCAGAATATTGTGTGAGCCAAGCATTAGTATAGACGCCTCCAGTACGGCATCGTGGCTTAAAGGAAGGTGAACCGCCATCTGGTCACCGTCAAAGTCAGCATTAAACGCTGTACATGAGAGCGGGTGCAGACGGATCGCTTTCTCCTCGATCAATACAGGCTGATAAGCCTGAATACCCAAACGGTGAAGTGTAGGTGCACGGTTCAGAAGAACAGGATGTCCGTCAATGACGTTTTCCAGAACTTCCCAGACTACCGCATCGCGGCGATCAACAACCTTTTTAGCGCTTTTCACCGTTTTCACGTATCCGCGTTCAATCAGCCGTCGAATCACGAATGGCTTGTAGAGCTCAACAGCCATCTCTTTGGGGAGCCCGCATTCATGCATTTTAAGCTCAGGACCAACAACAATAACGGAACGACCTGAATAATCAACCCTCTTTCCAAGCAGGTTTTGACGAAAACGGCCGCTCTTGCCTTTCAGCATATCGCTGAGTGATTTCAGCGGACGGTTATTGTTTCGAACTGCGTTCGATTTTCTTGAATTGTCGTACAGAGAGTCCACAGCTTCCTGAAGCATGCGTTTCTCATTACGCAAAATCACATCCGGGGCCTTGATGTCGATCAGACGCTTCAGCCTGTTATTCCGGATAATCACACGGCGGTAAAGATCGTTAAGATCAGACGTTGCAAACCGGCCGCCTTCCAGGGGAACAAGCGGGCGCAGTTCGGGTGGTATAACCGGTATCACGCTCTGAATCATCCACTCCGGATGATTCTCCGTGTGCTGATTGGCAGCACGGAATGATTCGATTACCTGCAGCCTCTTCAGCTTTTTCTTCTTGCGCATCTGCGAGGTTTCATTCTTCACCTCATCGCGCAGCGTGTACGCCAGGCTGTCAAGATCCATGGTAAGGAGCAGTCCCTGTATGGCTTCCGCTCCGTCTTTGACAAGAAATTTATCCTCATCGTCATCCTCAAGCTCGTAATGATCTTCAGGAAGCTGGTCGAGGATGTCATATTTCTCCTCTTCTGAAATCAGGTCACCCCTCTTGTAACCAAGATCGCGAGCCAGACCCGGATTGATTACAACAAATGTTTCGTAATAAACAATTCGCTCCAGGTTTTTGGAAGAGTATCCAAGCAGGTAGGCAATTTTACTTGGCAATGATTTGAAGTACCAGATATGTACAATGGGAACCGTCAGGGTTATATGGCCCATTCGCTCCCGCCTGACGGCTTTTCTGGTTACTTCAACACCGCACCGGTCACAGATAATGCCTTTGTACCGGATACGCTTGTATTTACCACAGTGGCATTCATAGTCTTTAACCGGACCGAAGATCTTTTCACAGAAAAGACCATCCATTTCCGGTTTGAATGTTCTGTAATTAATGGTTTCCGGTGTCAGAACTTCTCCGTGAGAACGGGATAAAATGGTCTCAGCCGAAGCTAGAGAGATCCCGATGGTGGAAAAGTCTTTGGTAACAGTTAATGTTTTTGTTGACGGCAAGGGGTTACCTCCGTTATAGATTTATTAATCAGAACAATCGTTAGTCAATGTGGATTTCGAGACCGAGACCCATCAATTCACGCAGCAATACTTTGAACGACTCAGGTATATCGCCTTCCGGCAGATTTTCGCCTTTTACAATGGCTTCATATACCTTGGAGCGTCCTTTTACGTCATCACTTTTAACCGTGAGCATCTCTTTCAGAATATTGGCGGCACCGTACGCGTAAAGTGCCCAAACTTCCATCTCACCCAATCGCTGTCCGCCAAATTGCGCTTTACCGCCCAATGGCTGTTGTGTAATGAGTGAATATGGACCGATAGACCGTGCATGCATCTTGTCTTCAACAAGGTGATTCAGCTTGAGCATGTACATGTAGCCAACGGTGGTCTTCTGATCGAGCATTTGGCCCGTTTGACCGTCGTACAAGTGTACGCGGCCGTCTTCGGGAAGGCCGGCTTTCTTGAGCTCTTCCTGAACCTGGTCGTAGGAAGCGCCATCGAAGATCGGTGATGCATATTTCACACCCAGCTTCATGCCTGCCCAGCCCAGAATCGTTTCGTAGATCTGGCCAAGGTTCATACGAGATGGTACACCCAGCGGATTAAGCACAATATCAACCGGAGTACCGTCTTCCATAAACGGCATATCCTCCATCGGCACTACTTTAGCGATAACGCCTTTGTTACCGTGGCGGCCGGCCATCTTGTCACCCACCTGAATCTTTCTCTTCTTGGCAACATATACTTTTGCCTTCTGAATAATTCCTGGGGGCAGCTCATCTCCTACCTGAATCTGATATTTTCGACGCTTGGCTTCCGTATCGATGTCCCTGCGAAGGTCACGATAATTTTTGAAAAGCAGTTTTACATGCTTCACAAGCTCTTCATCAGTAGCCCAGTCGATGTTTTCGTTAATATTGACCGGGTCAAGCTCTTCGAAGACTGATTTTTTATATTTCTCGCCTTTCGGTATCAGCTCTACATTGCTGTAGTTGTACACACCCGGAGACGTTTTATCTCGCAGCAGGCTGTACATTTTGTCTGCCCATTTGGAGTTGAGATCAGCCAGTTTTTGCGCGTGACGCTCATTCTCCTGCTCCACAAGTTTTTTCTCCTCCTTGCGTGAGATCTGCTCATCGCGTTTTCGGCTGAAAAGCTTGGTATTGATTACCACGCCCGACACTCCGGGAGGTGTTTTCATCGATGCATCTTTCACATCTCCAGCCTTGTCGCCGAATATGGCACGAAGCAGTTTCTCTTCGGGGGTAGGATCGGTTTCACCTTTCGGAGTAATTTTACCCACCAGTATGTCCCCGTGGTTTACTTTGGCACCAACGCGAATAATTCCCTGCTCGTCAAGGTTGCGGGTTGCTTCCTCACTCACATTTGGAATCTCACGAGTCAGTTCCTCTTCTCCACGCTTGGTATCCCGAACCTGCTGTTCAAATTCGGTGATGTGTATGGATGTATAAATATCATCCTGAACCACGCGTTCGCTGATTACAATAGCATCCTCGAAGTTATAGCCGCGCCACGGCATGAAGGCGACAAGCATATTCCGGCCGAGGGCAAGCTCTCCTTTTTCGGTAGCATAGCCGTCAGCAATTGCGTCACCTTCTTTCACCTTGTCACCGACGCTTACAATAGGCCGCTGATTGATGGTGGTATCCTGGTTGCTTCGCTCAAACTTTTGCAGCGAGTAGGATTTGATCCCTTCATCAAAGAAGCAGTTTTGCTCAAGCTCGCTTCGATCATATTTGATGCGGATCTCATTTCCACTCACGTACACCACTTCACCATCTCCCTCGGCTGTAATAATCGCCCTGGAGTCTTTGGCAGCGCGCTGTTCAAGGCCTGTTCCCACTACGGGAGACTCAGGCCGCAGAAGCGGCACAGCCTGACGCTGCATGTTCGAGCCCATTAATGCACGGTTGGCGTCATCGTGCTCGATAAATGGAATGAGTGCGGCCGCCAGCGAGGTAATCTGGTTGGCGGAGACGTCCATGTACTCAACCTGATCAGGTTTTGCAAGGCCAACGTTACTGTCTCTGAATCGCGAAAATATCGATTCATTCATGAAGTTGCCTTTCTCATCGATTGGCGCGTTCGCCTGCGCAATAACGGTCTCATCCTCCTGCTCAGCAGCCAGGTATTCAACGTCTTTGGTTACAATACCTTCTTTTACCTTACGGTAGGGAGTTTCGATAAACCCAAAATCGTTAACCTTTGCATGGATACACAGCGAGGTAATCAGTCCGATATTCGGCCCTTCCGGCGTCTCGATCGGGCAGAGCCGGCCGTAGTGCGTATAGTGAACATCACGAACCTCAAAACCTGCCCGCTCACGGGTCAGACCACCCGGACCCAGTGCCGACATTCGCCGTTTGTGAGTCAGTTCAGCAGCAGGGTTAGTCTGATCCATAAACTGCGAAAGCTGGTTCGTACCAAAGAAGCTGTTGATTACGCTTGATATGGTTCTTGCATTTACAAGATCCTGCGGTGTAAGCTGCTCTGCATCGCGTGAATTCATCCGTTCGCGGATGGTACGCGCCATTCTTGCGAGTCCAATGGCGAATTGCTGACCAAGCTGCTCTCCCACTGTACGAACACGCCGGTTGCTCAGGTGATCAATATCATCCACCTGGCTCTTCATCTCCTTGAGGCGAATAACCTCTTTGATGATGGCAACCACATCTTCTTTGGTGAGATACTGTATATCATTTTCGATATCAAGTTTCAGACGCTTATTCAAGCGGTACCGTCCAACTTCACCCAGATCATATTTCTTGTCACTGAAGAACAGTCGTTCGAGTACCTGACGCGCTGTTTCGGGATCGGGCATCTCACCGGTTCGTATTTGCTGATATACTTCAGCAAGGGCGGTCACTTCATCATGAGAGGAATCCTTGCGGAGAGTATTCATGATCACAGATCGCTCTGACTCTTCCACACCGATCTTCTGCACCAGTACTTTCTTAGCATCAGCTTCCTTCAGGAGGCCGTAATCGTCTTCCGTGAGTTCATGGTCACGTTCCAGTACAAGTTTCCGGTTGGTGGCTTCCGTAACTTCACCCGTCTCATCATCCACCACTTCTTCCGTAACTTCCATGGTAATGTCGGTAGCCAGTCGTTTGCCAACAAGCTTGCTGTTGTAGGTTTTCTTGGTACCGAAGTCGATCTCTTCCGAAAGATCGAATAGACTCAGTATCTCCAGATCGGTTGAGTATCCAAGTGCTCTCAAAAGCGTAGTTGCTGGAATCTTCTTCTTCCGATCGATATACGCCCAGAGAACATCGCGGATATCGTTTGTAAATTCAATCCAGGATCCTTTGAATGGTATGACTCGCGCCGAATAGAGCTGCGTTCCGTTCGGATGTACGGACTGCCCGAAAAATACACCCGGCGACCGGTGAAGCTGGCTAACAATCACGCGCTCTGCACCGTTGATGATGAATGTACCTCTGTTGGTCATCCATGGAAGGTCACCAAGAAAAACTTCTTGTTCGATAGTTTCAGAGGCTTCATCAGTTTCGTCGGCTGACGAAAGTCTGAGTTTGGCCTTCAGGGGTATCGCGTAGGTGAGCCCTCTTTCCTGGCACTCTTTGATATTATATTTCGGTGTATCGACAGAATAGTAAAGGAATTCAAGAATATGAGTTTCCCGTGTATCCTGAATGGGGAAATTCTCATTGAAAATTCTCTGAAGTCCTTTGTCATCCCGGTCGTTTGGAGCAACATCCAGCTGAGCAAAGTCATTAAAAGACTTGAGCTGAATATCTAAAAAGTCCGGGTAATCGATTACATTTTTAATTCTGCCGAATGAAAGGCGGTCGGTAAACGGGATTTTCTCCATAGTATTACTCAAAAGGATGATCTCCTTTAGGTTAAAAATAAGGTGCGGAATTTCTTCCCTGGGAAGAAAGAGGTACGAGCTACCTCAAGCTGTTCTCTAAATAAGACGCCAAAAGCCAATACCCATTTACAGGGTATTGGCTATGGCAAAAGGGTACTATGCAGGGATCACTTAAGTTCTACTTCAGCGCCTGCCTCTTCGAGTTTAGCCTTGATCTCTTCGGCTTCTGCTTTTGGAGCAGCCTCTTTGATCGTATTGGGAGCACCGTCAACCAGTTCTTTGGCTTCTTTCAGTCCAAGACCGGTAATTGCACGTACTTCTTTGATCACGCCGATTTTCTTGGCACCTGCTGAGTTCAGGACAACATCAAATTCGTCCTTCTCTTCTGCAGCGCCACCTTCACCGCCGCCGGCAGGTCCTGCCACGGCAACTGCAGCTGCAGCCGGTTTGATGTCGTATTCCTCTTCAAGAACTTTTGCAAGTTCATTAGCCTCTTTGATCGTTAAGTTAACGAGTTGTTCTGCTATTTCTTTAACGTCAGCCATTGTTCGTATTCTCCGTTCGTCGGTTTTAATTAAAAAATTGTTGTGTGTTGGATTTTATTCTTCGCCTTTCTCGGCAATAGTTTTCACAGCACCGGCAATATTTCCGCCTTGTGCCTGAAGTCCGCTTACTACGTTGGTTATTGGTGAAAGCAGCAGTCCCATGATATCGCCGATTACTTCGTTCTTCGACTTCATAGCCGCGAGTGAATCAAGCTGATCCTGACTGTAGTAGTCACCGTCAATTAAAGCCGCTTTAAATTCGGGCTTATTTTTTTCCTTAATGTAGTTTTTGAGCACTTTAGCAGGTGCTGCCAGCTCTTCTTCCACAAATGCAAAACCATTTTGGTCTTCCAGGTGAGGGTAGAGATCTTCATATCCGCCAATTGTATCCATGGCGCGTTTGATGAGCGTATTTTTATACACTTTAAAACGCACGTTACCTTCTCTGAATTTACCCCTGAGCTCGCCCATATCATCAACCGACATGCCGGTGTATTTTGTGATATAGACAGCGTTTGAGTTATTCAGCTGTTCGGTAATTTCTTCAACAATTGCCTTTTTGTCTGATAGTGTCGGCATTTTGTTAACCTGTTAAAATTCTAAATTGAGGTAATGGATGAACGGCTGATCGGTATGCCGGGCCCCATCGTTGTGCTTATGTATGCACTTTTGATGTAGGCTCCCTTTGCGGATGCAGGACGAAGTTTGATAATCGTCTGCAGAAAGGAGATCAGGTTTTCGCGAATTTCATTCGGCTCAAAACTAGCTTTACCGATTGAGGTATGCAGGATTCCTGCTTTGTCTACCCTGAAATCAATTTTTCCTGATTTAAATTCCTTTACTGCATCCGCAACATCCATCGTTACGGTGCCGCTCTTGGGATTAGGCATCAGACCTCTCGGGCCGAGATGACGGCCGAGTTTTCCGATTTTACCCATTACGTCTGGCGTGGCGATAATCACATCGATATCTGCCCAGCCATCTTCAATTTTTTCAATGTACTCATCCAGGCCTACATGATCGGCTCCGGCCTCTTTCGCTTCTTCCTGTTTTGCTTCGTTAACCAACGCAAGCACACGTACCGACTTCCCGGTTCCGTGAGGTAGCGAAACAGTACCACGAACCATTTGATCGGCGTGTCGCGGATCTACACCCAGCCGAAGATCGAGATCTACGGACTCATCGAAGCTTGCAGTCTTGGTTTTTTTAACCAGGTCGCACGCTTCTTCAATAGTGTATTCTGCTTCACGGTCAATCAATTCAGCGACCTGCTGATATTTCTTGCCTCGTTTTGCCATTTCTTACATCCTAATTATTAATCTCGGATTACACGCAAACCCATACTACGCGCGGTGCCGGCGATCATTTCAGCAGCATGTTCAACCTCGTATGCATTAAGGTCTTCCATCTTCTGCTCAGCAATCTCCTTGCACTGCGCCCAGGTTACCCGTCCTACTTTATTTCGGTTGGGCTCACCCGAACCGGACTTGATTTTCGCCGCTTTCTTGAGAAGTACAGCTGCCGGAGGAGTCTTTGTTTTGAATGTAAAAGACTTGTCCGCAAACACCGTAATCTCAACGGGGATAATCGTGCCCGCTTTATCCTGGGTTTTTGCATTAAATGCTTTACAAAACTCCATAATGTTGATTCCGGCCTGGCCTAAAGCAGGACCTACCGGTGGCGCAGGATTTGCCTGGCCGCCAACAATTTGAAGTTTTAGCACTTTATCTACTTTTTTTGCCATATAGAATCAATTAGCGATTCGTGCTTCTGTTTGCTGCGTAATAGCTCACGTTTAAGTTCTCAAGTGGTTGATTCAACCTGATTCAGGTCAACCTCAACCGGGGTTTTTCTTCCGAAGATACTTACAAGTACCCGAAGCTTAAGCTTGTCGGGCAGCACCTCTTGTACAGTACCGTCAAATTCTTTGAATGGTCCATCAATAACCTTAACCAGATCTCCTTCCTTGTAGGGGATATCCACGACACCGCCCTTCTCAGCAGCCTCCTGATTGTCCATAACACGTCCGATGATTCGATCCACTTCCCGCTGTTTAAGAGGGGTGGGAATGACATCGCTCCGGCCGGCTTTCAAAAAACCAAGACATGAAGGTGCGCTCTGGATAAGGTTATTGACCTCCTCATCGTAGCGTGTGTGTACGAGTATATACCCGGGAAAGAAATTTTTCTCTTTCGTCTTTTTCTTACCTGATCTGATTTCAATAACCGTTTCAGTAGGTATCAGTATTTCATCAATTTTGTGTTCCAGCCCCTGCTCTTCAATTTCACGCTCCAGAAATTCTTTTACTTTGCGTTCATGGCTTGAAAAGCACCGAACCACATACCAATCGAAGCTATTATCAGAACTCATCTGTAAATCGCCTCCAAAATTGTACTGTAAACCTGGTCGATACCAAAGATGAATGCTGAAATAATTATGGTGAACACGACAACAATAATGGTATTGTCTATGAGCTCCTGCTGTGTAGGCCAGGTTACTTTGGCCATCTCTTTTCGCACACCGTCAATAAAATTCTTAATCTTTTCCATATTCTTTCAGGCAGTTACTGTAGCACGGGCGGAGAGACTCGAACTCCCGACACCTGGTTTTGGAGACCAGTGCTCTACCAACTGAGCTACGCCCGTAGATAGCATAAAAGGTGAAACCGCAAGCGGCTTCACCTATATGCAATCCGTAAGACTTAATTAGTCATTAATTTTGGTTACTACGCCGGCACCCACGGTTCGGCCTCCCTCGCGGATGGCAAACCTCAGTCCCGACTCCATCGCTACCGGCTGGATCAGGCTTACGTTCAGCTTCACGTTGTCGCCCGGCATAACCATCTCCACTCCGTCAGGCAGCTCACACGAGCCCGTTACATCCGTGGTCCGGAAATAAAACTGCGGACGATATCCCTTGAAAAACGGCGTGTGACGCCCGCCCTCATCCTTGCTCAGTACATACACCTCGCACTCAAACTCCTTGTGCGGGGTAATTGAGCCCGGCTTGCACAGTACCATCCCGCGCTGAAGCTGCTCCTTGTT